>CAUZMW010000082.1:0-10096 GCA_963581225.1 Gammaproteobacteria bacterium
GCAATCATCCGGGCGCCCGTGATGCGTTTGATCTCCGCGAGATCCGCGACGTGATCCATGTGTGCCTGCGTGGTGAGCAGGATTTCGATGTCCTCGAACTCGAACCCCAGCTCCTCGACGCTGGACCGAATCATCTGCGAAGAGTCGTAGGCGCCCGTATTGATGAGGACATGACCCGCCGGCGTGGCGATCAGGTACGACGCCAGATCGTACGTCCCGACGTAGTACAGGTTGCCAATGATCCTCACCGGCGGGAAGGGCTGCACCCAGGCCTCGTTAGTGATCGGCCGTCGCTCGAAATTGGCTTGAGCATGCAGGGACGGTGACACCCATGGAAGACCCAACGCCATTGAAAAAAGGACGGCTGCCAGTGGGGCTGATCGATGAAACGGCCGGTGATTGGAGTTCATTGTTTTTCTCCCTGTCGCTTGTAAGCGGCATTGGGTCGATTCGCGACCTTAGCTTCAACTAGGAAATCTAGTATACGAGCGGCCGCTATTGAGACCAAAGCTACCGTTAACGGACGTCTCCTTTCGGCCAGGAGCGGTCATCCGTTAGCAGGTTACAGGCTACTGCACCTGCAGCCCGAGCGGAGCCCGTTCGATAATCTCGATGCGAGTGCCCCAGGGATCAGTGATATACGTGAGAATGGTGCCGCTGGAAGCCGTCCGAACTGGCTCATCGAGCGTGATTCCTTCTGTCTGAATCTTCTGCACGAAAGCTGGGTGATCCCTCACGTCGAAGCCAATGTGGTCCAGAATTCTGCCTCTGGTCGGCGCCTGCTTCTCATCGGCTGCGCGGAAGCGCATCTGCACGCCCGGAATGTCGACGACTGGCGCGTCGTTGCGAGTGCCTGGCTCGCCGCCGAAGGTCTTCGCGTACCAGGCCTGCGCAGCTGAAACTTCCGATGCAGGAAGAACCAAATGGACGTGTTCACCTCGAATTGGCACCGACTGCGTCTTGTCTTCCAGGATTTCGATACGCACACCATCCGGCGTTTCGATGAATGCCTGGTCCAACCGGCCATTATTTCCCGGGAGCACGTTTACGCCGTTTGCCCTCCATTCGGCGATCCGTTCCTGAACGTTGTCGACGATGAAGCCGACATGATCCACCACCGATCCTTGGGTGCCGCCCTCACCCTCATCCATCCCCAGGCTCAAGTTGATGTATAGGCCGGGGAAACTCATCATCGGGTTGCCGCCAGGCATATACAATTTCCCTCCCAAGCCGAGGAAGAGATTCTTATTTGCTTCCACGTCCTTCGAGACGATGTGCCAGTGACCCATGGTCACTCCGACGTCGTTGTACGGAGCCGGCTGCGCGTGCGTAGTTTCTACGATCAACGCTGCGGCGAACGATAGAGCAACGAAAATTTTCGTCTTCACTGGAGACCCCCTGTTGAGCTTGTCCGTCTTCAAACAAATGGGACAGATCTGACTTCAGACTAAGCGAGTGTTTTGCTCGTCATTTTCATGTTACGCGACGGATCGTTGATATTGCAAACGACGTTTCGCGATAGTCTTTTGTTTGATTCTTTCTCTCTTGGCTAGTATTGATTGCCCACGCCCGAAGTAGACATCGGCTGGCGTCAGGTTTTCAAGCTCTCATGGTATCGCTGATGGTTGTAGTGATCGACGAACGCCTCGATCTGCTTTTCAAGATCGACAGGTAGAAAATAATTCTCCAGCAATATCCGATTCTTCAGTGTTTGGTGCCAGCGTTCGATCTTGCCTTGCGTTTGCGGATGATACGGCGCGCCGCGAACATGGCTCATCTGATTGTCAGTGAGCCAGTCAGCGAGATCGCCTGAGATATAACTCGAGCCATTGTCCGAGAGTAATCTTGGCTTCTGATCGACATCAGCGTGGTCACAACCCGATGCCTGCAAGGCAAGCTCCAGCGTCTCGGTCACGTCGCTGGTCTTCATGGTCGTACACAGTTTCCACGCAATCACATAGCGGGAGAATCGGAAGAGTTGACCGCTTTCAGCGGCGCTCGTTCGCCCGCTAGCCGGACTCGGCGGCGACCTCCTCGACCTCGCGCCAGACCCGCAGCAGATTGCCGCCCCACAGTTTCTCGATGTCGTCCCGGTTGTAGCCCCTGCGCACCAGCTCCAGTGTGACGTTAAACGTCTCGCCGGCGTCGAACCAGTCGACAATGCCGCCGCCGCCGTCGAAGTCTGAGCTCAGCCCCACGTGATCGATGCCGATCAGGTCGACCGCGTGGTCCACATGATCGATGAAATCGCCGACGTCGGCGTAACCGATCTCACGGAGGCGGGCCATGATCTTGCCGCGCTCATCGACGGAGAGCGAAAGCGCATCTCTGAGTCGCTCCAGCTCGAAATCCGCCAGTAGCTCAGAGGTCGCTTCCTGTTGCTCCGGCGTTAGGGTCTTGACGAACTCAGCAAGGGCCGTGGCCTGCATGACCCCACCGGTTTCCTTAAGCGCGAGTAGTGTCTCGTCGTCCATGTTGCGGAAATGGTCCGTAAGTGCGCGTGTGTTGGAGTGGGATGCGATAACAGGTGCGCGGGAGAATCGTATCGCGTCGAGCGCCGCGGCCTTTGAGATGTGAGAGACATCGACCATGATGCCGAGCCGATTCATTTCGGTAATGACTCGTTCTCCAAACGCGCTGACCCCGTCATGCTCCGATTCTTCGTCCCCGAACTCGGGGCGCGGCCGTGCGGAATCGGAGATGTCGTTGTGTCCACCGTGAGATAGCGTGATGTAGCGGGCGCCAAGGTCGTGGTAGCGCTCGAGGAGCGAGAGATCATTGCCGATGACGTACCCGTTCTCGATGCCGATGGCGGCGACGAGCTTGCCGGAAGCGTGGATGCGTTCAACGTCGTCAGCGGAGTAAGCCAACTCGATGAGCTCCGAATACATCTCATCCGCCATGCGGTGAATCGCATCGAACTTCGTCATTGCATCGGTTTTCGCTTGCGCGTAATTCTCCGGCGTCCGTTCTGTCTGACCCACAAAAACGACAAAAAACCCGACGTCGAGTCCACCCGCACGCATATTTTCGAGATTGACCTGGCGAGCACCGTTCAGCGGATCGACGGACTCGGTTGCGAAATCGAAAGAGATATCGTCGTGACTGTCGATGGTGATCACCGCGTCGTGAATGGCCTCAGCTGTGACGCGGAAATCGGCCTCCAACATCTGAACAGGATCCGTGTCGGCGCACCCGCTCGTTGCCAGTAAGAGTATTACGCAGAACGGTATGGAAAGTAGTTTCATTTCGACTCCGTCAGGTTCCCGGGTACCAATTGTCGTCTTCATATTCTTGGTCACCCGTCTTCCGGGCGTTTTTCTGCTCCACGCGGAGCCTGACGTCTTTCCATGAGCGACGGCTATTTTAGGCCAAGGAGCAGTAAAACGTACTTGCTATATTGGAAAATCTGCCTGGAATCCAAGGCTGCGTATCAGGGATTCAAAGCGGCCAGATAGGCCGCGATCGCGACCATGTCCTCGTCGGTCAAATTCGCCACTGTCGCCGTCATAAGAGGCGCGAGGGTTCCAGCGCGCTCCCCGGTTTTGAAGTCGTTTAATTGTCGAACGACATAGAGCGGCGAGATGCCGGCAAGCCTCGGCACGTCACCCAGACCTTTCAAGCCTTCGCCGTGACAGATAGCGCACTGAATGGTCCGGCCACCCGCTCCGGTCATCACGAGTTCTTCTCCGCGGGCGAGACTGCCAGGAGGTGCGTAAACCGTAAACCCGGAGTATGGATGCCGCGCCGTCACAAGCTCACGATCTTGCGGGATCTCGATGATACGATTGTCGATGGGTTCAGTACCGCCGTCGGGATGAATGTGGCGCATGCGCCCGTCACCGATATAAGTTCTCGGCACCGGATCCGCCTCGATGACTTCGTCGATCCAGTCGATGACCTCCAGTCCCGCAAACCACGTCGCCGCCTGACGGATCTGCGAGTCCGTGGGTTCAAACCTGTTCATCCAGCTGCGATCTATCCTGGTCGCGCTTGATCCGGTGGCGAAACCATCAGCGGCGTTTCTGAAATCTGCCATCTGGCGCGTGATATAGCCGACCGTCAAGCCGGCGAGGTGTGAAGATTCAGGGTGTCCGGCACCTGTGTAACCGTGGCAAGCGGCACAGGCCCTGACATTCGGTCCCGCGCCCCTGGCGACTACTTCCGGCACGGGTGCGTAGTGATCGTCAGGAAACCAGTCGGGTGGATTCCAGTGATCGTCGATCTGTTCCTGGCTGCGTTGTAGCGAGCTGCCGGGCACGGTCCGAGGCGCCTCCAGATCGATGTCAAGATCCCGCTGGGGCAGTAGAGACTCATCGAGGAGTTGGTAAGCCCACTCGACATCGGCCTGAGCCGCGAATGGGGCGGTTAAGGCAAGAACAACCATCAAACGCTTCACTTCGCATCCCCGATACACGCGGCTGTGTGCCGTTAATTATTCAGCTGAACACAATACCGCAGAGCGGTAAACTCTTCTACCAGCTCGATAGCACGTTCCTTTCCTTTCTCTTTGCTCATCTGAGCTGCTTTCTTCCTCAGAGCTTTGATAATGGCGGGTCTGCCCATTTCAGAGGCTATCTTTCTTGGTTCGTGTGACAGGGCAAGCTCACAGACAGCTTTGGGGAAACTTGTCTGTTCTTCAGACCATTGCCGGAACGAGGAGCGGAAACCGTGGACGGTGACGCCTGTCATTAGCTTATGTAATTCTTTTCTCAGCGGCTAATCGACGCTGATCTCGACGGCGCCGCCCATATAAGGCCTTAAGACCTCCGGGATCGTTACCGAGCCGTCTTCGCGTTGATAGTTTTCGAGCACGGCGATCAGCGCACGGCCCGCGGCGACCCCCGAACCGTTCAACGTATGCAAGGGCTCAGGCTTATTCGTGTCGGGGTTGCGCCAGCGCGCATGCAGTCGTCTAGACTGAAAAGCCTCACAGTTGCTACAGGACGAAATTTCTCGGTAACGGCCCTGCCCCGGCAACCAGACTTCCAGATCGTAGGTTTTCGCCGCGCCGAATCCGGTATCGCCACCACAGAGCGTGACGACACGATAGGCCAACCCCAAGCGCTGCAGGATCGTCTCGGCGTGTGACAGCAACTCCTCGAGCGCGTCGTAAGAGTCGGCCGGCCGAACGATGTGCACCAGCTCGACTTTTTCGAATTGATGCTGGCGGATCATGCCGCGGGTGTCTTTGCCGTAGGAGCCCGCCTCGGATCGGAAGCACGGCGTATGGGCCGTAAGCTTCAGAGGCAATTCATCGGGCTCAAGGATGCTGTCGCGCGCGAGGTTAGTCAGCGGTACCTCTGCCGTCGGAATGAGCCGAAGTCCCGCTTCGCCATCGACATGAAACAAATCCGCATCGAACTTCGGCAGTTGGCCGGTGCCGAATAGAGTCTCTGCGTTCACGAGATAGGGAACGTATGCTTCCTCGTAACCGTGATCACTGATATGCACATCCAACATGAACTGGACAAGCGCGCGCTGCAGTCTTGCCAATTGGCCGCGCAAGACGACGAATCGACTACCTGAAAGTTTCGCTGCACTCTCAAAGTCCATGAGCCCGAGGCCCTCGCCGATCGAGACGTGATCCTGGGGTTCGAAATCGAAACTCGGCACCTCACCCCAGCGCCGAAGCTGCGTATTACAGGTCTCATCTGCCCCGTCCGGGACCGAGTCGTGGAGTAAGTTCGGCAAGCCCGCCAATAAGGCCTCCAGATCAGCCTGCACAGCCTGCAGACGCGCCTCCGCCTCGCCCAATTTCGTCGCGAGTTCGCCTACCTCGAGCCGTAGAGGTTCGATATCTTCGCCGGCACTTTTCGCCTGACCAATGGCTTTCGAACGCGTGTTGCGCTCCTGCCGACGTTCTTCAACTTCAACCTGTAGCGCCTTACGGTCGGTCTCAAGCGCCTGATACTGTTGTCGATCCAGGACGACTCCGCGTCGCGCGAGATTTCGAGCGACTCCGTCCAGATCGTTGCGCAGCAGTTTCGGGTCCAACATAGTTAATTATGGTACCCCAATCGACTCTCCATTCGCTGACACCAACCGGCAAGCAAAGAGATCGACAACACCAGTCCGATCATGACGCCTGTCGCGTTCGCGAGAAGATCGGCAGGTTCGAAGAATCGGTATGGCAGACGCCACTGAACCACCTCGAGCACGAGTCCGAGGGCCAACAGTAACAGGGCGACGATCCCGTGGTGCCGAGGCGCGTAAAACCCAGCGAACCAAACCATCAACAAACAGTAGCTCGCAGCATGCGCAAGCTTGTCGGCGCCGGGGGTACTCAGCGTAGCGATCGCGATGCCCGGAAAAACACTCGCGGCGATAACGGCAACAACTAGAAGCCAACCTGGCAGCAGCCAATACCATGGATGTCTGAGCGGCAGCATGACGGCTATTACCTCGGTTCGCCGATCACATCGACGCCGGCGGGTGGATCGAAAGAGAATAGATCTACTTCAAGATCTTGATTAATAAATACTTCTGAGAAATTTATGCGTGTGGTTTGGTCGAGCCCATCGATCAACTCGAGGCGCGCAAGCTCAGCATCCCGAAAGCCGATCAGCACCGAACGAAAGTCCGAACCGGGGATCCTGGGCGCGAGACGAACCCAACTCAACCCGTCCGCCGCGAAGCTCTCGAGCGCCTCGAAGCCATCACGCACAGCCTGATCGCCGCTTAGAAGCATGGCCGGCGTCGCCTCGATGATGTCGCTTAAAGGCGTAACGGTGGCCTGCGCTAACTCGACGTCGTATATCCACAGGCTCTCGCCATCCGCCAGAATGAGCTGCTCGATCGGGCTCTGGTAACTCCAAAGAAAATGATTTGGGCGCTGCAACGACAAGCTGCCCGTCGCGATCTCAACGAGCTCCTCATCGGCGCCCCAGAGTTCCTGATAGAACTCGGCCTGTAACGTCTGTACGTCATCCAAAAAGTTCTGCAGGTGCTCCTCGCCCGTCGGGCCATCGGGCGAGTCGACGGTCTGAGGCCACGCAGCGTTGCATGCGATCATTGCCGCGCCGACAAAAATGACAACGCAGTAACCTGCCGTGTGAGTTTTTTTCAAGAGTCAGCTATTCAGCGGGAGGTGGTAGCGCGATCACTTCCCTGGATCCGTTCGCTTGCAAGCTTCCAACGATGCCGGCCTCCTCCATGGTCTCCACCAGCCTGGCCGCGCGGTTGTAACCAATCTTCAAGCGACGTTGGACACCGGAGATAGACGCTCTACGGGACTGCGTCACGATCTGTACGGCTTGATCGTAAAGCTGATCCTGTTCCCCATCCAACTGCCCTGTCGTAGCGGCGTCGATTCCGGGAATCCCACCACTGGGTCCGGAGAGAATCTTTTCGATAAAGCTGGGCGCCTCGGTGTCGCGTAAACTCTTCACGACGGAGTGCACCTCATTGTCAGATACAAACGCGCCGTGAATCCGGGTCGGAGTCGAAGTACCGGGCGGCAGATACAGCATGTCCCCGTGACCAAGCAGTTGTTCGGCTCCCATCTGATCCAGGATCGTTCGCGAATCCACCTTCGCCGACACCTGGAAGGCGATCCGAGTCGGGATATTGGCCTTGATGAGTCCGGTAATGACGTCAACCGAAGGCCGTTGAGTCGCGATGATCATATGGATCCCCGAGGCCCGGGCTTTCTGCGCCAGCCTGGCGATAAGTTCCTCAACTTTCTTACCCACCATCATCATCATGTCTGCCAGCTCGTCGATGACAACGACGATATACGGCAAGGGCTGTAACGATCGCGGCTCCTCGTCGCTGCCTTCGGGAACGGTATACGTGGGATCCAGTATCGGCGTCCCATTATCCAGTGCCTCATTGACCTTGCGGTTGTAGCTGGACAGCTGGCGCACGCCCAACGCTGCCATTAACGAATAGCGTCGCTCCATTTCGGCGACACACCAGCGCAACGCGTTCGCCGCCTCCTTCATGTTGGTCACGACCGGCGCAAGCAGATGCGGAATGCCTTCATAGACTGAGAGCTCCAACATCTTCGGATCGATCATGATCATTCGAACTTGCTCTGGCGATGCCTTGTAGAGAAGGCTAAGGACCATGGCGTTGATCGCGACGGACTTACCCGAGCCCGTCGTGCCGGCGATCAGCAAGTGGGGCATCTTTGCGAGATCGGCGACGACCGGCTGGCCGCTGATGTCCTTACCCAGCGCCAATGTCAGTGGCGAGCTCAGATCGTCATAGACTCGGGATTTAACGATTTCCCCAAGCGCGACCAGTTCGCGCACTTCATTCGGGATCTCGAGGCCGACATATGGCTTGCCGGGAATGATCTCCACGACACGCACGCTAACGGTAGACAACGAGCGCGCCAGGTCCTTGGACAGATTAGTGATCTGGTTAACCTTTACGCCCGCCGCGGGTTTCAACTCGAAGCGGGTCACGACCGGTCCCGGATGCACGGCTACGACTTCCACTTCGATCCCGAAATCCGCAAGCTTTAATTCAACGAGTCGAGACATTGCTTCCAATGCTTCCTGCGAATAGCCGCCTTTACGCGCCGGCGGATCATCGAGCAGCGCCAGTGCCGGAAGCTCCGACGATGATGCGGGCGGCGCAAATAGCGGCACCTGCCGCTCGCGTTCCAGCCGGGCACTGGGTTCTACGGGTTCGAACGAGGGTTCGATCCGCGGCGCGCCCAGCTTCGCCTTCGACCGGCTCTTCGTCACGAGTTCATGGCGCTGCTTCTTGGCACGGCGGCCCTCGAACCACACCTGCGCGCGACCGACGGCCATTTCGGCAGTGCCAACAGCCATCAGCACACCGCGTCCGGTCTTGTCCATTACCGCCAGCCACGAAATGCCCGTCGCCAGCGAGACTGCTGCGAGCCAGACGCCTAATAACAAGACTGTAGCACCCAAAAGCTCGAGGACCTGCTCGAGCCCTGCTCCGACTAACTGCCCGACTACCCCCCCGGCCGTCTCACGCAGATCGGGAGCCAGGAAGTGCAGCGTGGCAAGCCCACAGCTGGCGGCGAGCGTCAGTACGAAACCACCGCTGCGCCACAGCAACGCGGAGTAACCCACTCGATCGCGGTCGTTGCGGCCCTTGAAAACCAATAGGCCAGACAGCAATACAAGCGCCGGAAACAGATAGGCCGGCCGGCCAAAGAGAAGATAAGCGATATCGGCGAACCAGGCTCCCGCCGGACCCATGCGATTCTGCACGAGCTGGCTGTCCCCGGAAACGCTGAAGGCCGGATCGGTGGTGTGATAACTCACGAGTGCGAGAAAGAAAATGACGGCGAGGCCCGCGCAAAGCCACAGCGCGGACTCCCTCAACCCCCGAACGCGCGGAACGAAGAAGGGCTGGGCCACACCGCTAGACTTCGCTCTGCTCAATTTTTACCCGAATACATTAAGTTAAGATGCTGATTATACACACACTCGCCCCGTGCATAGCCCCCGTGAAAACGGAATGACGGCACTCGAAAACGCGCCGCTTCGGCCCGCTCACCTGGCCCCGGAACGGCTACCCGAGTCGCTCTGGTAACCTGGTTATAGTACTCCTCCAAGCATGGGCGACGCGTTGCCATTTACCGCCAGGACCAAGAGTTCTTCCCGAATCGAATGAATATTCAAACCCATCGCAATACCAGCGTCCGGAATATCGATTCGGTCAGTTGGAATGCGCTCGCCGGCGACTCGCCGTTTCTTCGCCACGAGTTTCTTGCCGCGCTGGAGACAACGGGATGTGTCGGCGCGGAAACGTCGTGGCAACCGAGCCATCTCACCGTCACTGACGCGGCCGGCGACTTACTGGGTGCGCTTCCTCTCTACGTCAAGCACGATTCGCGCGGCGAGTTTGTTTTCGACTGGGGCTGGGCCAACGCTTACGCTGAAACCGGCCTGTCTTATTACCCGAAGCTCGTTAGCGCCATCCCGTTCACACCCGCAACCGGGCAGCGGATCCTGGTCGCGGCGTATGCGGATTTCTCAGCGGTCGCTACGGTACTACTGGACGCCGCCCGGGAACTCGGCACCGAACTCGGTGCATCATCACTCCATATACTATTTCCAACCGAGACCGAACGAAATTATCTGGCTACAGAGGGCCTTCTACCGCG
>CAUZMW010000083.1:0-9967 GCA_963581225.1 Gammaproteobacteria bacterium
AGTCAGCGTGTGAACACGCTTCTTGTGAGGCGCGAGGCTGTTGGTAATGCATCGATGGACCGCATCAGCCGTCTTGTGCGTGGTATGTGCCAGGAAGGTATATCGGCTCTTGCGTTCGACCAGCGAGACGATGGCGCCCCGGTGAGCCTTGCCGATGATCGTGTCGCCTTCCCAATTCCCGATACGACGCCGGCTATTGACGATAGCAGGGCGATCCTCGATCGAGACCTGGTTGGGGATGTAGCCACGACGGGTGTAGCTACGATAGCGTTTGCGCCGCTTCTTACGACAGCAAAGATAGCGGTGTAGCCCATCACCTTCACGTTGATCGGCGTAGATAAACTGGTAAATTCACTCATGGCAGACACGAATTCCCTGCTCATCGGCGAGCCGATTGGCGGCCTGCTCGGGACTCAAGTCTTGACGCAGCAACGCAGCTATTAGCGCCCAGTGCGGACCCTTGAAGCGGCCGCCACGCCAAGCTTTGCGGCGTGTCAGAGCCAGCCGGTGGGCTTGCTTAGGCCGATAGCCGCTCAGCCCCGTATTACGCTGCAGCTCTCTGCTGATGGTCGCTTTGTGACGACCCAGTATCTCCGCCATCTCGCTTTGGGCATGCCCGGCGCGCTTAAGAATGTGAATCTGATATCGTTCTTCTTGGGTAAGCTGCGTGTAACCACTCAGCTGTGCCTCTCTTACTTTGGTCGGTTGGAAAAGCCAGGATGCTACCGTAGCTTGCCTTCCAATCGATCAGTTAGAGTTGCACTTCAGAGTCGAATTCAAGTGATATTATAGAATGACGCCCGTATGAGATTGAAACACATTGAGCTTGCAGCGAAGCCGCTCACCAGACTGCTGCTGATCGCTTCTGTATTGGTGATTTCAGGCTGCAGCGATCTGATCGACCCGAGCGGCGTAACGCTTCGATGGACGCCGCCTTCTCAGTTCGATGATGGGGGTGCGCTTCCTGACAACGGGGTGACTGAGTATCGCGTGTACGTAAATCAGGAAATGGTGCAGCAAATCGAGCCGCATCTGACCGAGTATTTTCTCGAGTTGCCCACCGGCGAGTGGCAGGTAACGGTCTCCGCCGTCGTCGGTGGTATCGAGAGCCGCCTGAGCGACCCGCTCGATGTCGTCATCGAGTGAGCGCCGCGGTTCCAGCTAGTGCGTCATTGAATAGACGAGATAATTGATACCCATACGGAACGCATCGGTCGAGGGCCGGAGCGGGTAACTTCCCTGATCGATCCGATCCCAGAAATTCGCTAGATCGTTGTTGTAACACGCGACGATAGCGATCTCGCCACGATCATTGAGCATCCCGTAGTACACGAGTGCCCCGCCTGGGACGTAGGGCGCCATCCCGTTTAAATCCTGAAGCTCGAAAATCAAATCGAAGATCGGATTATCGATTTTCAACGGAAAGAAAAGCCGGTCGGGAAATACTCTGAACATCTGACTACGCAGCTGCGCTAGATGCGGTCCGTCGAAATCATCGATGAGGATGAAGCCTCCACGATCGATATATTGCCGCAAGTTTTCGACTTCCTGTTCGGAAAGCTGCATTTCACCGGGCTCAGATATGTAAGCAAAAGGATGCTCGAATACGTCATCCGATCCTAGCTCGATAATCTTGTAGGAATTGAGTTGCACATCGACGCGGGTTGTTTCGGCGACGAACTCGTTGAGGTGTTGCTCGGAATACGGGTAGTTGTGTGACCAGCCCATGTGACCGAGACGAAAGTTGCCGTTGGTGCCGAAATGCCAGCGCGCCGCAATGAATTCGGTCGCAGGAGGGTCGTTCTGCTGGGGAGCGTAGCGCCCTCTGAACCCCTGCCCGTGCGCCAGGCCCGACGCAAGCAGGGCAACTAGGGTCACAGAAAGCGCGGTGGTTTGAGGGCGATTCATCAGCTAATTCAGAATATCATGACGAGGTGACTTACTCGAACTCTAGATTCGCGGTCCTTCTCACTCTCTGCCTGAGTACGCAGATCGCGGCGCAGGCGCCACTGGTAACGCCGAGCGAGGCCGAATTACGGCCGCTGTTGAACAGTGAGCGAATCGCGATGGAATTCGGCAGCTACGGCATCGATGTTCTGGCAACCGACGCCCGTGTCCGCGTCTCGAATCTCTACAGTGTGCACCAGGGCACCAAGATCTGCCGAACGTTTGCTGTCGTTCAATTTCCTGAATTGATAGAGAACGCATATTCTGTAGAACATGAAGCCATTCTCTCAGGGCAGTCGATCGGCGCCGTGTTCGCGCAACACGGTTGGACTATTGAGAAGATCAATCGCTATTTCGGCGTATTACACTCCACGGATCGGGTCGCTGGCCTAATGGGCGAGATCGCTCCGCAACCGCTCGCAGTGCATCTCTATGACTTCAAGGTGTCGAAGCCGGGCACTTCTCTGATCTACGCCAGTATCGCGGAGGTTCATCATCCCGATTATTTAAGCGTAGCCGACTTGCAACGCATCTATGGCGCAGTCGTGAACGGTGCCTCGTACGGGGTGGCAAGGGAACAGCCAGAGCTCGCGCTCACCCGCGACAAGATGAACTAACTTTCATGAATACTGGCATTGGGCGTAGAGACATGTAGCCGGTTTTGGCATCATGGCTTCGTCCACACAATGGAGGGGCACCTGTGAGTAGTCGGGTCCTTGTCACAATCGCCGCGGCGTTTATCGCGATCGCATCGTTCATCGTGCCGGGTGCTGCCGTAGCACAATCCTGGGTAACGGACTCCGTTTGCCCAGAGGACGCGCATTCCGTCTTTCACGCCTGCGCACTCGAAGCAGCCAAGAACTTCGACCCTCCGCGCGGGGCAGACGGTAGACCCGACCTCAACGGCATCTGGCGTCGCCGGGCCGCCGCACACGAAAGCCTCGAAGAACATTTCGAGACGCTCGACGACAACGACGCACCGAGCATCATCGTCGATCCACCTGACGGCATCGTGCCGGTGCAACCCTGGGCGGAAGCCCAGCGTCGTTACAACCGTCCGGCGTACGTCCATCACAACGCTATCTGCCGTCTCGACGGCGTTCCGTTGACGATGTACATGACAGGTACTTTGCAGTTTATGCAGAACGCCGATCACTTCCTCGTACAGGGAGAGGAAGCACATGCGTTCAGAGTCATTCCCTTGGATGGCCGGCCCCATATCGGTGACGACGTACAGTTGTGGAATGGAGATTCAGTCGGCCATTGGGAAGGCAACACCCTGGTGATCGATACCGCCAATCAGAACGCGCGCGCCTGGCTCGATCAGCGGGGCCGATTCTTCACGGATGAGGCACATGTCGTGGAGCGATTTACGCTGATCGACGCCGACACGATTCACTATCAGGCGACGTTGGACGATCCGAACGTCTATACGCAGCCCTTCACGATCGCGATCGCCTACCGGCGCAGCACGGTGCAGAATTACGAACTGCTGGAGGAGGCCTGCTATGAGAACAACGAACTGGCGCGACAGATGTTTATCAACGTCGGTTACGAAATCTATCCCGGAATAACGGGCGACGAAGCCCGGCGGCTCAAGGCCGCCTGGGAGCTAGAGGAGGCTGAGAGGAAATGAATTGGCTACAGATCAGAGGCTCCGCAGTCGGAGTCGCTGCGGGCATGAGTTTGGTGCTGGCCGGCGTTCCAGCGGCGGCCCATCACTCAGTCGCTCTACAGTACGACATGTCGAGCGAGGTTACCGTCGTTGGAGCGATCGTCGAGCTCGAGTGGAGGAATCCGCATGCATGGTTGCACCTGGAAGTGGAAAACGAAGCTGGCGTGGTCCAGCTTTGGAAGATTGAATTCAGCAGCGCGAATTCCCTCTACAGGAGAGGCTGGCGGCCTGACAACCTTCCGATCGGCAGCATCATCACGGTCCATGGTCTCCCGGCGCGGGATGGTTCGCGTTCAATCGATAGCGAAGAAGTGACGTTCGCCGACGGTACGCGACTGCTGACCGGCACGAATCCGGACGAATAGCGAGAGGATGATCACGAGTGAGAAATAGATCGACCGGCCTGCCATTTGCCACCCCGTTCATTGCGGGAATAATATTTTTGCTGCCATCGATCGGCACAGGGCAGGACTATACGCCGCCGCGAACAAGCGATGGTCAGCCGGATCTGCAGGGTGTTTGGCAGGCCCTGAACACCGCAAACTGGAATATTCAAGATCACTCTTCGGAATACGGTGTGCCGGCGGGGCAGGGTGTCGTCATCGGCAACGACCTTCCTTATCAGCCGTGGGCGCTGGAACGGCGCCGGCAGAACTATTCGAACCGTTCGACGGATGACCCGGAAACAAACTGCAAGATGGTCGGTGTTCCGCGTAGCACCTATTTACCGTATCCGTTCCAGATCTTCCAGACTCCGAATCAAATCGTCATGATCTACGAATGGGTACACACGATCCGCAATATCTACATGGGCGGTGAACGCTTACCGGGGCCGATCGAATGGTACATGGGAGATTCTCGTGGTCACTGGGAGGGGAATACGCTCGTCGTTGACGTAACGCACTTCACGGGTGAAACCTGGTTCGACCGCTCGGGAAATTTCCACAGCCCATCTCTGCATGTCGTCGAGCGCTATACTCGAACTGGCCCCGATCATATGCGCTATGAGGTCACGATCGAGGACCCCGAAGTTTTTACCGAGCCCTGGCAGATGAGCATGCCTCTCTACCGACGTGTCGAAGAGAATATCCGCGTCCTCGAGTACGAGTGCTACGCCTTGGCCGAAGACCAGGCGGTTGAATAATCGCCAGAGGTAATTATGAGGCACTGTCCACTGGTTGCCGTCTTACTGTTATCTGCTCGCCTTGTCTCGGCGCAGGCTCAAGACGCAGCTCCACCCGATGTCTTATTCATCTCGATCGACGATCTGAACGACTGGGTCGGCGTTCTTGGTGGTCACCCGCAAGCGATTACGCCGAATATTGACGCGCTGGCGGCGCGCGGCATGTTATTCACCAACGCGCATGCGCCGTCTACCCTATGCAACCCGTCGCGTACCGCTATCTTTACCGGATTAGCACCCTCGACGACCGGCGTGTACGGCAACGCGCCGAACTGGCGCACGGTTGATCGACTCGAGGGCATCCCGACGATCCCGAAATACTTCCAGCAGCGCGGCTATCGAACCTTCGGCGCCGGCAAGCTGTTTCATGCGCATACATACTCCGATGGAGGCTTCATTGGCTATAACGACATTACGGCCTGGGACGCCTACTATCCATCGCTCGAGCGGCAACTTCCGGACGAGATCCGCCCCCTGAACCGGCCGGCGAACGGAAATCCGTTCAGCCAAAACATCGACTGGGCAGGACTCGTAGCCGAAGACTCCGCGATGGGTGACGGCCAGGTTGTCGGCTGGGGACGGCGGCAGCTGCTGGCGGATTCCGGTAGCCCGCGGTTCGTCGCCATCGGTATCTACCGGCCCCATCCGCCCTGGTATGTGCCGCAGAAATACCTGGACCTGTACCCACTCGACAGTCTCGAACTCCCACACGTCCTTGAGACCGATCTCGACGATGTGCCGGACGCCGCGTTGATCGGCGCATTCGACGGCAATATGCCACCCATGCTTTACCATGAGTGGGGGGTCGCGTCGGGTCAATGGAAGGAAGCCGTCCAGGCCTATCTCGCGAGCGTCAGTTTCGCCGATGCGATGGTTGGGCAGCTGCTCGACGCCCTGGATCGTAGCGGCAGAGCGGACAACACGATTATCGTTCTATGGTCCGACCACGGCTGGCATCTAGGCGAGAAACTGCGCTGGCGTAAGTCCACGGTCTGGGAGGAGTCGACGCGAGTACCGTTTATCGTCGTCGCGCCCGGTGTAACGACGTCCGGCAGCCTGTCGGACAGAGCTGTTTCTCTGATGGATATCTACCCGACGCTGACCGAGCTGGCGGGTCTCGAGACACCGGGGCACGTCGAGGGAACCAGCCTCGTGCCGCTGATAATAGACCAGGACGCGCCGTGGGAGCACGTTGCACTCAGTACCTTCGGCTACATGAATCACGCTGTCAGGAGCGACCGCTATCGCTATATTCGCTACTACGACGGTTCAGAAGAGCTTTACGATCACGACGCTGATCCGCAAGAGTGGATAAATCTTGCAGCCGACCCGGACTTCTCGGATATGAAGAACCGGCTTGCCGAGTGGCTACCCGGCTGGGACGAACCAGACGCCATTCTAGATTTATAAGGGGAGACAAAACTCGATGAAGATGACCCTAACGGCCTTGTTTCTAACCCTCGTCGTCGCCTGTCCCGTCGCGACGGCACACCATTCTAAAGCGGCCTTCTATGAACTCGATACAATCAGTGAAGTCGAAGGCGCGGTAACACGAGTCCTTTGGCGGAATCCACATATTCGGTTTTGGCTCGAGACGACGGTGAGCAAGCCACCTGGGAAGTCGAATCGACGCCCCCCGGTATTCTTGAGCGGCACGGTATTGGGCCGGATGTACTGGTCGTCGGCCAGACTATCCGGATAGCCGGGACTCTGGGTCGCAACAACCTGCCGACGATGGATGTCACGAATATCTTGATTCCCGATGGCCGCGAAGTACTGATTCAGCGTAATGCTGAACCGCGCTGGTCCGATCGAACGATCGGCTGGGGCCAGGCGGAATTTAGCAATGCCGACGTCGCGGCAGCGGGGACTCAATCCGCCGGAATCTTTCGCGTCTGGAGCCGCGATTTCAGTATCGACCGTGAGCGCTTCGGCCAGCAGACCTACCCGTTGACCGAGGCCGCCCGTGTATTCCAACAGGGCTACGATCCGGTCGCAGATAACCCGATTCCCGGCTGCACGCCGAAAGGTATGTCATACATCATGAATAATCCGTATCCAGTTGAATTTATTGATGAAGGGTCGAGAATTTTGTTCCGGATCGAGGAATACGACCTGGTCCGAACCACCCACATGGGCGGCGAGCCCGCGTCGGCGCCCAACACGCCGCTGGGCCATTCGGTCGGCCGCTGGGACGGTCGCGCCCTCATCGTCACCACATCGGCGATGTTGTCCCCATACTTCAACTCAACCGGGATTCTGTTGAGCGACGCGGCTCACGTCGGAGAGCGATTCGAGTTGAGCCAAGACGAGGGACGCTTGAATTACCGGTTGACCGTGACCGATCCAGCGACGTTCACCGAGCCGGTGAGCTTGGAGCGATATTGGCGTTGGCGGCCGGGTGAAACCATTCAACCTTTCGAATGCGTCGAGGCCGGCGGACTAGTCGCCGCCACGAGCGCACCTGCACCGCAGGAGAACCGATCATGAAATTTCCAGGACGAAAGTTTAACCTTCTAGGCGCGGTTTTGCTGTTGCCGGTGAGCGGCGTCGCCCATCATGCGTTTACCGGTGTCTTCGACATGGACAACGTCACGGAGCTCAGTGGAGAGTTAACCGAGCTACTCTGGCGTAACCCGCACGTGCGCTTCTCTATCCGCACAGACGCGGGCGAGACCTGGGAGATCGAGACGAATTCGGTCAGCATCCTCGGGCGGATGGACATCTCCGCAGAGATTATGGCTGTCGGCGACAACATCACGGTTGCCGGTTACAAAGCGCGCAGCGGTCGTCTGGACATGTGGACCAATAACCTACTGCTCGCGGACGGACGGGAAGCCGTGATGCGACCGGGCGTCGAGCCCTACTGGACCGATAGCACGCTCGGCACGTCCGAAGTCTGGCTGGCCGAGGGTACCGAGGTCACAGACTCGGCAGCCGAAGGCCTGGGCCTTTTTAGGGTCTGGAGCACGCACTTTACCGGCCCAAGCCGGTCTCTGTTCGAGGCGGATCTGCCGTTGACGGCGCCTGCCGCCGCCGCGCGAGCCGCGTTCGATCCGGTAGCGGACGACCCGATCGGCGACTGTATCCTCAAGGGCATGCCGTGGATTATGGCGCAGCCGTATCCGGTTGCACTCGTCGATCAGGGCGACATCATCCTTTTTCAGATAGAAGAATACGATGCCGTGCGAACCTTTTACATGGATGCCGAGGCCGAGATCGACGAGTCGCCGGCCCGCCTGGGTCGTTCGAGAGGACACTGGGTAGGCGACGAGCTGCATGTCACGACCCGGCATATTGATTGGCCGTATTTCGATTCCAGCGGAACACCGCAGAGCGATGCGATTGAGCTCTACGAGGTGTTCTCGCTCAGTGATGACGGCAGTCGTTTGAACTATCAGCTGACGGCGACAGATTCGGCGACTTTTACGGAGCCGGTCGAACTCGATAAGGCGTGGATGTGGCGGCCGGGTGAGGTCGTTAAACCTTATGACTGCACGCCGTCCGGATAGGATTTGGCGCGCGCGAATCGTCCGGACCGTCCAGTACCCTCGGCGTTGCGTTTTCGGTACAATATGGACCGATTTTGCGGAACAATGGCTGGAAGCCGCCGGGCGATTCAATATCGAATCAGATGGATAGGGGCCATTGTTTAGAAAAAGGCTTTAGTATTAAGAGCCCCGTGAGGGGCTTTTTATTTGGTGGACCCGTAACCGGTGGGAACGAGAGAGCCGGGCGCGGAGTCGGAACAATGGGCCTTGAGCCCATTTTTTATACGCGGGCCTTGAGATTCGTTTGAGTTATACGGCGAGGAAAGACAGGTTGATCGAGTTGCTGGAAGCGCCAGTACAGGCGCTGGGTTACGAGCTTATCGACGTGAAGGCGCCGGCGGGGCCCAACGGCGTATTGCGCGTCTATATCGATCACGAGGCGGGCGTTAATCTGGATGACTGCGAACTCGTCAGCCGCCAGATCAGCGCCGTTCTCGACGTAGCGGACCCGCTGCCCGGCAAGTACGTATTAGAGGTGTCGTCACCAGGCCTTAATCGACCGCTCAGGACGCGCGAACATTTTCAGCGTTACTGCAACCATGTTGTTAAGGTCAGGCTCGATCAAGCGCGCGACGGCCACAGGAATTTTACCGGACGGCTAGTTAGCGTGGAAGATCAGGAACTTGTCGTTGAAGTCGACAAGGAAACTTTTCGTTTGGCGTTGTCGGATATAGCGTCCGCTCAACTTGTGTATGAGCATTGAACTCGGTTACTGGATCTCCTAGATCATGAGCAAAGAAATTTTGATGGTGGTAGACGCGGTCTCCAATGAGAAGGGCGTCGAGAAGAGCGTCATATTCGACGCGATCGAGGCCGCCTTGGCATCCGCAACAAAGAAAAAGCACGGGGACGCGATCGACGTGCGAGTCGCGATCGACCGTGAGACCGGTGAGTACGACACTTTCCAGCGCTGGATGGTGTTTGCGGATGACTCCACCGAACTTGAGGAACCGGATTTTGAGCTTAGACTTCAGGATGCCGTAGACATCAACTCGGATGCCGAACCGGGAGAGTATGTGGAGGTGCCGATGGACTCCGTTGAGTTTGGCCGAATTGCGGCGCAGACGGCCAAGCAAGTCATCGTCCAGAAAGTTCGGGAAGCGGAACGACAACAGGTCGTGGAGGAGTTCGAGAATCGCGCAGGCGAACTGGTCAGCGGGATCGCCAAACGCGTCGATCGAAACGGTGCCTATATCGATCTCGGCGGAAACGCCGAAGGCTTCATCTCTAGAGAGGAGCTGATTCCTCGCGAGCCAATCAAACCCCAGGATCGCATCAAGGGCATTCTTCGCGAAATTCGCCCAGAGCAGCGAGGCCCGCAGCTATTCGTTACTCGAACCTCACCGGATTTTCTCGTCGAACTGTTCAAACTCGAGGTACCCGAGGTTGGACAAGGTCTGATCGAAATTCTTGGCGCGGCCCGCGATCCGGGTTTGCGCGCCAAGATTGCCGTGAAGAGCAACGACAGTCGTATTGACCCCGTTGGTGCGTGCGTCGGCATGCGCGGGTCTCGCGTTCAAGCCGTGTCGAACGAACTGGCGGGCGAGCGAGTGGACATCATCCTACACGACGAAAATCCTGCCCAGTTCGTGATCAACGCAATGTCACCGG
>CAUZMW010000084.1:0-9780 GCA_963581225.1 Gammaproteobacteria bacterium
ACGTCGTCGACTGAGACATCCTCGAGATCGAGGACGCCCAACAGCATTCGTTGATGCCGAGCGGGAATCAGGGTACCGGCTTCCGAGACGATCGTTCTCAGCTCGGCGGTACTTAATGCTTGACCGTGTTCGTGTTCGTTACGAACACCGAATAAACGCAGTAACCCGTTCGCCATCAGATTGATTAGCCACACCAGAGGGTAGGCGATCTTCATCAACGGGTAGTAGATCAGCGCGGCGGGTAGCGCGAGTTTGGATGGATTTCTGGCCGCGACAGTCTTCGGCGCGACTTCCGCAAAGATCAGTACGACAAACGTCAGGATCAGCGTGCCGACGAAGATCGCGGCTTCGCCGCCAATTCTGATGGAGATCACGGTGACCAGTGCGGCGGCGGCGAGATTCGCCGCGTTGTTGCCAAGGAGGATGAGTCCGATTAATCGATCGGGGTGCTGCAGTAGGCTTTCGGTCAATCTAGCAGAGCGCAGGCCGGACCTCGCCTGATGCCGCAACCGGTAGCGGTTGAGACGCATGAGGGCGGTTTCTGTGCTAGAGAAAAACGCCGAGAGAAAGAGCAGAACGGTGAGTAGGGCGAATAATGACCCTAAAGGAACATCGTCACTCAAGTACGGTGACCCTCCTGTTACCAGTGATGGTCCTTAGAGTGGATGAATGCTAGAGGGAGTGTCAAGTATTTCGTACGACGATCTGATAACTAAGCGATTGTCCGCGGGTTTTCTGGCCATGTTAGGTTGCGCGATATCCATCATTCAGGCCGCTACCGACCGCGATGCTTCGCGCCCTCTCCGAACGATTAAGCGAAGCCGTCGCCCGGGCGCCGGCCGCGGCCGGATCACCGAGGACAATATTCGCGATACCGTGCGGCAGATCCGCATGGCGCTGCTCGAGGCCGACGTCGCCCTCCCGGTCGCGAAGGCGTTTATCGAACGCGTGCGCGTCCGGGCGCTGGGCGAGGAAGTGGCGAAGAGTCTCAATCCCGGGCAGACGTTCATCAAGATCGTCCAGGACGAGCTGATCGTCGTGCTCGGCGGCGAAAATGTCGAAATCGTACGCCAGGGCAGCCTGACGGTCCTGATGCTTGTGGGCCTTCAAGGCGCCGGTAAGACGACGACGGCAGCCAAGCTCGCGCGTTATCTCACCGGGGCCCGCGGCGATGACGTCTTACTGACCAGCAGCGATGTGTACCGGCCGGCGGGCCGAGAGCAATTAGCCCGGCTCGGGAAGGATCTGCGCATCGAGGTTGCCGAACCGGACGAGCAGGATCCCGTGGCGATCGCCCGTGCGGCTCTGGCGCAGGCCCGCCGCGATCGGTTCCGCTGGCTGATTGTGGATACGGCAGGGCGGTTGCATATCGATACGGATTTGATGGCGGAGGCTCAAGTGCTGTCCACGGCAATCGAACCCCATGAAATCCTATTCGTCCTCGATGCTATGGCGGGGCAGGACGCCGTAAATTCTGCACTGGCGTTCCATGAAGTACTGCCGCTCGCCGGGGTGATCGCAACGAAGGCGGACGGTGACGCGCGAGGCGGCAGCGATTCTGTCGGTCCGAGAGGGTTACGGGCCTGCCGATCAAGCTGCTGGGTACCGGCGAGTAGCTCGATGCGCTCGAACCGTTTGAGCCGCGGCGATTAGCATCGAGAATCCTTGGGATGGGGGATCTTGTGGGTCTCGTGGAGACGGTGCAGGGCCACATCGATCAGGAGGTGGCGGAGCGTATGGCCACGAAGGTGAAGCGTGGTCGGCGTCTGAATCTGGAGGATTTCAGGGCGCAGCCCGAACAATTGCGCAATATGGGTGGTATCGGGGCGTTGCTGGACAAGATTCCCGGTATGGACCCCGCGGCCGTCGGCGCAGCTCAAAGCGGCATGGATGACAGCCAGATCCGGCGCCAGATGGGCATCATCGACTCAATGACCGTGGCGGAACGCAGGCGGCCGGAACTCATCAACGGCTCACGAAAACGGCGGATCGCGAGCGGGGCAGGCCTTGAGATTCAAGACGTTAACCGCCTTCTGAAGCGGCACCGGCAGCTCGCCAAGACCATGAAACGGGTTGCCAAGGGAGGGAATCGAGAAGCTCATGGGCGGCATTCAGGGCCCCTCAGGAGCCCCCCAGTCGGCCGTGGGAGCTAATTCACGGTCGCTCGGCGGTCTGTGGTTACCGCCGGCCTTCACTTTTTCAGTAAATCCGGTAGAATTCGCACCTCATTGAGCGGTCGTCCATGGCGGCCGTTTTACTTTTTGGACAGTTATTTCAGCAGGCTCCACGCTATGGTCACAATCCGTTTGTCGCGCGGTGGCGCGAAACAGCGGCCTTTTTATCACATCGTCGTGACGGACAGCCGTAATCGCCGCGACGGTCGATATATCGAGCGTTTGGGATACTTCAACCCGATCGCCGCCGGCGGTGAGCGCAAACTAAAGGTCGACCTCGAACGTGTCGACTACTGGATCTCTCACGGCGCACAACCATCCGATCGCGTTGCCAACTTAATGAAGCAGGCACGAGGCAGCGAGGCTTCGTAGTTCGGGCTTGAGCCCGCGCGAATCGGCAGTGAGCGGGCCGCCTCGCAAATTCGTGACACTGGGCCGGGTCAGCGGCGTCTACGGCGTCCACGGTTGGATCAAAGTTCACTCATCTACCGATCCTCGCGACAGTATCGTCGGTTTCGAGACATGGATCCTGCGCAGCGGCGATGACGAACGGACGGTCGAGGTCGAGAGCGGTAGGCAGCACGGACGTACCGTGGTGGCGAAGCTTAAAAAGATCGATGACCGAGACCAGGCTACCGCCCTGGTCGGGGCTGACATTTCGGTCGAACGAGAAGCGCTGGCGCCTTGTGAGCCCGGGGAGTATTACTGGACCGACCTGGAGGGTCTGGAAGTCATCACCGTTCAGGGCGAGACCCTTGGATGGTTGGATCATCTGTTAGAGACCGGTGGCCACGATGTCATGGCGGTCGAAGGCGAGCGTCAGCGGCTGATCCCGTTCGTTCAAGGTCAAGTCGTACGGGAAGTGTACCTCGATAAGGGCGTAATCGTTGTTGATTGGGATTCTACGTATTAGCCTGTAAACGGTTGAAAATGCTTAAGATTAGCGTCGTTTCTCTGCTACCGGAGATCGTCGAACCGGTCGGCCGTTATGGCGTCGTTGGGCGAGCCTGCGAACGCGGCCTGCTTAAGGTAGCGCAGATTTCGCCGCGGGATTTCGTCACTGATCCGCATCGGACAGTAGACGACCGGCCTTACGGCGGCGGGCCTGGCATGGTGCTGAAATATGAGCCGTTGCGAGATGCGATTCGTCACGCTCGCAAGGGGTTGCCGGCAGAAAGCCGCGAGTTTGTACTGAGCGCCCAGGGCCGACCCTTCGACCAGGGGTTGGCCCGGGAGCTTGCGGCAGGCCCGGGATTGCTGCTGGTTGCCGGACGATATGAGGGTGTGGACGAACGAATTCTCACCGCTGAGGTGGAAGCGGAGCTGTCTCTGGGCGACTATGTGCTGAGTGGCGGCGAGCTCGCGGCGGCGGTCGTTATCGATACCGTCGCCAGACTGCTGCCGAATGTGCTCGGACACGAGAATTCTTCGCAAGAAGAGTCGTTTATGGCTGGACTACTGGAATATCCTCAGTACACTCGCCCTGAGATTGTCGATGGGCTCGGAGTCCCGGAGGTCCTGACTCAGGGGCACCACGAGGCGATTCGGCGGTGGCGGCTGAAGCAGGCGCTAGGCAAGACGTGGCTGAGGCGGCCGCGGCTGTTAGACGACAGAAATTTAACCACCGAGGAGCAGCGGCTCCTCGAGGAATTTATTGGCGAACGAGACGAGACGCACACTACCGGTATTTAAGGATGAAGCTATGTCCAAACTAATTAACGACATTGAGCAAGAGCAGCTCAAATCGGACGTTCCCGACTTTTCCCCCGGCGATACGATCGTGGTCCAGGTCCGGGTCAAGGAAGGGGAGCGAGAGCGACTACAGGCCTACGAGGGTGTGGTGATCGCGAAACGTAATCGCGGGCTCAACTCGGCGTTTACCGTTCGGAAGATCTCTCACGGTGAAGGCGTAGAGAGGGTTTTTCAGACCCATAGCCCGGCAGTCGCCGACATCAAGGTCAAACGCCGTGGCGACGTGCGCCGCGCGAAACTTTACTATCTCCGTGAGCGCAGCGGTAAGTCCGCGAGGATCAGGGAAAAACTCTAACGACGAGGGCAGCTAGTCTAATGAGACACCGACGTCGTGACCGTTTCTGTTGGGGTGTTGCGCTGCTGGCTGGGCCGGCGCTGCTGTTTTGTGGCGGATGTGTCGTCTCGGTTGTCGGGGGGATGGCGTCCGACACGCTTTCCGCCGCTATCCTTAATCAAGACGATCCGGCCATCGTAAGCTCGGGGCTACCGGCCTACCTGCTCGTCGTCGATGGATTCATTATTCAGAGCCCGGACAACGCCGGACTCCTATCCGCCGGCGCACAGTTGTTCGCGCTCTATGGTTCCCGATTCGCGGAAGACGCTGCCCATGGGCTCGTGCTCACGGCAAAAAGCCGGCGTTACGGTGCACGAGCAATCTGTCTGGAGCACGAACCCGCCTGTAATTGGTCCGGCCTAAAGTACGATCGGTTCGTTGCCGAATTAGCGGAAGTCGATCGTCGCCAGACCGACGTTCTGTATGCGTACGCGGTTAGCTGGCTGAGTCACCTGGACGCTGCGAGCTCAGATTGGGCTGCAGTAGGTGAGCTACCGTGGGTGCAGGCTGCGATGAATCGGGTCATGGAACTGGATGAGTCCCATGATGACGGCGGGGTCCACGTCTATCTCGGAATCCTGAATGCTTTACGCCCGCCGGCTCTCGGTGGCCAACCGGATGTAGCGAAGGCGCATTTCGAACGCGCAATTGAACTCAGTAACGGAGCCGACCTGTCTGCCAAGGTAGAATACGCACGACGATACGGGCGGATGATGTTCGATCAGGAATTACATGACAGATTACTGGACGAAGTGATCGCAGCACCGGCTGAGGCGCCTGGGCGAACGCTGCTCAACGTGCTCGCGAAGCGCGACGCAGTGGAACTTTTGGCATCTTCGGCGGACTACTTCTGATGGTCTCAGCTATTACCAGGCACGTCATGTTCAAACGCAATGCTTTGGGTCTCGCGAGTGTACTGCTGGCGGCGTTCTGCATTATCGCGCCGGTGGAGGCAATAGAAATCAAGGTGGCGACGGTCGCCCCGGACGGCTCGGGTTGGATGCGTGCGATGCGTGTCGGCGCGGCGGAAATTCGGGATCGTACACACGGTCGCGTCACCATCAAGTTCTACCCCGGTGGGGTCATGGGGAACGACGCCCAGGTGCTGCGTAAGATTCGCGTTGGACAGCTCCATGGCGGCGCGTTCACAGGCAGCGGGATCGCCGAACGCTACGCCGGTTTCAACCTTTACGGCATACCACTACTGTTCCGGTCTTTGGACGAAGTGGACTACGTTCGGGCGCGAATGGACGCAGAACTGGAAGCGGGACTGGCAGACGCGGGTTTCATCAGCTTCGGCTTAATAGAAGGCGGGTTTGCGCTAATGATGTCCAACGAACCGGTCAGCCGCGTGGAGGACATGCGTCGTCGAAAAGTCTGGAGCCCGGAAGGCGATCCGATCGGATACATGGTGTTGGAGGCCATGGGACTGTCGCCCGTGATTTTGCCGCCGACAGATGTGCTCATCGGCTTGCAGACGGGGCTACTCGATGTCGTCGCCGCATCACCGGTAGTCGCTCTGGTGCTGCAGTGGCACACCAAGGTGAAGTACGTCACCGATCTGCCGGTGGTCTACGGTCTCGGTGTTTTCGCGATCGACGCTCGCGTATTCAATGGCTTGTCCACTGCTGACCAGGGGATAGTCCGAACGGTGATGGGCGACGTCATGCGCGATCTGGACACGCAGACGCGACAGGATAACCGCGAAGCGCGAGCCGTTCTCGAGCAGACCGGTCTAGAGTTCGTGCCCGTAGACGCGGAGGATATTCCGGCGTGGCGTCAAACCATCGAAGGACTCTATCCTGACCTGCGCCAGCGAAGGGATATCGACACGGATCTCCTCGATCGATTGTTGATGCTGTTGGCGGAGTACCGGGCGGATATCAATTCGTCGGCAAGTCCTGTGATGGAGCCTCGGGCGACTGAATGAGCCCGGCGTGAACGCCAGATCGACTTCATGGTTGGCCCGCGCCGAGCGTTGGGGCCGCTGGTTCGAAGGTGCGTTGCTGACGCTACTCTTATCGGGATTGATTCTCCTGGCGAGCACGCAAATCCTGTTGCGTAACGTTTTTTCCAGCGGGCTGGCATGGGGAGACGGCCTCGTACGGCTTATGGTTCTCTGGCTGGCACTGCTCGGCGCGGTCGCGGCGAGCCGTGAAAACAAACAGATCCGTATCGATCTGCTATCGCGCTCCCTCTCTGGAATGTGGCAGAGAGTAGCGTGGTTCACGACGGATCTGTTCACGGCCATCGTTACCGGCTTACTCGCCTGGCACTCGTGGCGATTCGTGCAGGACTCCCGACTCTACGGCGATATGCTGCTCGACGATTGGCCGGCTTGGGGTTTCCAATTGATTCTGCCGCTCGGCTTTCTTCTGATTTGCTATCGCTACGTACTGCGCGCCGTCCGCGAGGCACTCGGCAGGCGCCAATGATTCTGACCGGACTCATCCTGCTCGTACTCGCGCTTCTGGGCGCGCCGCTGTTCGCGATTATCGCGGCCAGCGCTATGGCGGGGTTTTATCGATCCGATATCGACCTATCGGTGATGGGGATCGAGTTCTTCGGCCTGGCCGAGATGCCGATACTCGTTGCGATACCCTTGTTTACCTTCGCGGGCTTCGTGCTGAGCGAAAGCCAGTCCCCGCAACGGCTCGTGCGACTCTCGCAAGCGCTATTGGGCTGGCTGCCGGGCGGTCTGGCCATCGTTTGTCTGGCGACCTGCGCACTCTTTACTGCCTTCACCGGGGCGTCCGGTGTGACGATTATCGCGCTCGGCGCGCTGTTCTACCCGGCGCTGACGAGAGCAGGTTACGATGAGCGCTTTAGCCTCGGGCTGATCACGACGTCGGGTAGTCTGGGACTCTTGTTTGCGCCGTCGCTGCCGTTGATTTTGTACGGCGTTGTTGCCGCGGCTTCTATCGATCAACTATTTATTGCCGGGATTTTTCCGGGGCTACTGATGGTGGTCTTGCTGTCCGTATACAGCTTTTGGATGAACCGGCGCAACCGCACGTCGATTGCCGACGCATCCGGCAAGGACGTCTTGGCGGCTCTCTGGGAGTCGGTCTGGGAACTCCCGCTGCCGATTGTCGTACTCGGCGGTATCTATAGCGGCTACTTTGCCGTCTCGGAGGCTGCCGCAGTTACGGCACTCTACGTGATGTTTGTCGAGATTCTCGTTCGCCGCGAGATTCCGTGGCGCGAGGTGCCCGGCATAATGCGTGAGTCGATGGTGCTGGTGGGTGCGATCTTTATGATTCTGGGCGTTTCTCTCGCATCGACGAATTACATGATCTACGCCGGCGTTCCGGAACAGCTCTTCGCGATAGTCGATTCCTACGTAGCAGGGCCGGGGTCGTTTCTGTTCGCGCTTATTATTTTTCTACTGATCCTAGGCGCCATCTTGGATATTTTTTCAGCCATTGTTCTGGTCGTGCCCCTGGTGTTACCGGTTGCCGCCCAGTATGGTATTAACCCCATTCATCTCGGTATCGTTTTTCTCGCGACGATGGAACTTGGCTATCTGACCCCGCCGGTGGGATTGAACTTGTTTATCTCGAGCTTTCGGTTTGAACGGAGTATCGCGGAGATTTATCGAGCAACGCTACCGTTCTTCGTGGTATTACTAGTCTGTGTATTTATCATCGCTTACTGGCCGGCGCTGTCGTTAGTACTCATAGGTTAACGTCGGCAACGACCAACGTCATGTTTGAAAGGTGTAGCTCGTCATGAATCCGTTACGGTTGATCAAGAGAGTGTTGGGCGCGATCTGGCGCGCACTCGACGGGATTCGAAAGGTACTTCACCTCCTTATTCTCTTTCCTCTAGCGCTCATCCTGGTGGCGGGACTCGCGCCGGACGTGCCCACCGTGCCGATGGACGCGGCACTGATTCTAGCGCCCGAAGGTGCGCTCGTTGAGCAACTCTCCGGCGATCCGCTCGATCGGGCCATCGCGAAAGCGCGTGGGCTTCCGCAGCAGGAAGTTTTACTCAAGGATCTCATCGAGGTTATACGAAAAGCGAAGGATGACGATCGAATCAAGGCGCTGGTACTGGAGCTGGATAGGATGGGTGGCGCGGGCCTGAGCAAGTTGCAGGAACTGGCGGGCGAAATCATTCTCTTCAAGGCCAACGGTAAGCAAGTGATCGCTGTTGGGGATGGTTTCACGAGGAATCAGTACTATCTCGCCGCCCATGCAGATCAGATTTATATGCACCCGATGGGTTACGTCATTATCGACGGTTATAGTCGGTACATGCCCTACTATCGGAGTGCGATCGAGAATCTATCGATTGACTACAACGTCTGGACCGTCGGCGAGTTCAAGTCATTTGTCGAGCCGATTACGAGAGACGATATGTCGGACGAAGACCGGGAAGCCGCGGCTGAATATCTTGGCGCTCTCTGGGAGGCCTATCAGGCGGATGTGACGGCAGCACGAGAGTTGAACGACGCGGCGCTGCAACAGTATGCCGACAATGCCGTCGATCTTCTCAACGAGGCGGACGGCGACAGCGCACGAATGGCGCTGGAGTATGGGTTGATCGATGAGTTGCTGCCCCGAGACGAGATTGTTTCGCGCTTGAAGGCGTTAGTCCTCGACAGCGATGACGTGGGCGACGCGGACGACTATCCGCGTATTGGCTATCAGGCATACCTTCGTGCGCTACGCAGCACTGACTCGGCACCATCCGCCGACGATCGACTGGCCGTCGTCGTTGCGTCGGGAGTTATCCTGGACGGTACCCAGTCGCCCGGCGCGATCGGCGGCGACTCCACCGCGAGATTGATTCAACGTGCGACCGATGACGAGCGAATCAAAGCGCTCGTACTGAGGGTGGACAGCCCGGGTGGTAGTGCCTTCGCTTCGGATGTGGTCCTTCGTGCGCTTGAGGTCTTTCAGGAGAGCGGCCGGCCTCTCGTCGTGTCGATGGGTAGCGTGGCGGCCTCCGGCGGTTATTGGATCTCAATGAGCGCCAACGAAATCTGGGCAAGTCCAACGACGCTGACGGGATCCATCGGCATCGGCGCGACGCTGCCGACGTTCCAGCGATCGCTCGATAGGCTGGGTATTCACGTCGACGGACTTGGCACGACTGCACTGGCGGGGCAGGCCAATCTGATGCGGGAGTTGGGGCCCGATGTCGTAGAGCTTATCGCTCAAGCGATTCAACATGGATACGATCAGTTCATCGGCAAAATCGCCGATCATCGCGGCCAGTCGATAGAGACGATCGATCAGGTTGCACGAGGTCGAGTCTGGATTGCGACCGAAGCGCAGGGTCATGGCTTAATCGATAAACTTGGTAATCTTGATGACGCGATCATGTCGGCCGCCGAGATCGCGGGTCTCGAAGCGGACGACTACGAGATCGTTTATCTAGAGAAGCGGCTCGACTTCACCGAGAGAGTTGCGCTGGAGCTGGCGCAAGCCTTTGCGCCGGTCGTTCGCGCGTTCGGCGTTGGGACGACCGTACCGCTGGAGTTACAGCGGTTGCTCGAGATCGTTCTGGAGC
>CAUZMW010000085.1:0-9613 GCA_963581225.1 Gammaproteobacteria bacterium
GACAACGTCATACTGGCTGTCAGAAGAAACTTTTGACACGGCCTCGACCAGAAGCAGACGTCGCCTAGTTAGCGACTGAATTTAAAGTAACTTCTAGAGTAGCGGCCAACAGGGACGATCTGGCCTCCTTCGAACAAGGACACGGTTGTCCAGAATGCCGGGTTTTCTGCGCGACGTGGCATCAGCCTGCCTCGATTCATGTTTCATTTCTGCGTTGAGTCACTAGCCGGCAGGCTCCTCGCTTAACTCCAGTGTTATCACACCGAAGCTGCGCAGGCGTGGTTCGTCGATCTCACGCACATAACGCGCATCGGCAAATCGAACCAGTGTTCTGTCTCCCGATTCCTCGATGACCAGATACGGGAATCGCGCCCAGTGCAGGAACCATCTACCTTCGCGCACCTGCCTGGCGCGTTCCAACACGATTGGATCGCCTTTAGGGATCCTTGCTTCATCCCACTCGAATTGGGGGCGTGGGCTGAATCTGACGGCGCCGAAGCGGTATTCAGTCCCGTAATCGAGCACCATCTCCCTTTCGAAGGGATTGAACGGCACGGGTGAAGCCATCAGACGTAGCGGCGGATCGTCGCTCGAGTGCTCACGCGCAACCTGTTCAGCGATTTGTGTGATTGCGAAGTTCATCGAGATGTAAGTCACGATGAACGCCAGAGAAATACAGGCCGGCTTCTGAAACCATCTGAGCGTGTCACCATCGATCCGATGTGCTGCGACGAGGCCCGCTAGTAATGCGAGCCAGACCACCCAGTCGGCGATAAACAACGTGTCACCGTAGAACCACTTATCGACCATCGGCATCAGCCAACGCATGCCGTAATTGTTGAGCCAGTCGAGTACCGGATGGGAAGCCACGCCGATGAACGACAGAAGAAGGAGCCATCGAAACGACGCTTTCTGCCCCGCCCGAGAGGTAGAAGAGATACGGTTCAAGATCAACATCACAAGAGCGAGCATTACAGGAAGAACGATCAACGCCGGAATGCCGTGTGTAATGCCGCGGCGAAAAGCATACGATCTCGCATCGCCCCAGAAATAGAGAACGAAATCGATATCCGGAAGATTAGCCGCGATGATTAGCGTTGCGCGGCCGTACCGGGTCCGTTCTTCGAGGCCGGTTGCGCCTATAGACGCACCCACCAGTGTGTGACAGATCGGGTCCACGGAACTCTAGTTTGTCCTTATCGAGCTGACGACTACCGCATGGTACCTGCCGCCTGTCTTAAATGGCGACTGCTGGATCTCCGGGGGAGAAGAAATTGAAGAATATCAGCATCAGTCGGGTCATCGAAATACTCGCAATGTTGGTGAGATATCAGGGAGTGTCTCTCCGGAGACCGAGCTGAAGTAGAATAATTGTTCGATGACAACAACACAGGTCTTCGAGAGATTAACCATGCTTCGTTACCTCTTCGTTCTAGCGTTACTGTTCTTTTCGATCGCGACCGCCCAAGAGTCCGAGAACTACGCCTTCACAGGGGTTCACGTGGTGTCCATGGATTCAGACGACGGTGCGGCACACGATGCTCTTGGCGACGAAGTCCTCGGCGGTCTTGGTCCGATCGAGGTCACCAAAAAGCCCCCGCGCACGATCTTCGTCGCCGGGATAGCCGCCGTGACGCCACCAACCGTGTAGGCCGCAGCGCGATCGAGAAAATTTCGTCGGCTGATGATGCTGTGCACGTAACCGTCGAATAGCTTCAAGACTCTAGGATCGAAGTCGCTCGCTTTCATTTGGCTCATAGCCGTTACTCCTGATCGTTGTTCTTTTCTTAAACAGATCCGATTAGTCAGATCGCAGTGCTGTACCCCGAGGAACGGTCTGCGCGCTCGGATAATCGCTATTGAAGTGCAAGCCGCGACTCTCCTGCCGCTGCAGCGCACTGGTCGTAATTAGCTGCGCGACCGTTAACAGATTGCGGAACTCGAGAACGTCGGACCGTAGCCTGCCATCGCCCCATTCCCGATCGAGCTGCCGCTCAATCGTGCGCAGGCTCCGCTCTGCTCGCGTCAAACTCTCGCGCGATCGGACGATGCCGACGTCTTGCCACATGAGGCGACGCAGACGATTCACTTTGCTTTCCAGGGACGAGCGGCGCTCTGATTTCCCGCACTCACGATCACTGAGTAGGTGTGGCAGCGGCAGCTGAGGCCGACCGGCTTGCTCTGCGATTCGACCGCTGACCGTCTTGGCGAACGCGAGCGCCTCAAGAAAAGAGTTACTAGCCAATCGGTTGGCGCCGTGCAAACCCGTGAAACTGCACTCACCGAGCGCATAGAGACTCTGAATTTCCGTCTGCCCGTGTTGGTCGGTGACGATGCCGCCACAAGTGTAGTGGGCTGCCGGCACAACCGGTATCGGCTCATTCTTCATGTCGATACCGTGTTCCGCACAGACCTTGAGAGTATTCGGAAACCGCTCCGCTATCAGCGCAGCGGGTTTGTGACTGATATCTAGGTAGACATACTCGAGATTCTTCTCAGTCAGTTCGTTCGCGATCGCACGAGAGACGATGTCCCGTGGCGCCAAGTCGGCCCTGGCGTCGTATCGCGGCATGAAACGGCTGCCGTCTGGAAGCAGCAACCTGCCGCCCTCGCCTCTGACCGCCTCGCTGATCAAGGCAGACCGGGCTCGCGCCCGCGACAATCGTGTCGGAGAGATGTGAGCTCAGCGAGTCTTCGGAATCCATGACCGCAGCAATTCCGCCCTGCGCCTGGAAGCTCGCCGTGTCCGCGAGTGGGTTCTTGCTTAGAACGAGGACGCGATGGCCTTCGTCCGCCAACCGCAACGCCGTACTGAGACCGGCGATTCCGCCACCGATGATGAGCACGGAGCTGTCAGAGTTGGTCAACATGGCATGGACGCTCCCGGTAATCAGGAGATCTCCAGCATTCTCTTGACCGCGCCATACGCTCGTTCCGCCATGGCCGGGTCCACGAGGACTTCATGCTCCAGCGTCTCAAGAGAATGCAGGATCTTCGGTAAGGTGATGCGCTTCATGTGCGGGCACAGGTTGCACGGCCGAATAAAATCGACGTCGGGAAATTCAACGGCCACGTTATCGCTCATAGAACACTCAGTGATCATCACAACGTGCTGCGGTCGTTGCTTGTCGACGTAGTTGATCATCCCGGATGTCGAACCGACGAAGTCGGCCTCGTCCAGTACATCGGGCGGGCACTCGGGATGCGCGATTATCTTAATTCCCGAAGTCGCTTCACGGTATTCACGAAGCTCGGCCGCCGTAAACCGCTCGTGCACCTCGCACTTACCCTCCCAGAGGATGACCTCGACATCGGTCTGGCGCTCAACGTAGCGGCCCAAATACGCGTCCGGAAGAAAGATGACACGATCGGTCCCGAGTGACTCCACGACCTGCACTGCGTTCCCGGAGGTGCAGCAGACGTCGGTCTCCGCTTTAACATCTGCGCTCGTATTCACGTACGACACGACAGGAACGCCTGGATAACGCTCCTTCAATGCCCTGACATCCGTCCCCGTGATCGAGCTCGCCAGCGAACAACCGGCGAGCGGATCCGGTATCAGAACCATCTTGTCAGGATTAAGAATCTTGGCGGTCTCCGCCATGAAATGAACACCGCAGAGAACGATCACATCCGCATCGGTCTCCGTCGCCTTGGCGGCCAGACCCAGTGAGTCTCCCGTGTAGTCTGCGACGCCATGATAGATCTCGGGCGTCTGGTAATTATGCGCGAGCAGGATGGCGTTGCGCTCGAGCTTCAACTCATTGATGCGCGCCACATACGGAGCATGGACCGGCCACTCCACTTCGGGAATCACATCGCGAACCCGGTCGTAAATCCCCTGCGTCGCGGCGGCGATTTCGGGCGTGTAGGCAAGCGCTTCGGTCATCCAGGGTCCTACTTGTGCTCATTAAGAGTATAAGGTGGATGCCAGTATAGCACAGCCGGAAAAACCCTTGCCAGCGGACCGCAGTGACGCCGTCGTCAGGAGGCGCGAGGCGGCCTGAGCGTCGCTACACCCGGCGCGCGGCGCTCGCTTAACACGGCGCGGCGGAAGCGGAATAGCTCGGCTGGACGACCGCCGGTCTTAGCCTCACGCTCTCCGGTTCCCTCGACTAGTCCGCTACGTTCGACGAGCCGGCGAAAGTTCTGCTTGTGAGACTGCAGCCCGGAGATCGCCTCTACGGCATGTTGCAGGTGCAACAGCGTGAACGTCTCGGGGATCAGCTCGAATGCGACAGGCCGATAACGCAGCTTGCCCCGTACCCGGCCGAGCCCGGTGGCAAGAATTCGCCGATGATCGAACGCCATCGGCCGTCCGAACCGCTCGGCTGCCTGTTTGGCCGCGGACTGATCTCGATCCAGCCAATATTCCGCGACGAGCTTGGCTTCGTAGAGCAGTTCATAGCGCTCAAGAACTTTGTAGGCATCCCAGCCGGCATTACCGAGCCCGAAGCAGATATCGATTCGCTCCCGATAATTGGGCCCGTTCGATGTTTGTTTTTCCTGACCGGACCAGTCCAACAGAGCCGCCTTGATTTCATCGATCAGGGCCGGCTTTCCGCCGCGCCAGTCCTCCCACGGAAAAAACTCGTAGCAATCCTCCCACGTCGCGTCTTCGACTCCGGCAAGCGGTCCCTCCTGCAGTAACGCCAGGTAGGCGACGGAGAGCACGCGACTGCCGCCCGATCCCTCTCTCGGATCGCGTCCCTTATCCGCGAAAGTATAGAGCTGCTCAAGGTAACCGAGCTCGATACCCGTTTGCTTTCGCACGGTCTCACGCATACACAGCTCGAGCGTGCGATCGTGCACGCGATCGAAGGGGCCGAATGGCAGGGCACGAGATGTCGTAACGGGATTATCGGAAGCATCACCGAGACTGGCCGACTGTGGCCCCACGGTCAGCACCCGGGGCTGATCCCGCGTGACGGCCAGGATGACGGCGTTAAGGCCGACTAAGAGTTCAGGCTGAGAGATGATCGACCGTTAGTTGAGCAAACGCAGAAGAACTTCCTCAGCTTCGTCGTAGGTCATTTCACCCGGCTTCTGCCTGTAACGCATATTGCCGTCACGATCGACGAACGTGCTGAATGGCAGGCCGCCGAAGGAGTTTCCATATTCCTTGCTGATATCCATTACGTCGAACATATCACCATAAACAACAGGAAAGTCTACCTGGACCTCGGCGAGAAATTTCTCGACTTTCTCGACTTCATCCGCTGCCACACCGATCACCTCGAACCCCTGATCGCCGTACTTCTCTCTGAGCTCGTTGAAGTAGGGCATCTCGTGCCGGCAGGGAACACACCAGCTAGCCCAGAAATCGACCAACAGGACTTGTCCGTCCCATTCGTCCATCGTGCGGGATTGACCCTGCATATCGGTGAGAGTGAAGTCGGGTCGACGCACATCGCCATCGACCGGGTCGAAGCGCGAAGTCGCACCATCCTCCGCAGCGCCGTCCTGCGCCATACAACCACTGGCGAAAACTACGAGGCTGGCAAAAGCCAACGTGCGGCTCGTGAGAATCTTGTTGTTCATGCGGTTCTCCTGATAGGCGCCTATTGTAACGTCTGAACTAGCGTGAATCTTCGCTTCTTGGGATTTCTTCACCTGCCGGATACGGGAATACGGGGCCCCTACATTACACTTGCGACTATGGACAGTAGCTGGTTGGAGCGCCTGCTCGACAATGACATCGTGCTGCTGGACGGCGGCACCGGCAGCGAACTGCAACGCCGCGGCGTCGCGATGAACAAGGACGCCTGGAGCGGTGTCGCCGCCTATACCCACAAAGAACTGCTGCGCGAGATCCACGCAGACTATATTCGTGCTGGAGCCGAAGTTATTACGACCAATACTTTCGGCACCAGCCGTTTTGTGCTCGAGGCCGCCGGGCTCGGCGACGAGTTCTCCCGCGTAAACGCGCGGGCAATCGAGGCGGCTATCGAAGGCCGCGATATGGCAGCACAGCGACCGGTGGCGATCGCGGGCTCGATCTCCTGCCTGCCGCCGCGTAACGACGTTGCCGCCTACCCCGACGCGGGACTGGAACGCGACGGCTACCGGGAGCTGGCTGACGTGCTTGCCGAAGGCGGTGTGGACATAATCGCGCTGGAGATGATGGAGGATACCCACCACGCGGTTATGGCGATGGAAGCTGCGCTTGAGGTCGGGTTGCCAATCTGGCTGGGGGTGAGTTGTCGCTTCGCGGACGACGAGAAAACGCTGGTCGGGTTCGACTTCCCGGAGACGCCCCTGGTCGAACCATTGGCCGCGCTGTTGCCGCTGGGCGCAGCCATCGTGAATATCATGCACACCGATCCGGAAGCCACTGCATCTGCTATCGGCGAGGTGCGGACGCACTGGTCCGGGCCGCTCGGAGTCTACCCGGAACTCGGTGACTTCTCGGCGCCGAATTGGAACTTCTCGAACCTCATCGCGCCGAAGGATTTCGTCGCGTTGGCGTCGCAATGGGTTGGCCAGGGCGCCCGACTCCTGGGGGGTTGCTGCGGAACGACGCCCGAACACATCCGCGCGCTACACGACGCGCTGCCCGAGCTACTCGCCGCTCGCAAAAGCGCTCAGTAGCCGCCGCTCCCACAGCAGGAGAAGCTACCCCGGAATTGGAATCTCCTCGACGTGCTTCGGCACGAAATAGCCACGCTGCACGGCCGGGCGTGCGGCGATTTCGAGATACCATCGCAGCAGATTCGGATACTCGTGCAGGTTCATCTCCTGCCGCGGGTGCCGCGCGATCCACGGCCAGGTCGCGATGTCCGCGATCGAGTAATCCCCGGCAAGGTATTGATGCTCGCCGAGCCGCTTGTCGAGCACGCCGTAGATCCGGGCATTCTCTTTGCTATAACGTTCTTCCGCGTACGGATCCTTGCCCTTGTTGTAGAACAGGAAGTGATGAGTTTGGCCGAGCATCGGGCCGACCGAACCCATCTGCATCATCAGCCACTCAACGACCTGCCACTTGGCCGCTCCGGACGGCGGCATGAACTGACCGGTCTTCTCCGCCAGGTACATCAGGATTGCGCCGGATTCCATCAGACTGACGCCGCTGTCATGGTCGACGATCGCAGGAATCTTGTTATTGGGACTGATTTTCAGAAACTCGGGGTCGTGCTGCTCGCCCTGCCCGATATTGACGGCAATCGCGTTATACGGCAGCCCCAACTCTTCGAGCATGATAGAAATCTTGCGGCCATTCGGTGTCGTCCAGGTATATAAGTCGATCATGGATATCCTATTGTTCTAACAGATCTGTTGCTCAGCCGGCGATGCCTTCCGTCCGGATGTGTAGCTGCCGTCCGCAGTGCTTACAGTGCACGGCGTCTCGGTCATGCCGAGTCAGACCGCAATCCTGGCACTCATGGCGTACCTTGCTCGGCAGAAAAATAGTCTGCGCGAGGCGAATAAACAGCGCCACGCCGACAATCATGATGATCACGGCTAAGAGCCTGCCCGTGGTTTCGACGAGAATAATATCGCCGAACCCGGTCGTCGTCAGTGTGGCAATCGTGAAGTAAAGCGCGTCCACATAGTTATTGATCGAATCATTCACGTCCACTTGCAGAACGTACACCGCAGCCGTAATGACGAAAATAAAAACGATAAGGTTAAGCGCACTGTTGATAACCTCTTCGTTCCTGGCTAAGAAGCGAGAATGGGTTCTCAGCTGCCGAATGACGGCATAGGAACGCAGCAGCCGCAATGTTCGGATGACCCGTAAGAACGCGACGTTGCCGAAAGCGGCGGGAATAAACAGCGACGCGATGACGACCACATCGACAAGACTCATCGGTCTTACGAGGTACCCGACACGATCGGAGTGCGCGATCATGCGACCGAGAAAGTCGATGACCAACAGCACACCGATCATGATGTCTGCGACGACGATCCACTCATACGGCCGCATGAATGTCGTCACGATGAAGTAGGAAATGACGAACAGGTCGAAGAACACCAGCACGTAACGCGCGCGCAGCGCTTTGGGCGTCAGGCCGTAATAGAGCTCCTGGCACAGGCTGGTCAATCTACTCACAGCGGCTTACCCTAGGTGCCCGGACGGCAGATGGCAACCGGCGCGCGGACAAGCTAGCTGGACGACACCAATATCATGAGCGAGATCCTAAAAATTCTTAGTCGTGAACTCGGCGCCAATGCGATCGCCAGCGGATCGGATATTGGTGACAAGTACGCCGTCGATGTCAGTGGCGAGAATCCCCACATACCGGCCGCCGTCATTCTGCCGAGAACAACAGAAGATGTCGCAGCCATACTCAAGCATTGCTCGGCGGCGCGGCAGCCGGTTGTCGTCCAGGGCGGCCTGACCGGGTTATCTGGCGGCGCGACACCCCAGGCCGGTGAGTTGGCGCTTAATTTGGAGCGCATGTCGGGCATCGAGTCGCTGGATCCTGCGTCGATGACGCTGACGGCGCTCGCGGGTACACCACTCCAGGTCATACAAGAGGCAGCCCGGGAAGCCGGGCTGCTTTTTCCGTTGGATCTCGGCGCTCGAGGCAGCTGCCAGCTCGGCGGCCTGATCGCGACCAATGCCGGCGGAACTCAGGTCATACGATTCGGCATGACTCGGAACCTGATCCTGGGGCTCGAAGCCGTTCTTGCCGACGGTACAGTCATCAGTTCTATGAACCGGATGCTGAAGAATAATGCCGGCTACGACCTGAAGCAGCTGTTTATCGGTAGCGAAGGAACGCTGGGGGTCGTCACGCGTGCGGTGCTCAGGCTATATCCGAGACTGCCGAGCAAGTGTACGGCTCTGTGCACGCTGGATTCCTTCGCAGACGTCGTAGAACTCCTCAGAGAAATGCAGACTGAAATCGGCGCGTCACTGAGTGCATACGAAGTCATGTGGGCGTCCTACTTCGACTATGTGATCGAACACGTCGACACGCTTCACTCGCCGTTCGAGCGCCGCTACCCACTCTACGCACTGATCGAGATCGAAGGAACCGACGCGATCGCCGATGCTGAGCGCTTCGAGAGCGCGCTGGGATCGGCGCTCGAGACCGGCATTATTAAGGACGCGGTTATCTCGCAGTCGGAGAAAGATGCCGAAACGTTTTGGGCTATCCGTGATGGGATCGGCGACATCACCGTCATCCTGACACCTTACGCAAGTGTCGACGTCAGCTTGGCTGTCGCCGACATGCCGAGCTTTCTCGACCAGGTCGACAGAGCGCTTGACGATCAATTCGACTCCGCAACGAACCTCGTTTTCGGTCACGTTGGCGATAACAACCTGCACCTGTTCATTACGACCGGCATTGAGAGCGACATCGACATAATCCTGGCCGCGGTCTATCAAATCACCGGCGACTTTCAGGGGTCCGTGTCGGCGGAGCACGGCATCGGCACACTCAAGCGCGAGTATCTTCACTACTCACGCAATGACGAAGAATTGGAGCTGATGCGTCGCCTGAAACGCGCGCTGGACCCGAGCGGAATACTGAATAACGGCCGTGTGATCTAGCAGCCTGCTAGCACTCAGGCCCCTCGGGATAACTCCACTCGAAGAACTGATCGTAGAGTCTGGAATTGGCTCGCAACAGATACAGGCCCTCGAGGATGTGCGCATAAC
>CAUZMW010000086.1:0-9578 GCA_963581225.1 Gammaproteobacteria bacterium
TGTGGGTTCACAGCGAGCGCTGGACGGCACGCAGCAAGAACCCAGTCAAGAAAGGACAGCGCTTAAGCGTTACCATGGTCGACGGTCTCGTACTGCATGTCGAGCCCGCCGGCCCAGACCAATAACTAAGGAGTCGCCATGTTCGAGCTACCCGTCATCGTTCTCGCTGTCCTCGTGGCGATCCTGTACACCGCGATCAAGATCCTGCGCGAGTACGAACGCGGCGTTATCTTCCTGCTCGGCCGATTCTGGAAGGTCAAAGGGCCCGGCCTCATCATCGTGATCCCCGGAATCCAGAAAATGATCCGCGTGGATCTGCGCACGATCGTCATGGACGTGCCTTCCCAGGACGTCATCTCCCGCGACAATGTGTCGGTAAAAGTCAGCGCGGTTATCTACTTCCGCGTCATGGACCCCGAGAAGGCCATCATCCAGGTGGAGAACCGCGTCGAGGCCACCAGCCAACTCGCGCAGACCACGCTGCGCTCCGTACTCGGTCAGCACGAGCTGGACGACATGCTGACCGAGCGCGATAAGCTCAACGCGGACATACAGGGAATCCTCGACCGCACGACCGAAGGCTGGGGCATCAAGGTCACGAATGTCGAGATCAAGCATATCGACCTCGATGAGAGCATGATCCGAGCGATCGCGGCACAGGCGGAGGCCGAGCGCGCAAGGCGTGCCAAAGTCATTCATGCCGAGGGGGAATTTCAGGCCTCGAAAAAACTCTCAGAGGCCGCCGGTGTGCTCTCCACTCAGCCGCAAGCGCTACAGCTACGCTATCTGCAAACGCTGACCGAGATCTCGAGCGAGAAGAATACGCACACGATCATATTCCCGCTGCCGCTCGATCTGATCAAGCCGATATACGATCGGCTCAAAGGCTCTGGGGACAGCGACTAGCTAGCTCGATCTAATCTAAAGGGACCTGGAGCCTTTAGATTTCCCCTTATCCTCCGCGCAAAAAAAAACGGCACCTCCGAAGAGGTGCCGTCAGTACTACTTTTCTCGAGATCTAAGCTGCAATCTTAGGCCACCGCAGCTTGATCCAGGTACAGCTTAGTTACCCGCCAAAGCGCATCGTGAACTCGGCACCCCACGTGGCCGGAGCCTCGTAGAAAGACTTGTATGAGCCTGAGCGACCCGGGCCGCATTTGAACAAGATCCGCTCGTCGGTGATGTTGTAGCCGAAAAGCGCCGCCTGCCAGTTACCCTGTTGGGGCACATAACTCACTCGTCCGCGCACCTTGCTATAGCCATCGTTGTGGCAGATCGGGTGGTGTGCGCCACCGACATCAATGCCTGAACGCCACTCGAAATCGGGCTGCATATAGACACCGATCTGCGGCGTCAACGTCGCGCCGTTACCCAGCAGGAACGCGTGCTCGACAGACATCGTGACCGTCCACTCGGGCGTCCGGTTGGCGATTGAGCTATTGGAGACGTCGATGAGCGGTCCGCCAAGATTATCCAGATCCGGTACCTTGAAGCTCGCGTACACGGATTCCAGGTAACCAAGATCCAAGGAAATGAAACCGCCATCCCATGGGCTGGCACGGAGCTCGAGCTCGATACCCTTGATGTCGACGTCCGCAGCATTCTGCGTGTACTCGAGACTGGGATCGGGACCAAAGCGGCCGTCGGTGTTATCGACGTTGATAGCTTCCTGCTTGTCCGTGTAGTCCATGTAGAAGACATTGGCGGCCATGCGTACGCGGCCATCCAACAGCGTCCCCTTGAAGCCGAACTCATAGTTCGTCAGGTATTCCGGGCCGTAGGGGATGATATCGAGGACATTCTGGCGCTGCGCCGGCGTGAATCCCGGGTTGTTGGGGTTGAGTTCATCATTGAACGCACCCGTCAGGAACCCTTGCGCGATCGTCGCGTACAGCATACCGCTGTCGAGCGTGTCACCCGGTGCGAACTGACGGGATATGCTGATGAGTGGCGTGACCTCGTCGAACTCGGCGCTCACGTTCGCGTGGATACCGTCTTCGACCATCGTCTTACGATTCATAAGGTATGTTGGGTTACACATCTCGAGCGGCCCGGCATAAGCCTGAGAACAGGTGCCGCGCACAATCCCATACTCGATGTGCGCCTGGCCTCGTTCCTCGTGCATCCAACGGGCGCCGATTGCCAGATCCCACGCATCGTTCAGGTGGAACACCGCATGACCGAATAACGCGGTGGACTCACCGGTTGTGCGGCCGGCATTCGTCGAGGAACGACGGTCGCCTTTACTGTCGGGCAAGCGGTGGAACAACGTGCCGCCTTCCGGTGTGCAATAGACGTCATCGTCCGTCTTACCGTTGATCAAACCCGCCGGTAGACCCGTAGTGCCGTCGACTGCTCCGCCGGCCGGATCCCACGCGGCGATCCACTGCGACAGGCAGGTACCGCTACCGGCCTGGGCCTCATCGTTAAAGTAGTATGCGCCAGCGGTTAACGTAACCCGGTCGCCGATTTCACCTGAGAAGATGATTTCGAACTCGTCCGTGTTGCGCTGGATACCGCGACTGTTGGGATTCGGGTTGTTACCGATGTGGTCAATGATACCCGGACCGAAATCACGATCCTGTTGGTAACGATACGACGTGTATCGCGAACCCGTCTGGATCTGCAGACTCGCTGCCTCGAACGGACCGATTGCGCCATCGGACTCCCAGAGTGCATTGATCGTGACCATGTCGTTGTCCACGTAGGAACGCGTGTTGTAGTCCTGATAGGAGTTAAAGACGTCCCCCGTGGCGAAATCCTGTGCGCAGGAGTTCAGGAAGTAAGCGTTCGCACCCGGATAGAGCGCATCGACTCTAAAATCGGATCCGCCCGGCCCGGCTAGACCCGTACCTGCATCGATGAAGTTCGCGATTCTGAGCGAGGTGTCGTCATTGCGGCTGCCCCAGGCTCCGCTGCCGGATGCGAACGGACCCGGACCGTTATAGGTCACATCGTCAGCCGTACCGAGCGTGAGGTCCTTTCCCGCAAAAGGCAGAGGATTGCCAGGCGTGCCACCGTTCATCAACTTGGTGTACATGTCCGCGCGGGGATACGCCCGGCACTGACCGCCCTGGTTATCGTCACGGTCGTCGGCCGATGCGAGTCGCCCATCGATAGTCCAATTATCGCCAAGCTCCCAGCGGAATGCCAGACCTAAGCTCTGTTGGTCCGTGCCGCCGGCGGAGTCGTCTAAGAAACGGTTGTAGTAGTGGCCGTCGCTCGTTTCAGTAGCGAAGTTGCCACGGAAGAAAAAACTGTCGGTAATCGGTAAGTTGATCATCGCGCGCAGATCCTGCTGGCCGTAACTAGCAGCACGCAGCGTGACATACGAATCAAATTCCGGACCCGGCTTCGCGCTGATGATACTGATCGCACCACCGGTCGTGTTCTTACCGAACAGCGTGCCCTGCGGGCCACGGAGTATCTCGACGCGCTCGATGTCGAGGGTGCTCATGAATGCACCGAGGCTACCGGACAGATAGTGACCGTCGACATACATACCAACACCGAATACCTGCGCCGGATTCGAGAACCCACCGCCGATGCCGCGGATGTACATACGCGTGTCGTTCTTGCGCTGATCCTCGGTCAAGACGACGTTTGGTACAAAGTCCGTAAGCTGCTGCATGTTGTAGATACCTTGAGCCTCCATCGCATCTGCGGTGATGGCCTGGATCGACAACGGCAGATCCTGTAGGTTCTCCTCGCGACGGCGGGCCGTCACGACGACTTCCTCGAGCATAGCTGCTGCTGAGGCAGACTGCCCCTGTGCGGCAACCTGCCCTGACTGGAATAAAAGAACGGAGCCCGATAAGGCCATCGCTCCCAACATATAACGTTTAAATTTCATGATTTCGCCCTTTAACTTTAAGAGGTTAAGACAATGAATCAACCCTCGATCTGTATTATGTTGTATTTATGCCACAGAGCTAGGAGCCCCAGAGAATCTGTGGGGATGTAAGGATAAAGGTGGAGTGGAGCCGGTTATTCAGCGCGCACCCTGGCCAATCGTCTTGACGTGCCGGCTGAGTCACAGCCGAGCGCTGACGACTCTAATCTGCTTAAGTATCAAATCCTGTTCCCAAAGCACCGATTGACGAGCGTTGTTGCTTTATTTTTAGACCTTACCTCGGGCGTTGTCAAATAGATACGCTGATCGTTACCCGAATTTAATATTCTCCTGAGGATCAAGGCCCGGAAGCGACGGGAATCCGCTCTAATTCAGCGTATTCTTCAATATCAACACAGCCGGCCCCGATCGGACCAGTTCGTCATAGAGCTCTGGATACGAGAACATGCCGACCTCCAGGTACGACCCACCGAGTACGACATCAATGTCACCGTCGCCGTCAAGATCACCGACATCCATCGTCATCCAGCGACCCTGCATAAGATCCTCATCGGTGAATGCCGCGAACTCGAGCCCCTGTTGATTCTCCCCTACCTGATTCTCCAAGTAAGTAAACGCTTCCCGGCGTTCCGATGAAAAGTCCGGATAGAACGCGGTTACCGCTATGTCCAGGTCCCCGTCGTTATCGAAGTCCGCCGCCCTGGCGATGAAAGCGCCGTACATGGGGTAGAAATACGCCTGCTCGAAACGGGCGTCACCCTGATTGAGATAGATTCTCACACCGTGGTAGTTCTTCAGCGTGTTGTAGGGATCGGAATCCACGTTATCTCCGTTGACTGCGAGGACGTCCATTAATCCATCGTCATTGAAATCCTGCAGCTCGAAAAAGGTATGGCCGTACGCAGAATGAGTTTCGAAGACCAGCTGATCCACGAACCGATTTCCACCCTGATTTACGAGGAGATGTAGCCCTTCTCTCGCATCCGACACCAGTACCATGATGTCCAGCAGACCGTCGTCGGTGAAATCATGCGTTCGCACCTTGACTGCTCCCGGAAGACCCAGAAGGAGGTGTTCCTCGTAGTCACCGTCTTCCTGTGATTCGAACCAGGAGACGGAGCCTGTCGTTGAGCCGAATCCGGCCACGATAAAGTCCAGCTTCCCATCACCGTTCAAGTCCGCGATCTCCATATCCGCCACACGGTAGAGATCATCCAAGACGACGGAAATAGTGGCGTTTGCCGTACTCCGATTGACCAGTTCGATCGCAGCAATGTGGGCCGGTCCCGCTTCGGGCGGCCCCTGCGCCAGAAGATCGCCGATGGAGGCTACATACGCTGTGTCACCGAAGAACTCGATATCGACGGGCGTGATTCCCCGGCGAAATCGTCTCGACGCCACTTTAATACGACCGTCTCTGTCAAGAATCGTCAGCGCCTGTTCCCCGCTGTCGCCAATGTAGACCTCTACCATGCTCTCTCTGATATGCACCAACGTTGTAATCGGCAGCGGCGGCTGATAATTAGATCTAGAGGTACTGAACTGAGGAAGCTCCCACTGAAGCGCCGGTTTGCCGATCTGTGGGATGGCGATCGCGGGCGCGCTCTCGATGTAATAGTGCCGCAACGTTTCCCATTCTTCGTCGTCCAAGATGGGCGCTGGCGGGACCAGTTTGTCGCGCGCCAGGTACTCGAGCCGGCTCCGGACATTCGCCTGAACCATGGTCGATTCCTCATCCAGGTAGTCGGTATTCTGGATCCCCAGCCAATAACCCATATAGCCGAGGGCTGCCACCCAGCTCCTCTTGGGGAGAATCTCAGGCGCGGGTTCCAGGTGGCATGTCGAGCAATACTGTGCTGCAAGCTCTCTTCCTTCCCGCATTCTTCTCTGATCCTGAATCAGAACAAGTCCAGCACCTGCAAAGGTGACGCCTATCAGAATGATAGCGATGACTTTCCTGGGAGCGGTCATTGCAAGAGCAGCCTTTCGGGTTCGTGGAAGGTAGTACAGGTTAGGATTAAAGTGGAATAAAGCGCAAGGCTGTTGACGCGCCGTTGAAATCACATCGGCGACAAACGTGCTGCCGCACAGCCGTTCCTGAATCTAAGTACACTATGGGGTGGTTTCAGGGCGGTTCACGGTGGGCCGCCCAACGTATGCCGGGGATTGCGAGTGAGCTTCCACCAACGAAATTATTCCGCTATTGCAGCCGCGACCGCGCTGCTGGTCAGCTCAGCCCCCGGTATGGCGCAGATCGATTATCCGCACGAAATCGTCACACTCGTGACTCACTCGAGCCCAGGTGGCGGCAGCGACGTCTTCCTGCGCGAGCTCGCGCGCAACCTCGGATCCGAGCTCGGTGTCGAATTCGTGATTGAGAACGCGCGCGGCGGCAGCGGTGCCCAGGCGATGGCGCGGGTCGCGAATGCGCCGGCGGACGGCAGCATCTTCTATGCCGTGACGCCGACCTATATCTACACTTCACTCTTGAGCTATCCAGCAAATAATTACAATGACTTAGAGCCATTAGTTAATGTGTTTTTTGATGAAGAGGTCATCTATACACGCGCCAACGGCCCGTTTCAGACGCTCGCTGATGTCATTACCGCCGCCCGCTCGGATCGGGGCCGCTGGGGAGCGTCCACTCCCGCATCGCTCGAACGTCAAGCGCTGGAGCAACTTAAAGTCGCGGCGGACGTACAGGCCGCCATCGTCAGCCATGAGGGCGGCGGCGACCTGATGCTCAATGTTCTGAACGGCACGCTGGATATAGGCGTCGGTGAGGCCCAGGAGATTCGCAGCCAGCTCGCCGCCGGCCGGCTCCGTGTCCTGGCCGTGTTCAGCGCCGAGCGACTCGAAGACCTGCCGAACATGCCGACCGTGCTTGAGTCGGGTTACGACATCGTGCTGACGAAGTTTCGCGGGCTCGCCGGACCGAAAGGCCTGCCGCCGGAGATTATCGCCGCCTGGGAACAAGGCATTCAGCAAGTGCTCGCAGATCCAGACTACCGCGACGCCTATGAGGCCGAAATGTTGTCGCCCGCGTTTATACGTCACGTCGATTACGGGCCTTTCATCGACAGTTTCGTCTCCCGTACCGAAACGTTTCTTCGTGATTCAGGCGTTCTGCAATAATCTCGGCTTCCCGGAACTAAACAGAAGCATTCGTTGACACGCGACCTGACCTGCTCCGCCGTTCTGCTGATCATTTCGGTGAGTTACTACGCGCTCGCGAGCGGCATCGGTCGTAGCGCGCTCGCCGACGACGTAGGCCCGGCGGGCCTTCCAATCCTCTACGCCACCCTATTGGCGACTCTTGCTCTCGCCCTGGCCGCTAAGGCCATACTTCGGCCGTTGCTGCTACGAGCCGCCGATGACGCTGCGGCGAAGCCTGCACCGCCGCTGGGCTTTGTTCTGCGGCGCGCTGCCGGCGTCTTCGCCATCGGCATCGGCTATCTGCTGATCGTACCGCTGGCAGGCTACTTCGTGGCATTGATCCTCGTGATCGCCGCCATGGCGCTCTTCTACGGTGAACGTGCGTCGGCGCGTCTTGCGGCAACCGCGATTGCCGGAGCAGCGGTCTTCTGGGTGTTATTCGTCTGGCTGCTCGGCATCCCGATGCCCAGCATGTGGGGCACCTAGACCAATGGACTCGCTGCTGTTAGCCCTCACCCTGATGGCGACAACGCCTTTGATCCCGGCGGCTGTCGCCGGTGTGAGCTGGGGCATCCTCGGCGGCGCGCTGCCCGGAATCTCTCCGTCCATCACGATGGCGCTGTTACTACCGCTGACCTACGGCATGGAACCGAACTCGGCTATCGTTCTGCTCGCCTCGACCTATGTAGGCGCCGAATACGGCGGCTCGATCCCAGCGATCCTGATCAACACCCCCGGCACCAACGCCGCGGCGGCCACAGTTCTCGACGGCTACGCGATGCAGCAGCAGGGCCGCGGCGGCGAGGCGTTGGGTATCTCGCTCTATTCAGGCGTACTAGGCGGGCTCTTCGGCCTGACCATGCTGATCGTCCTGACAGAGCCATTGGCCCGCGTCGCCCTCGCCTTTACACCCATGGCGTATTTCGCCCTCGGCATACTCGGTCTGAGCGTCATTGCATCGCTATCCGGCAAATCGTTGCTCAAAGGCCTCGCGGCCGGCGTCCTTGGCTTGATGATCGCGACGGTCGGATCGGATCCTGTCTCCGGCGTCCCGCGCTTCACGTTTGGACAGCCCGAACTCCTCGATGGGATAGCGCCAATCCTTATCATGGTCGGGTTGTTCGCCGTCAGCGAACTTTACCGGCAGGCCAGCGCGACGCAGTGGCGCAAGACCGGTGACGTGCAGACCAAAATTCGATTCCCGGACAGCGCGCTGCGCCGCCGCCTACTCAGGCCCCAGCTATTAGGCTCTACAATCGGTACGCTCGAAGGCGTCATGCCCGGTGCAGGGGGGACGATCGCGTCATTCATGTCCTACAACGAGGCGCGCCGATGGTCCCGGCACAAAGAAGAATTCGGCAAGGGCTCGCCGGAGGGAGTTGCCGCGCCGGAGACGGCCAACAATGCCGTCGCCGCGACCGCGTTGGTGCCGGTGCTGAGCTTCGGCATACCGGGCTCCAATTCCGCTGCAATCCTGCTCGGCGGGCTACTCGTACACGGGCTGATACCCGGACCGCGGCTGTTCGAGGAGAACGGTGACATCGTGGTCGGACTGTACGCTGGGCTCTTCGTCGCGTGCGTCTCGCTGTTACTGATCGGCATGCTGATACTGCCGCTCTGCCTATGGCTCGTGCATCGCCCCAAGGCCTATCTGATGGCGTTTATCTACGCATTGATCTTCTCGGGTGTCTACTCGATCAATCACAGCCTATTCGATGTCGGGCTCGTACTCCTGGCGGGCGTGGCAGGTACGTTCATGCGGCTGGTCGGCCTGCCCTTCCTGCCTGCAGTGCTCGGCGTCGTTCTCGGCTACCTGATGGAATCGAACTATCGGCGTTCCCTGGTATTGTCCGGCGGTGACCACGGTATCTTTTTGGAAGACGCTATCTCTCTCGGCTTGCTGACGACCGCGATGCTGTTTATCACCGGCTCATTGGCGATGCGGGCCTATCTGTTCATACGCCGCCGACACGCGCCGGTAGAGAACCAGAGATGAGTGATCCCAAACAACTGCCGGCCGCACGGGTCGTCGCCGAGTGGCTCCAGACGCTCGATCCCGACGAAATTCCGCAAGCCGTGCAGCGTGCCTGCACGCATACGCTGATCGATACGCTCGGCCTCAGCATCGCCGCAAGACAAACGGACTATGTCGCTGCCCTACGAAGCGCCTGGCCCTCGCCAGGTCCGTGCACCGTACTCGGCTGCGCGGACACGCGCGAGATGACCGGCGCGGCAATGATCAACGGCACGGCCGCGCACGGGGAGGACTTCGACACGACATTCGAAGGCTGCCCCGTCCATGCAGGCGCGGTCGTTGTCCCGGCCGTGCTCGCGGCGGCGGAAAACTGGCATCTGAGCGGCGCCCAGGCTAGCAAAGGCATCGCCGTCGGCATGGAGATCATGTCTCGCCTCGGACTGATCGCGCAAAAAGGCATTCATACTGCGGGATTTCATCCCACGGCGGTGCTCGGCACGATGGCGGCCACCGCGGGCGTCGCTGCGGCCGCCAATCTGCCGGCAGCGGCGACGGCAAACGCATTCGGGATTGCCGGCAGCATGGCATCGGGAA
>CAUZMW010000087.1:0-9452 GCA_963581225.1 Gammaproteobacteria bacterium
CTGTGCGGCGCGTGCACCGTGCATCTCGATGGCGCGCCGTCGCGCTCATGCGTGACACCTGTCAGCGCCGTAGCTGGCAAAACCGTGACAACGATCGAAGGCCTCGATACCGTTGCAGGGCGGGCATTACGGAATGCCTGGATCGCGGAGCAGGTTCCGCAGTGCGGTTACTGCCAGTCCGGACAGATCATGCAGGCCGCCACCTTGCTCGCTGCCAACTCGAACCCAAGCGACGATGAAATTAATGCTGCGATGAACGGCAATCTGTGTCGTTGTATGGCTTACATGCGAATCCGCAACGCGATCAAGGTCGCCGCGCAAGGCGGGGAGGAATAGTCATGGTCATGCAACAGCGACAAATATATGTACCGCTTAGTCGACGGACGTTCCTGGCAGGAAGTGTCGGCGCCGGACTGTTCATGGGACTTGGCGCCGTGTTGCCGGGCTGTAGCCGCGAGGAAGCCGCGAGCGAGATTGGCACGACGGGATCCAGTCAAAGCTTCGCGCCGACAGTTTGGTTTGAGATTAATAGGGATGGTGGTGTCCTCGTCAACATTGTCAAGGCAGAGATGGGCCAGCACGTTGGCACGGCGTTGGCGCGAATCGTCGCTGACGAACTAGGCGCAGACTGGGACGACATTGCAATAAAGCACGTCGACACCGATCCGAAATGGGGCTACATGGTGACGGGCGGCTCCTGGTCAGTATTCACGAGCTTCGCGATGCTGTCACAAGCGGGCGCCGCCGGCCGAACGGTCTTGCTCGAGGCTGGCGCAAAGCTACTAGGCGTCGACGTAGCTGATTGCGAGGCGGCGAACGGTCGCGTCGTCGCTGGCGATCAGCAAGTTTCATTTGCCGAGATTGTGCAGAAAGGCGACATTAGCCGCAGCTTCACCGCTGAGGAATTGAGCGCGCTGCCGATCAAGCCCGCCGATGAACGGCGTTATATTGGTCATGATACGAGGGCGAAAGACATTCCGGAGAAATCCACGGGCGAAGCAGTTTACGGCCTCGACATCGAACTGCCCGGTATGGTGTATGCGCATCCGCTGATTCCGCCGACGCGCTACGGTAGCTCAATCAGAAGCGTAGACGATAGCGCGGCGAGGGAGATACCGGGATACCTACAGACCCTGATATTGACAGACCCGAGCGAGACACTGCAGGGCTGGGCAGTCGTTATTGCTGAGAGTTTCCCGAGCGCGATGAAAGCTGCCACGGCCGTTTCGGTCGATTGGGACGCGGGGCCAACGGCTGACGTCAATGAGGCCGATATTTTCGCAGAAGGTGCGCAGCTTGCCGCAGACCGCGACAGTGGTGTGCTCGCCGTAAACGACGGTGACGTGGTCGCGGCAAGTGAGAATGCCGCATCGACCCACAGTGCGACGTATCGAACTGGCACAGCGCTACACTTTACGCTAGAGCCCGCCAATGCCCTCGTCGAATTCACCGACGGTGTTTGTCATGTGCATTCGGGCAATCAATGGCAATCGCTTATCTTGCCGGTACTGGCACAGGCGCTTGGTCTCGCCGAGACCGACATTGTGATACATCAACACTATCTGGGTGGTGGTTTTGGTAGACGGCTGTTCGGCGATTCGATGATCCCCGCCGCGCTGGCGGCGCGCGAGCTAGGCCGTCCCGTGAAGCTGGTGTTTCCGCGAGCTGAGGACAGTCGCTTCGATTGCGTACGTTCGCCGTCGGTGTCGCAGTTCGACGCATCGTTCAACGCCGATGGCACACTAACGGGCATCGACCACGCGGCCGTCGCAGGTTGGCCAACGTTGTCGATGGCGCCGGGGTTCCTCGCCGATGGTGTTGATGGCAATGGCAAGTTTGACCCCTTCTCGATAAGCGGCGCAGAGCACTGGTACACGCTGCCGAATCATCGCGTGCGCGCAATTAACAACGAACTGGCGCAGAACACGTTCCTCCCGGGCTGGCTGCGTTCGGTCGGGCCTGGCTGGGTAGGCTGGGGTGTCGAGTGTTTCATGGACGAAATCGCCGGGATTACAGGCGAAGATCCGATTGAGTTTCGACTCGCGCGTCTCGACGCTACGGGCAAGAACGCCGGTGCTGCCCCAAATTCGGTGGGCGGAGCGTCACGCCTGGCAGCCGTACTTGAAGATGTGGCTGAACGATCCGGCTGGGGTAATAACTTACCCGATGGCGAAGGATTGGGTGTTGCAGTCAGCCACGGCCAGGAGCGCAACATGCCGACGTGGACAGCATGTGTGACACATGTGGCGGTCGATGCAGAATCAAGGTCGGTCACAGTAAAAAAAATCTGGCAGTCGATCGACTGCGGTACGGTTGTGCACCCGGACGGCGCCATGGCGCAGGCGGAAGGTGCGACATTGTGGGGCCTTAGTCTCGCCTTGCACGAGGGCACCACTTTCGAAAACGGACAGGTGATTGCCCGCAATCTGGACGCGTACACACCGCTTCGCATGGCCGACGTTCCGGAGCTCGACATTAATTTCATGGAAAGTACGGAGTTTCCGACGGGCCTCGGTGAGCCACCGCTGATTGCTGTGGCGCCTGCGATCGGTAACGCAATTTACGCCGCCAGCGGCATTCGAGTGCGGGACTTGCCGATTCGATTGTAGAAACACGCGATACAATTATTTAGCACGACTAAGCGCCGCGTCCATAGCTCAGCTGGCTGGGGTTTAGGGAGTAGAGAGAGCGTTAACGCTGGCTATGTCCGCTTTTGGCCGTAAGCAGCCATAGAAAGAATAACATCTGAATCGCATTTGAAGAGGGGAAAATGATGAAATCGATACCGAAAATTGTGGCCGCTCTGCTCGGTTTCGGCGCGATATCAGCGCTCGCTCAAGATGGTGAGTTCCAGCCAATCACCGAAGAGATCATGCGAAACCCGAATCCATCCGACTGGCTCATGATCAATCGTACTTACGACCAGCAACGATTCAGCCCGCTCGAGCAGATAGATCGCGACAACGTAAGCCAGCTCGGCCTGGCTTGGTCAAGAGGTTTACCGCAGGGTGTGCAAGAGACTGTACCGCTGGTGTACGACGGCGTGATGTATCTCGCTCAGCCAGGCGCTAGTGTTCTAGCGGTGGACGCGACAAACGGTGATGAGCTGTGGTCCTATCGGCGAACGATCCCCGCGTCAGCCGTCGAGTTCGTCGGTCGACCGCAATCGGCTCGCACGAAGAACGTCGCGATATACGACGACATGATCTTCTATCCAGCGCCGGATGGGTTCCTCGTCGCGTTAGACGCCAGGACGGGGGATGTTCGCTGGGAAACCGAGGTTTTCGAGCCGGCCACTCGGACACAGCATACCGGTGGCGTGCTTGTTGCCGACGGCAAGGTGATTACGAACCGAACGTGCGAGCAGCGAGCCGGGTGTTTTATCTCCGCCCACGATGCTCAGACGGGCGAAGAACTCTGGAAGTTCTACAACACGGCCGGCCCGGAAACCCGCGACGGGGAGTCCTGGAGTGGTCTGCCAGTCGAACAGCGGATCGCAAGTTCCTGGGGCCTGCCGGGCTCGTATGATCCGGAACGCAAGCTCACCTACTGGGGAATCTCCAACCCGAAGCCTTACACGAGGCTATCGCGCCATGGTAGCGCCGATGGGACTGGACGCACGGCGCCGGCGGATCTGTACAGTAACTCGACCGTGGCACTGGACGTCGAGACCGGGGAGCTCGCTTGGTATTACCAGCATTCGCCCGGGGACGACTGGGACTTGGACCATCTTCATGAGCGTACGGTTATCACGACCCGCGTAGATCCTGACCCCGAAGCTGTAAGGTGGATTAACCCGAGCATCGACTCGGGCGAGCAACGTGAAGCCGTCGTCGCCGTCGGGGAAGGCGGTGGTATCTGGTTGATCGATCGCACGACCGGAGAGTTCCTCTGGGCAATGCCCTTCCCGTATGACATTCCCGAGTTCCATATCGGGGATATCAACGTCGAGACGGGGCGTACAACAATAAACTGGGACAGAGTATTCAAACAGGACGGGGACACGGTTCTCGTCTGCTATCACAACACGCGGAGCTTCTGGTCGACGGCCTACGATCCGACGAGGAATGCGCTCTACATTCCGTTCCACGACGCGTGTCTGGAAATGACGGCGAATGCCGCGATGCCGACAGGGTTCGGGCCACGGAACGGCGTCCTGCGCCCGGGCGTTAGTCTCGACGAATACGCAGGCATCGCAAAGATCGATCTTGAAACGGGGCGGATGGAGCGAATCCACTCACAGGCCGCGCCTGGCAACGGATCGGCGCTGGTAACCGGAGGTGATCTACTTTTCTGGGGCGATATCGAGCGTCGCTTCAATGCGTTCGATGCAGACAATGGAGAGATCCTCTGGAACGTCGTGCTGGGCGGCATCATCCAGACCAGCACGATTAGCTATGCAGTCGATGGCCGGCAATACATTGCTGTGATGACCGGCAACGGCCTGTCTGGAACCGTGACGCCAAACGCAATCAGTCGAATCAGTACGGTCAACGGCCACAATGCGATCTACGCGTTCGCGCTCCCGGAGAGCTGAAAGGTGGCGCAGCTTGAAATTTGGTTATTCCGTTCGCGATGAGGAGCAAAACATGAAACGGATTCTATTGATGACTGCGGGCTCACTGATGGCTGCCGCATTGACTGCGGATTTCACGGGCGTCGCGCCGGCATTTGCTCAAACGGAAGCTACACCCCTCGACGAGCCGATGAGCAAGACCTGCCGCGTCGGCCCGCAGTCGCGCGAAATCGAGATTCAGAAGATCGAACCATTCAAGCTGTTCGACAATCTGTATCACGTCGGCCCCTGCTACGTGTCCGTGTGGATTCTGACCACACCCGAGGGCCACATCATGTTTGATACGACTCAGGTGCCGTTCCTCGACTTGGTGATCGATAACATCGCTAAGGTCGACCTCGACATTCAGGACATCAAGTACATCCTTATCAATCACGGGCATCTCGATCATGCCGGCGGCGCAGCGCGATTCCAGGAATTGACCGGCGCCAGAGTCCTTGCGGTGGAAGGCGATTGGCCGCTGATCGAGGCGCTCAATGGTAGGCCCGGCAGTCGCGATCCCGAAGGAAGGCCTAACATTGTGCCCGCGCAGGATGTCGTGGTGCGGGAGGGCGACACGCTGGACCTCGGCGATCAGCACCTGACGCTACACAGCGGTCCCGGCCACACGCCGGGCGTGATGGTGGCGGAGGGAATCGTATTGAGAGACGGCGCCGATAGCTACAACGCCGTCTGGGGCAATGCCGGGGGCGGAGGAGAGGGCCTCGCGGGCGCCGAGCAGGGCCTCAGAAACGCAAATCTGATGGCGAGCATCACGGACATCCGCGTGAACATGCGGACCCACTCCTGGCAGGACCCTAATGGCGCGCCGGGTGGCGGCATCCATGAGCGGGCGAAATTGCTTCTGACCCGCCAGCCGGGCGACCCGCATCCATTCGTGGATCCCCTGGAGTTCTATCTGGACCGCGTTGCGCAGGGGCTGGAAAATGCACAGCGGCTTTTGGCGGAGGAACAGGCTAGAGCGCAAGGCACTCCTTAGGAAACAGAAATACAGGCGGCAGTGAATGTCCGCTTTTGGCGTGCGCCGTGATAAGGCCGGGTCACTGGTTCAATCCCGGTATATACAACCCTTTAAATCAATAGGTTATGACTTTCTATGTAAATCCTATCGCCAGATATGGTGCTAGGGTGGTGCATATAGATGGATGTGAGCGCCTTAGATGACCCCCAAAGCGCCGCGCGATGTGTAACTAACTCTCAGCTAAGTCATTGTTCTATATTGAGAGTGGTGGATCGTGGTGAGCAGCAGCGCGTGGCAGTGAGTTACACGAAAGTTACACGGTGCTATTGAGGTGGTTGCAAGTCGTTGAGATACATGGATTTTGCGACTGAGTTACTACTGAGTGGAAGTAATTCGATAATTGTTAAGTCATTGTAAAATGAAGGTTTATATGAATTTAGTGTTAGCTGAGCAACGAATTACAGAGACCGGGCACAAGTGCTTTGACCAAATTGATCCATCCAATCAATACATCAGGTCATACCCGTTTTTGCTGAGAGCAACTGAATTGCTTTATGAAAAAATGGAAGAAGACGCAACTGTAGTAATTTCACATATCGCCTACGGTTGGATGCCAACCATCCTGAAAAATTTCGACTTTTCAACACACAAAAGCGGCAATTTCAAAAATGCTCGAAATATATCGTCATTTGATGACGCTGAAAAAATGATTAGTGAATTTAAGTATTCACCTATTAACAAATCTTGGGAACGACTAGATTGTTCTGAAGAACGGGGGACAATCATGAGAATCATTGCAATACTCTTAGCACTACTACTGGCTAGGTTTAAATAGACCAATGAGAACACTAGGAATTGCTTCGTTCTTCACGGGTGTTTTTTTTATTATCTTTTTTCTTGCTCTATTGGTTGTAGGTGATGTCGCATATGGACTTCTTCTTGTGGCGCTTTCATGTTGGGCGCTAGCCTTATTTCTCATTAAGGGCCAGAACAAGGCTCTCTAATAACCGAACCGTTGGACGATGATCACACGACGCGACTTGCTACAGTTCACTGCCTCCACCGGTGCCGCTCTGACCCTGCCCGCACAGCTCCTACGTGCGCAGACACCCACGCCGATGATCACCCGCAGCATCCCTTCCTCCAGTGAGGCGCTGCCCGTCATCGGACTGGGAGGTGCCGCCACCTTTGGTCGCCTCGCCGGGAGCGGTAACTTGAGCCCGCTGCGAGCGGTTTTGACCACCTTGCTCGGCAATGGCGGGACGGTGTTCGATACGGCGGAAGCCTACGGGCCCTCCGAGGTGATCGCGGGGCGTCTGGCCCAGGAACTCGGGATCGAGGCACAGCTCTTCTGGTCCACGAAGGTTAACTCGGCAAAACCAGAATGGGGACCATCTTATCCAGATATCACCAGAGAGCAGATCCAAAACTCCTTTGATCGCATCGGAAAATCCCCGATTGATCTCATGCAAATCCACAATATAGGGGATATAAAAACACAACTACCGATGATCCAAGAGTTAAAAGAAGAAGGGCGCGTTCGATATATCGGTATCACCTACGACACACCCGACCGCAATGATGAGCTCATACAAGCTATGCGTGATGAAACTTTAGATTTCATTGGCATTGATTATGCAGTGGATAATCCGGCAGCTGCAGAAACAATTTTGCCGCTAGCACAAGATCAAGGTATTGCTACCATTATCTACCAACCATTCGGGCGAACAAGGCTATGGAGCCGCGTTGCTGGACGTGAAGTACCAGAATGGGCGCAGGAATTTGATGCCAACAGTTGGGCACAATTCTTTCTCAAATATGTGATCGCACACCCTGCAGTAACCGTAGTCACACCCGCCACCAGCAAGCCCCTCAACCTTATCGACAACATCGCGGGCGGCACAGGCCGGCTGCCTGACGGCCCCATGCTCCGGCGAATGGAACAGTTTATAGCGACCTTGCCCGAGGCACGTTAGAGCATGTGTCTTTGAGTGTAACCTTGAGTGTCCAGCCCTCCTGGACATGGGTGTCCACCCGCCCCTGACATGGGTGTCACCCCTTCCTGGATATAATGCCCCCTAAACAACACCTTATTCGCTCGTGAGATAGTGTTCGGTAAGAGTCAGGCCGATGCCTATCGGGCGGCTTATAACACCGCTAGGATGAACGACAGGCGAAGAGGAGTTCAATGGCTTATGAAACGAGAGATTACATCTACCACTGCCGTGATTTTGGTCGGGGCATTCGCTTTGCCTGCCGTGGTTAGCTGCCAAGAGACCGAAGCGCCGCCGGGAATCGAGCCCCTGTCGACGGACCTTTTCACAACGGACAACTTTTATCTGGATCGACAGCTCTGGACCGACCCGCGGTACACGCGGTGCAACACACCCCGTCAGCTAACCGATATGTGGACCAATAACCGAGTTGGCGAGTGGGGTGATTGCGAACTCAATCGCAGCATTACGGATATCGTGAGCCCCTATGACTACCAGACCGCGGGCGAGCACTATGCTGCGCTAATGGCACAAGCAGAGGCCGCGGGAGAGCCGACGATACGCTCTCGCGAGACACTGCCCGACTGGGATGGTTGGTATGTCCGCGCCGATAGAGATGAGCAGTGGACGCATGGCCGGAATCTTCAGACGTCAACGATGATCTCGCTGCTGACCCCTGAGTATCAGAAGCGAATGACTCAAATGAATTTTCACGAAGCGGTTAGCAACTCACCGCAGTGGAACGCGGCTTTTTGCTATCCAGAAGGGATGATGCGCTGGTGGTCCGAGTTTGCGTTCCGCGAGATCGAAGTATTAGTGACGCAGAATCAAGTCCAGTTCCTGAGCAGTCTTGCGGACAATTTTGTCCGCAAGATCCTCGTCGGTCAGGAACACGTCGAGCAGGTTCCCCAATGGTATGGTGAGACGGTTGGATTCTGGGATGGGGACTCCCTGGTCGCTTGGACCGCTAACGTTCAGGGCTGGACGTTGTCACATTCCATGTTCGAGTTTAGTAACTCCCTTGAGATTATTGAGATCATTCGGCCGCGCGATAACGGTGACGGGTTGGTGGTCGAAGCGATATTCTACGATCCAGAAGCGTTCGAGCAGCCGCTGCATATCGTCACGCCATGGATGGCAGAAGCACGCATCCCCGACCCCGAAATGCGCTTTACATTCGTTGAATGCCAAGTGATGAGCCGAATAGTCAACGACTCCGAAGGTAGGCCAACGCAATTGACGTTTCTCGACGACGACTACATCGACTTCTTCGGCAGGCCATGGGCACAGAATTGGGAGGAGCACTTCGAGCAAGGTTGGGAGCAGCCAACCGAATGAGCCTTCGGGATCACTGATACATTAGAGCCGAAAACTCGGTACGGTGGGTAAACCATGAACTATCGAACGCTAAAGAACGTTGGGCTGATATCGCAAGTCCTGGGTCTTCTGCTGGCGAGTAGTCTGTCTGTTCCTGCCGCCGCGCATCACTCATTTGCCATGTATGATCGGGAGACGACGAGAACGATGACCGGGAAACTGACCCGATTCATTCCCGGCGCGAATCACGCACAATTCATCTTTCAACTTGTCGATTCTGACGGCGAGTTGATGGTCTCCGAGAACGGTGAGCCCCTCCTGTGGGGTGTGGAGACTGGCCCGGCACGCGCGATCGCTCGTGAGGGCATCACGGTAAAGAGTTTTCCGTTGGGCACCGTTCTGACCGTGACGCTCAACCCATTGCGGGACGGTAGGAATTTTGGTGCGCGCATCGGAAACGCGCCTCTGATCAAGTGCGGCATGACACTGCCTGAAGGTGGGTGTACTGAGGAGACCGGAGAGGTTTTTCGAGGTGCAGAAAACTGAGTAGAGGTGAGACTCCAATTATTGCTCGCCTCCGACGCTGTTGCCAGCAGAGTGTCCG
>CAUZMW010000088.1:0-9384 GCA_963581225.1 Gammaproteobacteria bacterium
AAGAGCCAGAGTCCTCCAGCCCAACAAGACGCAGTTTCAGGCGCTGAACCACCTGCTCGAGCTTGTCGATGGTTGCCCATTGCTTGGCGGCATTGTCACTGAGATGCTGCAGAGTGACATCCTGGTACGCTAGATGGGCTTCCATCTCGGTAAGTCGCTGATTCATGCTCTCCAATTCCGTCATGCGCTGGGGTCTCCAATCCGTGTGACGAGTATACCGAACGGTGAACTCTCGTCATGCCCGGGAGCAGGAAGGCTCACGCGCTTCGATAAATCTTGCGATTGCTGCGATAATTACGGCGACGCTGCTATACAAGCTAACCAGTAATAAACGGCCCGCAAGCAATGCGAATACTCGTGATCGAAGACGATGCAGTCGTCGCTAATTTTCTAAAGAGAAGACTGAGCGACGATGGGCATGTCGTGGATTATGCTGCCAATGGCCCGGACGGGTTGGAGCTGGCAGTCGAACACGATCACGAAGTCATTATCATCGATCGTATGCTTCCGGGCGTCGACGGCCTGACTGTGATACAGACAGTTCGCAACAATGGAAACCAGACGCCGGTATTGATTTTAAGTGCTCTCGGTGAGGTTGACGATAAAGTGCAGGGCCTCAAAGCAGGCGGTGACGACTATCTGGTTAAGCCGTTCGCCTATTCGGAGCTCATGGCCCGCATCGAATCACTCGCCAGACGATTCTCCTCGCAAGAGGAACAGATATCTCTCGAGGTTGCGGGCCTGAAAATGGATCTGCTATCCAGAGAAGTCTCGCGTGACGATCGGCAGATCGGCCTCAAACCGCGCGAGTTTCTATTATTAGAGTGCTTGATGCGGCATGCCGGACAGGTCCTCACGCGCACAATGCTCCTGGAGGCTGTCTGGGATTACCACTTCGACCCGCAAACGAACGTAATCGACGTCCACATAAGCCGGCTACGGCAAAAAGTTGATCGAGGTTTCAGCCAGGCGCTGATCCACACGATTCGAGGAGCGGGGTATGTTCTCAGAGCGCCTTAGCAATATCTGGCACAGCACCACGTTCCGGCTCGGCATCCGCTTCATGACGTTGTTTGCGGTCTCGTTCGTGATCGTCGGTACCTTCATGTACTGGCAAACAGGAACATTTATGGAGCGCGAGCTCCGCAGCTTGATTGATGCAGAGACCGCCGAACTGCAGGACTTCTACTATCGGCTCGGTCCGGAACGCGTTGCCGAGGAAATCGCGGAACGCCAACGAGACGACCCGTTCGCGGTCGGGGTCTTACTCGACGAGAACTGCCAACCCATCACGGAGAGCCCCGACTGGCTGGCCCACCAGGACCAACCCGGCGACCTCTGCGAAAACGCGGACGAGGATGGCTGGCTCTTGTTCGAACTCGATCTGGCGCAACCGGACTCTAGTTTCGGGGCCGGCGAGTGGGACGATGACGTCTACGGCCGCCTCGTCTTTTTGTCGGCCGACTATCGCATCATCGTCGGACGCATGGTCGGCAACCTGGAAGAGACGCAAGGGATCATCTTAGATGTCCTGTCCTGGGGACTTTTGTTCACGTTGAGTCTCGCTATCATCGGCAGTATCTCGATGGCGAGAAGCGTCAATAACCGCCTCGAGAGCATCAACTCGATCTCGCGACAGATTCGACGTGGTGACCTGTCACGCCGCATGCCGTCAACGAAGGGCGGTGATGAATTCGATCGGCTCGGCGGCAATCTCAACGAGATGCTCGACCAGATCGAGAAGCTGATGGTGGGCGTACGAGACGTATCCAACGCCATCGCACACGATCTGCGGACGCCGTTGACGCGCCTGAGAACCAATCTCGAGCAAGTACGGGACGATGCGCACAGCGATAAGATGCGCGATCAGATCGAAGAGACGCTCAGCGAGGCGGACGCGCTCCTCGCGACATTCAGTTCGTTACTTAGAATTTCGCAGATCGAGGCGGGCAACCGTAGACGAGAGTTCGGCGAAGTCGGGCTCAACAAGATTATCGATGACGTTGTGGAACTTTACGAGCCTCTGGCGGCGGAGAAAAGCCTGCAACTGACGACTAGTGCGGCAACATCGGTGGCTGCGTCCGGCGACCGAGATCTGCTGTTCCAGGCGATCTCCAATCTCGTCGACAACGCGATCAAGTACACACCGACTGATGGCTCCGTCCATATTCAACTCGGCGAAGGGACATTGGGCGCGCGCATTGAGGTTGCCGACTCGGGCACCGGTATCTCGGTGGCAGAACGAGAACGCGTCTTCGAGCGATTTTTCCGGCTCGAAACGCATCGGAGTTCTCCCGGAAGCGGCTTGGGACTTAGCCTGGTAGCCGCCGTTGTGACGATGCACGGCGGTTCAATTTCTCTCGAGGACAATGATCCCGGCCTGCGGGTGCTGTTAGACCTGCCTCGAGCTTAGTGCTACGAATACGGGAAATACGGGGACGGTCTACCTAAATAAAAAGATATCTTTTTATTTAGGTAGACCGTCCCCGTATTTCCCGTATTCGTAGCTACTGAGCGCCTGCAGGCTGCGCAATCTCGAAGTGCACTCCCCTCGCGCCTTCGAAGAACATCAACAATGTCGTGCCGCCGGGGCGATTCGGACGAATGACCCAAGGTCGATAACCGCTCGCCTCGACCTTCGCGACGAGCGCGTCCATATCGGGCACCGAGAAACCCATGTGGTCGAGAGAACGACCGCGACTCGGCGCATTACTGCCAGCTCCAGACTCGGATATATACACCCAGATTCCGTCGTAGCGAATCGCATGAAAGCGTCCATCTCCTAGCTCCGGGTCGTATTCACCGCCAAACATTTCGATAAACCAGTCGCGCAAGGCATCGGCACGTTCTACGACCAGATGAACATGCTGGATGCCGGTGTAGTCGGGACTTTCGAGTAGTTCGACTTTCGTCCCCCAGGGATCCTCGATCATCGCGATAGTAGCTGCTGTAACTCCGGGATGGGGCTCGGCAACGACATGTGCACCCATGATTCTCGCTTTCACAACCATGGCCGGGACGTCCGCCACGGCAAAACCGAAATGGTCTATCACGCTGCCATGGCTCGGCTCGGCGCCAGCGTCATCCAACATCGTCGAGATCGAGCCGTGCGTCTGCGCTACGGAGCCCATACCCCCCGCAGAGGGCCGGAGCTCTCCCCCGACAAGCGTGTGATACCACTCGGCCGCCGCTGCGGGATCAGGCGTACGGAGATGCACATGCGTAAAGCTCTGCGCGGCGGTGTATCCCGGGAGCACGATCAAGACCAACAAGCCCGCCTTAACTCCAGATCGAACCTCTGAAGAAAGTGTACGCAACATGGGGATTCTTCCCGTGAATTGGATCGGTAGCATAACAGACGGGTGTTCGGTCAGACGCCCACCGAGCGCACCAGCCCAGGATAATAATACCCGAGGGTAGCGATGCGGGCGAGATAGTGAACGTAGAGCGCGGCCCAGAGGCCATGGTTGCCGAACGGTAGCATCACCCACCAGGCCGCAAAGAAAATCAGTAGTGACATCAGCATCGCATTACGCATATCCGCCGTGCGCGTTGCACCGATGAAGATGCCGTCAAGCTGAAATGCCCAGACACCCAGTATCGGCGCCGCCGCAGCCCAGGGAAGATAAACTCGCGCCGCCTCTCGCACGGAAACATCCAAAGTGAGAATATCGACGAACGCGACGCCAAAACTAAACAGCACGAGAGAGATCAGCCCCGCTACCGCGGCAGCCCACAGAGTCGTCATTCTCGCCGCCGCCTTCAGACCGGTACGGTCTATCGCGCCAAGCGCGCGGCCAACGAGAGCTTCGGCGGAAAACGCCAAGCCGTCCAGAAAAAATGCGCCGAGTGAAATAAAGTGCATCAGCACAGCGTTCGCGGCGAGGATGACATCGCCCTGCTTCGCTCCCTGGGCCATAAACCAAACGAATACGGAAACCAGCGCCAGTGACCGAAGCATGATGTCACCGTTAACAGCAATCGTGCGTCGCAGACGCACAGAATTGAACAAATAGTCCGGCGACCAGTGCCCGCCAAGGCTGCGCAAATGGCGCACTGCCACCAGCACGCCGATCGCGGCGGCGATACACTCGGCGAGCAGTGTGCCGAACGCGACGCCTTGCACATCCCAGCCGAAACCGAGTACAAAAAACGCGTCCAATGCCATATTCGATAAATTGAGAACGAGCTGCAAAACGAGACCGATATCGGTTCGCCCAAGCCCGATGAACCATCCCAGCAGCGCGTAATTCGCGAACGTCGCCGGTGCTGCCCAAATACGAATGTCGAAATACTCGATTGCCAGGCTCTCGACTCGAGCACTGCCGGTCAACAGAGCGAATGCCGTGCTACGAATCGGCCACTGCAAAAGAATCAACGCCACGCCGGCGACGACTGCGATCATCAAGGCGCGACCCAGGCAGGCCGACATCTCGTCGGTATCTCGAGCTCCAAGCGCCTGAGCCGTCAGGCCCGTCGTGCCCATGCGCAGAAAACCGAAGGCCCAGAAAACGAACGAGAAGACGAGTGAACCAACCGCGACAGCCCCGATGTACGCAGGATCGGGAATCTGCCCCACAACGCCTGTATCCACGATACCGATCAGCGGTGTCGACACATTGGAAATCATGACCGGCAGTGCGATCGACAATATCGCCCGATGGGTCAATGGTTGCCGGGCAATACGGGAACTTGTGGAACCACTAATCACGGTCCACAAGGTAGCAGGTCTGAGAGGGAGGCTCCCCAGATGCGCCCAAGCCTAGCTCCAAGGAGACTTTTATTGTCTCGGGCGCACCGGAGAGTCTTGTAGACTACGCCCCTACGCGGCCGGATACCTGGATGCGTATCTCAAAAATGAGCGCCTCTGTTTAACATATGCCAGTCGCCTGTGAGAGTATCGATACTTCCCCGTGGCAAGCTTACGAACAATGACTCAGGTTCTACTGATGGCGTCTATCGGTTCGGTGCCCATTCACCGGGCCGCGGGACAGACGCAGGGACCGGAAGGCGCGCAATTCGCACGACGCGCCACCCCAATTGTTATCGCCCATCGCGGCGCGAGCGGCTACATGCCGGAACATACGCTGCCGGCTTATTCGACGGCTGCGTTGCTCGGCGCGGACTACATCGAACTCGATTTGGTCAGCACGCGAGATGGGCAGCTGATCGCGCGCCACGATAATGTACTCGACCTGACCACGAACGTGGCCGAACTCCCCGAATATCGCGATCGCCAGACCGAGAAGATCGTGGACGGCCGTGTTATTCGAGGATGGTTTAGCGAGGACTTCACGCTCGAGGAGATACGCAATCTCCGCGCGATCGAGCGCATTCCAACGGTGCGCCCGGCTAATACGCGATTCGACGGTCATTACACCGTGCCGACGCTGAAGGAAGCGATCGCGGCAATTCAAGCGTTGCAGACGATGCTGACGAGAGAAATCGGGCTCTACATTGAACTCAAGCACCCAACGTACTTCGATGGGATTGGGCTGCCGATGGAAGCGACATTGATTGAGGCCTTGCGGGACAGTGGCTATCAGGCGGCACATCAGCCGGTGTACCTGCAATCGTTCGAGGTCGAGAATTTACGCCGCCTGAATGGAATGACGGACCTCCGGCTGGTGCAGCTACTCGGCGATTCCGGCCAGCCATTTGACGTACAAGCCGCCGGCGGCTCACTGACGTTCGACGCCATGGCGACAGCCGACGGCCTACTCGAGATCGCAACCTACGCCGACGGCGTCGGCCCCGAGAAGACGCATTTTCTAATACCCCGCAACAACGCGGGCGACCTGGCGCTCGAGGATGCGAGCGACTTTGTCGAGCTGGCTCATGCCGCCAACCTCGAGGTTCACCCGTATACGTTCAGAGCGGAGAACCAGTTCCTGCCCGTCGCTCTTAGGACATCACCTGACGCGACCGAGCTCGGCTCGGCGGCTCAAGAACTCGCGGCGTTCCTCGCGCTCGGGATTGACGGCTTTTTTACAGATCACACGGATATCGGCGTTGCGGAACGGGACCGCCATCTGCTCCGCGATTGAATGCCGAAATTGAGCGCTCGTCTCTACTCGCATCCGAGCTGTCTCGTCATCGCCCCCTTCCGCAAGACGGAACGCGGCCAGCATTCAGTTCTCTTAACAAATAGTCTATGCTAGATAGACTAATAGAATAATAATCAACACTGTATGCGGGGAAGCAACATGTCGAATCGTAGAGATTTTCTAAGGGGAGTCGGCACGGCCGGCGCCGGACTGGTAGCACTCGGGTACGGACTTAACGGCCTCGCTCAGCCGGCGCGCCGGGAAATTTCGATCGGCGGGCAGCGTGTCCGCACGGTCGATATTCATGCGCATTGTGTCATTCCCGAGGTCGCCGAATTGCTAGGTAGCACTGCATTCGCGGACATCGGCTTCCCGGACTGGCAGGCGCTGGGTCCGGATCGACTGGATGTCATGAATGAGCGCGGCGTCGACTACGAAGCTTTGTCGATCAACCGCTACTGGTGGTACGCAGCGGACGAAGAACTGGCAAACCGGATCGTCAGACTGCACGACGAAGCCCTGGCCGCCTGGGTGGAACAGCATCCCGACCGTTTCGTCGCGCTATCTTCCGTCGCGCTTCAATATCCGGAACTCGCAGCCGAGCAGCTGGAGTATGCGATGAGCGAACTCGGACACCGCGGCGCATCGATCGGTGGTCACGTCGCGGGCGAGCATGTCTCCGATCCGAGATTCGACCCGTTCTGGGCCAAGGCAGAAGAACTCGGGGCGCCGATATTCATGCACCCGGACGGCGCCAAGAACGCCATCCGTGATGGCGGCCTCTCCGGACGCGGCGATCTCGGCAACATCATCGGCAATCCATTGGAGACCACAATCTTCCTCTCGCATCTGATGTTCGAGGGTGTCCTGGATCGCTTCCCGGGGCTCAGAGTCGTTGCCGCCCACGGCGGCGGTTTCATGCCGTCCTACCTCGGACGTTCGGAAGTCGCTTGCGAGGTTCGCGGAAACGCGGAGTGCCTAAGCGAGAGGAATCCGAGCGACTATCTCCGTGAGCAGGTACTGGTCGACACGATCGTGTTTGACGACGAGGGCCTGCGACACCTCGTTGCCGAGATGGGCGCGAGCCAGATCGTCTACGGCACGGATGCGCCGTTTAACTGGCCCGATACGCTGGATGTCATTCTGAATTCGCCGTCACTGACCGACGCCGAGAAAGCAGCCATTGTCGGCGGCAACTTGAGTCGGCTGCTGAGAATCAGCTAGAGCTGAGGGTGAATCGCGGCCAGGCGGCCGCTCCTACAGAAATACCGTTTACACGAACGCTGTGGGAGCGACGGCCTCGTCGCGATTCTTCCGCGGCGCTTCCCGGCCAGGGGGCCGCGCCTATGTAGATGTCTATATCGAGATCATCTTAGACTGACATTCAAATTAGAGTTTGAATGTCAGTGATTGTTGAATAATTCAACCCTGATTTCATTGGGTTTCAAGAGGTCGGTTGAAGGAACCATTTATTGTCAGTTAAAACCATCCCTTCTCGTCGTGACCTACCCCCTTAGATAAGCACAGATTTTAAGCTAACTACACTCAGAGGATAAAGATATGGTGGTTACAAGGCGGTTACATAGATTTATTAGGCTAGAATATATTTCAGCTTCTTATATCTAGAAACATAAGAGATCTTCATGTGTGGAAACACACAAACGTATGTACATTAAACCGCTCTACATCTAGCTGACTAAATAAGATCAGGTTCCAGTCGTAAAGGAATAGGAGTAGTCAACGTCCATGTAATTGCCGTTGACGTCTCTAATCCATTCTTTATGTATCGTAACTGTGATCGTATCATTAGCATTTAATGTTTCTGCCGAGCCTACTAAGCTGCCAGACAAAGACAACCCAGAGCTGCCAGGGGATGCAATCCACGCATAAGTTTTTCCACTAGTCCCAACCGTTGTAACCCCCGAGCCTGGAGCGCTACACATTAAGCCAATACCACCATCTGCTGGACAAATTACTTGTATGTTTTCGGAGAAAACAATACTTAAGGTGCGATCGGATATTGCTACTTGCTGGCTGGTCGTTGGCGTATGTGATGCGACAGTCGGTTTAATACTGTCCAAGGTTGCGTTAGCAACTCCCGATTTCAGTGATTCACCGTTCGCGTTATAGGCTGAAACGCTGTAATAAGCAGTTTATCCTTCCGTTAAGGAGCTATCCACATAAGGGCTTGCGGTGACGGCAGTAGCAAGTTCAGTGGCTGTTGCCTCTGTAGAGAGCCTTCGATAGATTTTGAAGCCTGTTTCATCAGAGCTTTGATCTGTCCATGCGACATTCACTAAAGTTTGAGCATTAGTGGCTGTGGTATCTGTGGGTGCTGCAGGGACAGGTGTAGCGGAATCGCACATAACCAGATCCGGATAGTTACCTCCATCGCTTAAAGACGTCAGGGTGAACCGATCATCACTCGTTATATCTACCATATATTTAGATACTGCGGAAGCACTCATCACCCCCTTCATAAGCAACATGTTTCTATACAACATGTAAGTGCCAGCAGAGGAAACACTTGCGTTCGAAAACCTTATAAGAGGAGTGGGGTTTGAGGTCGAAAAAGAGTATGCCTGACCCAAGCTCGTTGCCTGTGATGAAGCTGTCATGTTTAACTGGGCATTCGACAAGGTATAAATAAAACTATTCGCTACCCAGCCATTTGTGTTCATATCGTCTCCGCTGGTATAAACACTAGAGCAACTCCAAGTACCCACTAAATCAGCATCAACCGGCGTGCGATTAAGTTTCTGTAAAGTACTAAAAATCTGATTGAAGGTTGATGCTGAAATAGTATCCCCTTCCGCAAATTCTTCACCCCAGACATAGTCCGCAGCTTGGGTAAGTGAGCTAGTACAAAAAATAATTATTGATAAAGTAATTTGTATGTAATTTTTCATAATGTATCTCACTGAAATGTGCTTTCGCCGAATACGCCGGTTCCGAATTTTTGTAAGGCGGCTTTTCGAGCTTGGTTAGCAGCATCTTGGATAGCTGCAGCGGCTGCTATTGCGGCAGCTCTTTCTATGGCTACTTTATTGTCTGTTGTTGTGGAGGTGAAAATATCTGAAACACCTCCAATAATAAGCGTAGTGTTTACCGCCGTATCGTCACTGCTGGAACTGGTGTGTTTAACTTGTACTGTTTGGCCATTAGTAACGGTACCTGCAGCGCTAGTGAAGGAACCACTACCGATCTGGTAAGTACCTCCAGTAATGGATATAGCAGCAGCAGCGTTAATTCCGGCTACGGTGATAGCCGCAGAAGTTATTTCAGTGCTTTTGGCAACATCCGTTTGGTCGGTAAAAGTAAATGTACTGGGTGTTGT
>CAUZMW010000089.1:0-9351 GCA_963581225.1 Gammaproteobacteria bacterium
CCTGCCCGGAAGCATTATCGAGTACGAAATCCTGTTCGCCGGCAGCCAGAGCCGCGTGGCGGCGTTCCGCGGCGAAATCGAACCGATGATCGGCCTCGATCAGGAACTGGATGATATTCGCGACGGCCGGCCCGAAGTGCGCCAGTCGGTTGTTAGTGCAGAAAGGTTTCTGATGCTCTCGGCACTCGTCAGCGTCCTGCTCGGCGGTGTGGCCGTGGCGATGGCAGCCCGCCGTTTTCTTGCGCGACATCTGGACACCGTCGCACTCATGAAGTGCGTCGGTGCGCGGCACCGTGACGTGCTTCGCCTGATATTGACGCAACTTCTCTTGCTTGCCGTGGCGGCGGGCCTGGTTGGCAGTGTTCTCGGCTATCTGGTTCAGCATGGACTGACGTTGTTGCTCGACGATCTCGTCGAAGCACAGCTGCCTCCGCCGACATTTCAAGGCGCCATCATCGGGCCTGTAACGGCGCTGACCGTCGCGCTGGGGTTCGCGCTTCCGCCGCTCTTACAACTGCGCAACGTGCCGCCGGCCCGCGTGTTACGCCACGATCTCGCGCCGCCACCACTCGGTTACTCGGTAATCTACGTCGTGGCGGCCGCGGCCGTCACGACGATGCTGTACTGGTTGTTCGGGGACTTCGAGTTGATCGCCTACGTGTTAGGCGGCGCAGCACTGACGTTCGCCGTGCTCTATGGTGCCGGGCGTTTACTGGTGAAGGGCCTGCAGTGTTTTCGCGGCCGTGTGGGCATTTCCTGGCGTTATGGGATCGCGAACGTCGCGCGACGCGGACGGGAGAGCAGTGTGCAGGTCGTCGCTTTCGGTATCGGCCTGATGGTATTGCTCTTGTTGACACTGGTTCGGACGGAGCTCATGAATACCTGGCAGGCGGCTTTGCCGGAGGAGGCGCCCAATCACTTCATGATCAATATTCAGCCGGGCGAGCGGACGGCTGTAGCCGGGATACTGGGTAATCACGGGATCGCGTCACCGGACTTCACGCCACTGGTGCGGGCCCGAATCAGCCACGTCAATGGAATACCGGTAAACGAGTATCCGGCAAAGGATCAGAGGGCGGAGCGCGAATTGCGGGATGATCTTAATCTCACCTGGGCGGCGACGATGAACCCGGACAATGAGCTGGTCGCCGGCAGATGGTGGGAAGAGGGCGATACAACGCCGCAGGTCTCGATAGAGGAGGAGATCCTCGAGGAGATCGGTTTAGGACTGGGAGATCAGTTGACCTATGCGATCGCGGGCGACAGCGTCACGGTGACCATCAGCAGCGTTCGGCGTATCAACTGGGACACGTTCAGCCCCAACTTCTTTATGGTCGTCAGCCCGAATGTGCTCGATAGCTTCGGCCAGACCTTCGTTACCAGCTTCTTCGTTGAACCCGAACAGCGTGCGGCGACATTAGAGCTCGCGCGGCACCTGCCGAGCGTTTCGGTCATCGATATTGGCGCCGTGCTGGACCAGGTAAGGCGCGCGATGGCGCGCGCGGCGATGGCCGTGCAGTACGTCTTTCTATTCACGTTCGCAGCGGGAATTACCGTTTTGCTTGCGTCCATTCAGTCGACCCGGGACGAGCGCATGTATGAGAGCGCCGTGCTGCGGACGCTGGGCGCCGGAAGGGGCGTCGTCCTGCAGGGTATTGCAGCGGAATTTATCACCCTCGGCCTGCTTGCCGGAACGCTGGGCGCGTTCAGCGCCGGGCTGATCGGCTATTTCATGGCCGATAGACTCTTCGATCTCTACTACGTGCCCGGGCCCACGCTGTGGCTCGCCGGTATGGTTGCTGGCGGGCTGGTCGTCGGTGTCAGCGGGACGCTGGCAGCCCGTTCGGTCGTCAACGAACCGCCGGTCTCGACTCTCCGCCGAATTTAGCCGGCTGAGGCTCTCTCAGTGCCAGTGGCCGTGTTCGGGGGACCATACTTGTCCCGCCGGCGCCACGCCGATCTCGATGTCGTCGAGCTGCGTCAGGATCAGAATGAGGCCTCCGAGCAGGCTGATGCCGACGGCCGTGATCGCAAGCCGCATCGACACGGACATGTTATCGCCCTTATTCGCGCAGCAGCGTTTATATTTCTGGCCGCTGCCGCAAGGGCAGGGCGCGTTACGACCGATAGCTGCCATAGGACATGAATCTCCAGAGCCCGGCGCTAGTCGACGAGCGTCAGACGCTATAGTTGAACTTCTGAGCTCCATTCGCAAGCCTGAGCCTGAGATCGCGACGAGGCGGCCGCGAAGCGCAGCGGGAGATTTCATATACAACTGTACGTAATCATATATGGGTGTATGATTACAGAATGGGCCTAAACCGAGCCAAAAAGAAGGGCATTCAACGCGTTGAGGGCCGGAGCCCGCGGATCGCAAGGCGCCGGCGCCGAATGCGTGATGCGCTCCTAATTGCGGGAGCGCAGCAGTTCGCCAGCAGGGGCGTAGCCCGCGTTAGCGTCGAAGATCTGCTTGCCGAGGCCGATGTCTCTCGAGCGACTTTCTACGCGATGTTTTCCAGTAAATACAGCTTATTAGAGAACATTCTTAATCCGATATTTGATACGGCGACGACTGCGATTTTGGCGCTCGACGTGGAATCGGCACGCGCTGGGCTCGTGGGCATTTTTGACACCTATCTGGCGTTGTGGCGCACTCATCGAGATGGGCTGTTGCTGATTACGGCCGTGGATGCTGCGACGTTTCGGCACTTCGAGGCTCGCCATCGGGCGCTGAACGACGCGATGTTCGCCGTGCTGACTAAGGCGGAGCGAGCCGATCTACTGCGGAATGGTAGCGCCGAGTACTCCCTGAAGGTCATCGCGCGGACCGCCATTCCGTTGCTGAAGGTTTATGACGGCCACGCGGCGGGCGAGGCCTTGTTCGCGGATGCAATGAACGCCCTGCTGATCCGGGCCGAGTAGTGGTCCATCAGGTCAGCCTCGTTGGACCAACAGCCCGACCGTATGGAATCTAATCGGTCGAACGGCCAGGACACCGGCAGGATTCTCGCAGTCTTGTTCACGGGCGTCCTGATGGCCGCCCTGGATATCGGCATTGTCGGTCCGGCCTTGCCGGCTATCCAGGTAAGCTTTGGCGCGGATGAGCGCGGGCTCTCCTGGGTCTACGGGATCTATATCCTGTTCCAGCTCGTGGGCGCGCCGGTCATGGCGAAGTTCTCCGATCGGTACGGCCGCCGAGCGATCTATGTTGCATGCGTCGGTGTCTTTGCGGCCGCATCGTTGCTCGTCGCGCTGGCGCCGGTGATGGCCGTGCTGTTGGCTGGCAGGGCGATCCAGGGTTTCTGTGCCGGGGGCATACTGCCGGTTGCGAGCGCTGTGATCGGCGATACCTTCCCGCCCGAACGTCGCGGCAGGGCGTTGGGCCTGATTGGCGCCGTCTTCGGCATCGCTTTTCTGCTTGGGCCGCTGTTGGGCGGGATTCTGCTGCGCTGGGGTTGGCAGTGGTTATTCCTGTTGAATCTGCCGTTCGCGGCCATCGTCTTGTGGCAGGCCGTCAAAGTCCTGCCAACTGCGCGTCAGCCGTCCGACTCGCCTATCGACTGGCTCGGCATCGCTTTGTTGAGCGTCATGCTGGCGGCTTTCGCTTGGTCGCTGAGCGTGCTCGATGCCGGGTCGTTCGTTGCGAGCGTCACTTCGGCGCGAGTGCTGCCTTTCCTTCTGCTGGCCGGGCTCTGCGTGCCGGCTCTGTATATCGCTCAGCGGCGGGCCGCGGACCCCGTGTTGCACCCGGAGTTACTGCGCTCCATCGAGTTGCGGCTCGTCGGTGTTATCGCGTTGGGCACCGGTTTCTCGGAGGCTGGAATGGTATTTCTGCCGTCCATCGCCATCGCTGCGCTCCAGGTTCCGGAGACGACCGCGAGTTTCATGATGGTGCCGCTCGTGTCCGCACTGATCATTGGTGCGCCGACGGCTGGGCGTCTGTCGGACAAATTTGGCCCTAAACGCGTCATCCAGACGGGACTCGTTCTCACGGTTCTCGGTCAACTGCTGTTCGGCTTCGCAACGCTAAATTTTACGAGCTTTCTTGGCGCGGGAGTGCTCGTCGGTTTCGGTCTGTCCGCGCTGATAGCGCCACTGCGATTCGTCGTAATCCGCGAGGTCAGCGAAACCCAACGTGGTGCGGGACAGGGGCTATTGGTGACCTGTCTGGGGATCGGGAGACTGGCGGGAGCCGCGATGGTCGGCGGCGTCGCAGCCTCCAGCGCCGACCTGACGAGCGGTTATCAGCGCGCCCTGCTACTCGTCGCGGGGCTGATGAGTGTCGCCGTGATCGTCAGCGCCGCCCTGAAGAGCCGACAGGCGGTCGATCGCTCCGCCGACGGCGCCAAGCACGCCTCGTGAAACAAACGCGGCGTCAGCCGGGTCATAATGGCTGTCAGTCTGACTATTTTCGAAGGGCAGCGTCGTGCAAGAATTTGTTCAACGATACTACGGAGAAGTCCTCGAGAAGAGCGGGGATCTGAAGACCAACGCCTGCGCACGGTCGATGCTTCTCCTGAGCACGTGACAGCCGCGTTGGCGGAGATTCACGAGGAGGTCAGGGAGGTCAGGGAGGTCAGGGAGGTCAGGGCTCGCTATTACGGCTGCGGTCTCGTCCTGCCGGAGGCTCTGGAGGGCTGTCGGATCCTTGGCCTGGGTTGCGGCTCGGGGCGCGACTGCTATCTGCTATCGAAGCTGGTCGGCCCTGACGGCGAGATCGTCGGCGTGGATATGACCGAAGCCCAGCTCGCGGTGGCGCAACGCCATCGCGAGTATCACCGCGCTCAGTTCGGCTATCCGGAGCCCAATGTGCGGTTCCATCTTGGGCGCTCGACGAGCTGCCCTTTGAGCCCGAGAGCTTCGATATCGTCGCATCTAACTGTGTCATCAATCTCAGCGAGGATAAGGCGGTTGTGCTGGCGGGTGCGTATCGTGCACTGAAGACCGGCGGTGAGCTGTATTTCGCCGACGTCTATGTGGATCGTCGTGTGCCGTCTGAGGTGACGGACGATCCCGTGCTCTATGGCGAGTGTCTAAGCGGTGCGCTTTATTGGAACGATTTCATCGAATTGGCGAAGCGGGCTGGCTTTCTCGATCCACTCCTCGTCGCTGACCGGCCGATCGAAATCACGGATCCCAAAATCGAGGCGGCCGCGCAGGGTGTTCAGTTCTTTTTGGCGACCTATCGCCTTTTCAAGCTGCCCGCTCTGGAGGCGGCCTGCGAAGACTACGACCAGACCGTGACGTACAACGGCAGCATCCCGTACCACCCCGAGCGGTTTGTTCTGGATAAACATCATGTGATCGAAGCTGGCCAGGTCTTTCCGGTATGCGGCAACACCTTCGACATGCTGCACGACAGCCGCTTCCGCCCACACTTCGAACTTCGCGGCCAGAAACGCCGCCACCAGGGGATTTCCCCGGGCTGTGGGACGACGCTGCCCTTCGATCAGAATGGCTCCTCCTCCACCGGTAGCTGTTGTTAGCGCACCATTTTCGTAATAGGGAGATTTTCGGCACGCATGAGGGCAGAATTACCCCCTCGGTCATTGGGGTTCCAGCATGCGCGAATTTTGGATTGCGCCGTCGATTCTGTCGGCGGATTTCGCACGTCTCGGCGAAGACGTCGATGCGGTCATTGCCGCGGGCGCGGACCTGATCCATTTCGATGTAATGGACAACCACTACGTCCCTAATCTGACGATTGGTCCAATGGTCTGCGAGGCCTTACAGCGCCACGGGGTTGCCGCGCCGATCGACGTCCATCTGATGGTCAAACCCGTCGACCGGATTATCTCCGACTTCGCGGCGGTCGGGGCGACTTACATCAGCTTTCATCCCGAGGCGAGCGAGCACACGTATCGGTCACTGCAGCTGATCCGCGATGCGGGCTGCAAGAGTGGCCTGGTCTTCAACCCGGCGACGCCGCTGACGTGGCTTGAGCATGTGCTGCACAAAGTTGACATGGTATTGCTGATGTCCGTGAACCCGGGCTTCGGCGGCCAAGCGTTCATCGATACGACGCTGGAGAAAATTACCCGTGCACGGGCTCTGATCGACGAGTCGGGGCTGGATGTGCGGCTGGAGGTTGACGGCGGCGTCAAAGTGGACAACATCGGCCGGATCGCCCAGGCTGGTGCGGATACGTTCGTTGCGGGATCGGCGATCTTCGGCAGCGACGATTACGCCGCCACGTTCGCAGCGATGCGCAACGAGATCAGTGTTGCACTCGACTAAGCGAACGCCGACTTAGACTTATCCGCGGTACCTGGACCACGACGAGGATTTTGCTATTCTCGCCCCCCGAGAGCGCCTGGCCCAAGAACTGGGGAGGTAAATTTCGGCCCTAGTGAGAGAAAGCTGTGACCTGGACGGTACATAAATTTGGCGGGACGAGCCTGGCGGATGCGGCCTGTTTTAGACGGGTTGCAGACATCGTCGTGGGCCAGCCAGAGGGCAATCTTGCTGTCGTGGTTTCGGCTATTCGCGGCGTGACCGATCTGCTGCTCGGGCTCATCGACAAGGCCTCAAGCGATCAACCGGTTGAAGCCTCCATCGATGATCTGCGGTCTCGCTACGAGGCCATTGTGCGCGAGCTGCTCTCTAAGGACCGGGCCAACGGCTTGATCCAGCAGTTCAGCCAGGAGTTGGAGGACATCGGCAGCGTGTTAAAGGCGCTGTCGGTCGTGAAAGCCGCCTCTCACCGCAGCCGCGATCTCGTCGCGGGTTTCGGTGAGCTTTGGTCGGCGCGCTTACTGGCCGCGTTGCTCGATGAGAGCAAGCGACGGCGCGGGGCAGTCGCTTGCGTCGATGCGCGCGACATTCTCGTCGTCGAGCGCGGCGAGATGGGCCCGATCGTTGCCTGGGAGCCGACGCGGGAGAAGTGCAAGCAGGTCATTCCGGACGACTACGACGGCGTGGTGGTCGTGACGGGATTTATCGCGCGGAATCGCGAAGGGCTGCAGACGACTTTGGGCCGCAACGGCAGCGATTACTCGGCCTCGATATTCGGCGGCCTGCTTGGCGCTACCGCCGTCCACATCTGGACCGATGTCGAAGGCGTGATGAGCGGCGATCCCCGGCGCGTGCCAGAAGCCCGAGTCATCGATCAGATTTCCTACAGCGAGGCAATGGAACTCGCTTACTTCGGCGCGAAGGTCATTCATCCGCAGACCATGGCGCCGGCCGTGGCCCACGAGATCCCGATCCGCATTCGCGGGACGTTCAGCCCTGATAACCCGGGTACGGAGATTACGGCGACGCCTGGGCAGCAGGATGCCCTGGTTAAGGGCATCAGCGGGATCGACGGCGTCGCGCTCGTCAATCTGGAAGGCGCGGGCATGATCGGTGTGCCCGGAACGGCCGACAGGTTGTTCGGCGCGCTGCGCGAAGAGGAGATCTCCGTGACGTTGATCTCCCAAGGCAGCTCAGAGCACTCGATTTGTTTCGCCGTGCCGCAGGAGTCCTCCGATCACGTCAAGGCCGTCGTCGAAAAAGCGTTCGCCGTGGAACTTTCCCAGGGCCAGGTGCAGAACGTCGAAGTGACCAAGGGTTGCGGCGTACTGGCGGTCGTCGGCGATGGTATGGCGGGGCTACCTGGGGTTGCGGGCCGTTTTTTCAGAACACTTGGCAGCGCCGGCATCAACGTTCGCGCCATCGCCCAGGGCGCCTCCGAACGCAACATCTCCGCCGTCATCGATTCCAAAGACATGACCCGGGCCTTACGCGCTGTCCACGGCAGCTTTTATCTTTCGGCCAAGACTGTTTCGATCGGGTTAATTGGGCCGGGTTCGGTGGGGAGCGCCCTGCTGGACCAAATGGCCGGGGAGGCGGACCGGCTACGGGAAAGTTTTAATCTCGATCTCCGCGTTCGCGCCGTCACGAGTTCAACGCATGCGTTGTTGGCCGAGCGACGGATCGACCTCGGCAACTGGCGTGAGGACCTCGAATCGGGTTCGGGCGTCGATCTGGATCGGTTCGTCGATCACGTGCAGGCGGATCATCTTCCCCATGCCGTATTGATCGACTGCACGGCGGACGACAGCATCGCGAGACGCTACGGCAGCTGGCTCGACCGCGGTATCCACGTTGTTACGCCCAATAAACGCGCGCACAGCGGGCCGTTTGACTACTACACCGATCTCCGCCGTATCAGTCACGATGCGAACACCCATTTTCTCTATGAAGCGACTGTCGGTGCCGGGCTTCCGGTGATCCAAACGCTGAAGGATCTCGTCGAGACCGGCGACGAGATCGCCAGCATCAGCGGCATTTTCTCGGGCACGCTGGCCTATCTGTTCAACGTCTTCGACGGCTCACAGCCGTTCTCTGAGATCGTACGCGACGCGCAAGCCCGTGGTTATACGGAGCCCGATCCACGCGACGACTTGTCCGGTATGGATGTCGCGAGAAAGGCCGTCATCCTTGCTCGCGAGGCAGGCCTCGCGCTCGAATTGGCTGATATTCCCGTCGACAGTCTCGTGCCGGATGCACTCGCCGACGCGTCCGTCGATGAATTCCTGGACCGGCTCGTCGACTTCGACGCGCCGATGGCGGAGCGTTATCGGCAGGCGCAAGGGGATAAACAGGTATTGCGTTACGTCGCCGAGGTGGATCTGGAGCAGGGCGCGGCGAAGGTGCAGCTCGCGAGCTACCCCCTCGACCATCCGTTTGCCAACATCAGCCTGACTGATAACATCGTGCAGTTCGTCACCCGGCGCTATTGTGAGAATCCGCTCATCGTCCGTGGCCCCGGTGCCGGTCCCGATGTTACGGCCGCGGGCATTTTTGCCGATCTGTTACGCCTCTGCAGTATGCTAAGCGCCAACCACGACTGAAAAAACCTCAGCCGGCACCAATGCGCTATTTGAGTACCCAAGGTGGTCATGAGACCGATCTGGTCGGCGCCATGCTCCAGGGCCTGGCACCGGACGGCAGGCTGTACGTTCCTGAGGAGCTACCGCGCTTCGATCCCGATGAGATCCGCGGAGAAACGGCTGCGCAGATTGGCACTGAACTCCTCGCGCCGTTTTTTGCTACCTCACCGCTGGCCGACAGTCTCGAAGCCATCTGCCACGATGCGCTGAATTTTCCCGTGCCTCTGGAGAAATTGGCGGTGGAGCAGGGCGATCTCTCCGTCCTTGAGCTATTTCACGGCCCGACTGCCGCGTTCAAGGATATCGGCGCCCGTTTCCTGGCTGCGGCGATGGAACGCGCGCTACCGGTCCTGAAGCCGGCAGATAGCCGGCCGCTGACGATTCTCGTCGCGACCTCGGGCGATACCGGCGGCGCAGTCGCGGCTGCCTTTCACCGGCGCCCGGGCATGCGTGTCGGCGTGTTATTCCCCAAGGA
>CAUZMW010000090.1:0-9313 GCA_963581225.1 Gammaproteobacteria bacterium
GAGCCGCCGATGCGCGGACGCGGCTCAGTCGGACATCAACGCCACTGCACCGACCACCAGCCCGATGACGATGATGAGCGTCATGATCAGCATCAAGGTCAGTAGTACTCTCGCCATCTCGCAACACCCTTCGATTAAGCTTGAATCTTAACCGACACTGGCCTCAGCGCGAATCTGCCCGCGGGTCTCCTCTGTAGACACCTTCTCGCTGATTATTGCGTCTCCCGAAGCGATCGGTATTATTATTGGCTACGCTCGGAACCTACGCTTATGGCACAGACTAGCGAACTCATCAAAACGCTCAAACAGGCACTGAAAGCCCACGGCAAAATCTACTCAGCGGTTGCCCGCGAACTGAATCTGACCGAAGCCAGCGTCAAGCGGCTATTCTGGTAGAAAAACTTCTCCCTGGAGCGGCTCGACCAGATCTGCCATATGCTCGACATGGAAATCTCGGATCTGGTGCAACTGATGACCGACCAGCAGCACCAATTGCTACAGCTGACGGTTAAACAGGAGCAGGAGGTAACCAACGACGTCACGCTGCTGGTTGTGGCCATTTGTGCGCTCAACAAATGGACCATGAAGGACATCGTAGCCTTCTACGATATCAGTGAAGGCGAGTGCTTTCGAAAACTCGCGCAGCTCAACCAGCTGAAGATTATTGAGCTACTGCCGCACAACCAGATTAAGCTGCGGGTCGCAGCCAACTTTAGCTGGCGTGAGAACGGGCCGATTCAAACCTTCTTTCAGGAGAAGCTCGGTCCGGAGATTCTAAGCGGTCGGTTTAGCCGCGACGATGAGTGCCTGGTCGTCCTCAACGGTATGTTGTCGCCTCAAAGTAACGCAGAATTTCAGCGCAAGCTCAAGCGGCTGGCGTGGGAATTCGATCTGCTGAACAACGACGACGCGCCGCTTCCGCTACAAGAACGCGGCGGCGTAACCGTCGTGATGGCGTTGCGTGGCTGGCAATACGGCCTGCTCCATCCGCTCCGAGAGGCGCCAGGCTAGCGTGGTCTAGTCGAGTTCAGCGGCGGCGGAAGAGTCAGTCGGTAAATTCGGCGTACCCGGCATCCTCCAGAACGCAGTCCTCAGTACGCTAATCGGTGGGCGCGCCCGACAGATGGTATTCGTTCCCTGTCGTCTCGCTCGGGCCGAGCTGTAGTGTCCGACCATCCGGCAGTTCCACGCGCACGATGCGCCCGACGGGATTGCCGTTTCTGGCCGGTCGCACAGTAACAGTAACCTCATCCCCAACCTTCAGGTCGTTCTTCCTCCAGCCGGCGTCAATCATGTTCGCGGGAGCCTGAGTCTCAGTAACCCACTGTACGATCTCGCCGCTATCGGTCATCACGTCGAACTTCAGGAGGCAATGCGGGTTAGCCCAGAACCATTCGGTAACTTCGCCCCGCATGACTAAAGTCCTTTCGTTATGAAAAGCGAACCCGCTATGGTGCGCGAACGCCGGAAGTGCAACGATCAAGGCGCCCAGGGACAGGGGGATGACAATCTTACTTTTCACAGGCTACCTCCGAAGTACTTCACGACTCCCCTGGATAGGGAGCCATCTTCAGGCTAGTTTTCGTCGTTCTCTATACCACTGGCAGCGTTTCCGAACGACTCGTAATAATATTTCATCTCTACCGGCGAGCAGTACATCTCGATGATATCCGTATGCGGGTCTGCTAATTTGAACAGGATTTTCATAGTCATCCACGGCTCAGTGTAGATCTTCGGGTCGTCGATCATCTCCGTCCACTCCATGTGGTCGCTATCTACACGGCGGAACGTTTCCTCGACCGTGACTGCGTCGCTGATCGGCCGACCCGTTGAGTCCAGCCAGATTCTGTCTTCGGGCATCGTCCCCACCGTCTGGACGACCAACGTGTAATCGTCGACCCACTCGCCAACCGAGTACCCATGCCACTTCGTCGCCTTATAGGTCCCGCCGGCGATCACGCCCCCATCCACCACCTCGGGAAGCTCTCGCCCGTCGATCCAGATATTGCGCCACTTGTTGTCATATTCGTACAGAATCGCGAGCTTGTACGGGTTCTGAAAGATCTGCGTCATCCTGACGTTGTAATGATTCATGCGCGGGAAACCCAGCGGCTCGCACTTGTTCCGCGGATCATTGTGAAACGCCGGTAGAACAGCGTTGACGCCCTCTAATGGCTTGTGGCTCTCGTAGACCTCCAGCCCATACGGCGTGTACGGCAATGCGTGTTCCGGCCGCCCATCGTTTGGCATGGCCTGGACACCATTCGCCTGGATTCCGGCCCCCGGCCGGTTCGCGGGCGTCCACGTCCCAGAAAGGTCATGACGTGGAGCAGGTCCGATCGGACTGCCGTCGGCTTCTGCCGACTGTTGCCCGGTCTGGGCTTGCGCGCCAGCCGAGAACACTAGTCCGGTCAGGGTCGCGAACATGGCAATGAACACAGTTGCCGGAAGCAGAAAACGTCTGGCCATTGGACCCCCCTCGTTAAGCAGTAAGTTACTACGTTTTAAAGAGTAGCCTCAACGTATAAGCATTGCGAGCACTACGGACATCGATTTCTCATCGAGATGGGAATCTTTTTTTCTATCCCAGCTATTCCCCACGAATCCGATGGTAATCACTAAGTTCTACGCTCTCGGAGCGCTTGAGAACGGGAGTCGTCACTATCGAACGAACGATATTGTCAATCTCCTCAGTTTCAATATCTTTCGACTCAGGGTCACACTGATAGGTTACAACTATTATCGTCCCTTCGTTTGTAAGCCACCACGGTCTGAAGAACGAACCGCTTTCCGAATAATCATACTGATAACCGGAATAGTCTCCCCAACTTTGCCAGGTTAGCGGTATGGAGAAGTCCAGGTTGGTCAAATTTCTCAAGGCATCTTCACTGACGACAGCGCGCGTATCATAGAACCCGATTTTTAAGACGCCTACGCCGTTAGGACGACGAAGACTAATCATGCTTAGCAAATCATCAACCGGGCGGTTGTCGATGCTGCGTTCCCAATCGTCTTGGATTTCTATCTGAAAGGAGGGAAAGGATAGGGTCTCTGCGTTTAAGTTCGCCGTCATCGTAGAAATGATTATTGCGAGAACATATTTCATCATTCAGTACCGTTGCTGCGAATGTCAGCGACAGACTGCTGCTAAGACCCTCATGTTGCTACGATTTTCGTAATCGTCGCTTCTGAGTACTCCATCGGTATTAATATCAGATACTTTTCCGACCATGGGCAAAAAAGGTACCGGTTTACTTTTCAGCAGAAAAGAAACCCGGTACCTTTTTGTCTGCGCTGCCGCTGTAGGAACGGCCGCCTAGTTAACGCAGAACCGCCTGCTCGGCGTTCTGCTCCGCCCGCTCGAGATAGTCGATAAACACACTGGGATCATCGACGAACGGATGGGCATCCGTCGGCCCGCGAGCCGACAGCAGGTCGCGGCGCTCGAAAAAAGGCACGCCACCGGCGCCGCCGGGCCCGTTCGTGTGACCGGCGAATCGCACCTGCATCGGCGGTGACTGGGCGGCCAGAACCTGAAAGCGGCGAAGGTTTCCGAGCATGGTTTGGTTTCTCCAGTAATCGCCCGCGTTCGCCCCGCCCCCGCCGAAGATAACCGCTCGGTACTCGGCATCGCCGTCGCGGACGCTAAACTCCATAGACAACACACCCTCGGTGTGCCCCGGCGTAATGTAGAACGTGATCGTCTGCTCACCGAGCTGGAGCGTGTCACCGTCCTCGATGACCATGTCTACGTCAGCGACCTCCATAGCGAACACCGGATGGTCTTTATCGACCTGAGCGCGCTTCCAATCCGCCGCTGTGAGGCCCACCTGCGCGCCAAAATTTCTCTGGTAGTAGGCATGTCCGCCCATGTGATCGAAGTGACCGTGTGTACCAAGAACATAGTCGACATCAGCGGGATCGAAACCGAGCTCCCTGATGTGCTCAACACCGGTCTCAATATAGGGATCGAAGAGGGAGTCGATCAGGATAAGGCCCTCGCTCGTGACCAACAGATAGCTCGCGGCCCACTCAATCCCGACGTAGTAGAGGTTGTCGAAAATTTTGAACGGTCGGGTGCTGGTCTGCAGCGCCTCGTCGTTCATCCGGTCTCTCGTAGCCTGATTGACGTAACCGAAATCCGTCGGCGCTAGATCGATAAAGTTCTCCACCGAGTCCTGAGCGTGGACCGCCTGCGGGCTCCAAGCGAGAATAATTGCGGCCAGACCCGTACTGAACAGACGGCGAATGCATCTGATGCGCATTCGGCTCTAGTCCCACTCTCTCTCGATGCCGTCTTCCGAGGTCAGAAAGCCGAGCAGGCAACCTTTGGAGCCGTCCCGGAGTTGATGGCAACGGACCGAAACGGTATCGCCAACTTTCACCGTGTCCTCCGTAATACCCTGCCGAGCGAGCCCGCCGATGCCGGCTGTCTCCATCGCCCACATCTCCGGCTGACCTGCAGTGTCCATGACTTCAATGTATAGCCAGGAATGCGGGTTCACGAGGTGAAGCTCTTTGACCGTGCCCGTCAGATGCGTGTATTCCGTCATCTGATAGTTACCATGGGAGTGGTGCGCCCAAGCGGTGACTGCCAGGGCATTCGCGGCAAGGACCGCAAGAGTTAAGAACCTGAACCTCATCCTACTCTCCTAAGTTCATTACGTCGCGCGCGGCGCTGTTCACTAGACAACCAAGCAATCGGACAAGTCCTGTCAATCGCGAACTGGAGCGTCCCTGACTTTGATTGCGTCCGAGTAATTCCGATATCGCACGCGGCTACCGTCCTCATCGATCCACTGCAGGGACTGCTGGAAGAAGCCTGGCGGAATAGAATTCGGCGGCACGGTCGCTTCTACGATGTACAGTCGGCTGTCGTGCAGATAGATCGCCGCGTACGTGCGCGACTGATCGTCGTTCGTGATCTGTAACTGATGCCCCTCGACTCGATCGATGTAGTGGTAGGCGTCGTAGGTTATCTCGCCGCCCCGCTGTCGAAAATTCCACGCTGCATAAGCAATCGATGCGCGGACATCGACTTCCCAGTACAGCTCGTAGTCGGCCTCGGATCGGTTCTCGCGTTCTGCGTGGATTCGCTGCGCATCTGTATAGTCGACCACGGTGACCAGATAGCGGCTTCCATCGTCCTCGTAGAGGTACTCGCGCGCGGGAAAAAGGGCGCCATACTCCGAGTCATACGTCGTCTCGCGCACGTCGAGTTCGCCTGGAGTGAAAATCTCGAAGCTGTCCAGCGTACCGGTGAATCTGTTCCAGCCTTGCGCGAACGAGGCGGAGAAGAATAACAGGCTAGAGATTGCCAGAATCGACCGTACTAAGTGCATTGTTGAATCCCCACAAGCTGGTCTAATTACGCCAATTCTGCCAGAAACTCGCCCTCGTGTGCCACTCGGGCCGCTGTGTGTGGGCAATCCGAAATAACGTGGGGCTCGGCGCGCGAGACTCGATCCGGGTAGAATCGGGCCGACCAATACGCTGCCACGACCTCCGCGGCTTGAGGAACTTAGACATCTTGGGTAGTAGACTGAAGGCGATAAACGGCCCGTTACAGAAGGCCAGGCCGAGGCTGAAGGCTGCCGTCTCCGTCGTCCTGCTGTCTACTCTGCTGGCAGCGTGCGGGACCGAACCGGCCGTCGCCGTAACGACCAGGCAACGACCGAACGTCGTACTGATCGTCGCAGACGATATGGGTTATAACGAACTCGGCGCCTGGGGGAGCGAAATTCACACGCCGAACCTGGATGATCTGGCGCTCAACGGATTGCGCTTTACGAATTTTCATGCCGCACCCAGCTGCGCTCCCGCACGTGCCATGCTGCTCTCCGGCACGTCCAACCACCAGGCGGGTGTTGGATCGATGACGATCAAGCGAGCCTACGACGGCGGCAGAACCCCAGATGCGGACTCTCGTGGCGTCGGCATGCCGGGATACGAAGGCCACCTCAGCGAACGCGTTGCTGCGCTCCCCGAGATCCTCCGGGCGGCTGGCTATCACACGTACATGACGGGCAAATGGGACCTGGGAAGAGCGCTCGAAGAAGCGCATATGCCGGCGAGCCGCGGCTTCGAGTCATCGTACATCTTGACCACGGGAACGGCTGTCCACCTGGGCTTCCCCGATCGCAACGCGAGTGGAGGTGTCAGCCGGGTCGATCCGCACCCCTATCAGGAGAACGGGGTCCCGGTAACGGAACTGCCGGAGGACTTTTTTTCTACGACTATGTACACCGACAAACTCATCGACTACATCGATGAGAATCGAAGCGACGGACAACCGTTTTTCGCCTGGCTATCGTACAGCACCCCGCACTCGCCGATTCAGGTTCCGGATGACTGGCGAGACCGGTACGCCGGCCGTTACGAACAAGGCTATGGCGTGGTTCGAGACCAGCGGTTTGCCAGGGCGCAGAAGCTCGGGATATTTCCGGCGAACCTCGATCTGTCGCGCTACGAATCCGGCGCTACGGAGTGGAATTCCCTTTCCGACGAGGAGCGCCGGACACAGACAAGACTGATGGAACTCTATGCCGCGATGATCGAGAACATGGACTACCACATCGGCCGGCTCGTTACCTATCTCGAAGAGTCGGGACAACTCGACAATACCGTCATCCTCTTTATGTCGGAGAACGGTGCAGCCAACAGCGGTATTCCGGTCCCCCCGACTTTCACACCGGACGACAGCTTCGAGAACATGGGCCGGTATAATTCTTGGTTGAACTACGGGCGCGGCTGGGCGGAAGCTGCGACGGCGCCGCTTCGAGACACGAAGGGCAGCATGGCGGAAGGCGGTACGCGAGTAGCGGCGTTCGTACATCACGGCTCCGTCGCAGAACCCGGACGCCTCGATCATGGCTATCTGACCTTCATGGACGTCGCGCCGACCATTCTCGAAATCACCGGGACCAGGGCGCCGGCCGGCACGTTCCAGGGCCGTGACGTCGTGCCCATGACCGGCAGATCGTTCTGGGCGCGAGCGCAGGGTGACGCCGCGCCGACTCATGGTCCCGACGAAGCAATAGGCTCGGAGCTTCACGGCAACCGAGCCCTCGTCCGCGGCGACTGGAAAATACTCTTCCCGGCATCCACCGCGCAGTGGCAACTCTTCAATCTAGTTGACGATCCCGGCGAGACTAGCGATCTGGCCAACGATCAACCGGAGTTGCTGGCCGATCTCGTCGCAGCGTGGGAGCGTTTCGCGGCCGAGCACGGGGTGGTGTACTGATCGTCGCACTGCTCGCGGCACGAGCCGACGACTGCGACAACGCTCTAGCGTACTACGACGGATGCCAGCGCCGATAAATCCCGCCCAGCCGGCTGCTGATACATGCTCAGCCCGAACTCGCCAGCGATAGCCAGCAGATGATCGAAGATGTCCGCTTGAATATCTTCGTAGGTGGACCACTCGGTGATATTCGTGAACGCGTAGATCTCCAACGGCAACCCCGTTGGGCCGGGCTGAAGTTGACGGACCATTAACGTCATCTCGCGATGAATGTTGGGATGATGCTTCAGGTAGCTGAGGATATAGGCGCGAAACGTCCCGAGATTCGTCAATCGTCTCAGATTGACGTTCTCCGTTTCCTCGCCGACTGCCGCGTTGTACGCGGCGAGATCCTCAAGCTTTCGATCGATGTAGTCTTTCAGTAACGCGAAACCCTTGAAGCGCTCGACTTCTTCTGCGGTTAAGAATCGCGCTGAGTTGATATCGATACGCAGCTCGCGCTTGATGCGACGCCCTCCGCTCTCGTTCATGCCGCGCCAATTCTTGAACGAATCGACGATCAATTTGTGTGTCGGAATGGTCGTAAATGTCTTGTCCCAGTTCTGAATCTTTACCGTGTGCAGCGACACGTCGATCACATCTCCGTCTGCATTGCATTGCGGCATTTCGACCCAGTCGCCCACACGAACCATGTCGAGGCTCGTCAGCTGAACGCTGGCGACCAACGACAGAATGGTGTCCTTGAAGACCAGCAACAGAACAGCCGTCATCGCACCCAGCCCACTCAGCAGCAATACGGGATTGCGCTCAGTGAGCGTGGCGACGATCAGAACACCCGTGAGGACGAACATCACGATCTTGGCAACTTGCAGGAATCCTTTGATCGGCCGCTCGGTCGCGACGGGGTATTGCTCGTAGATCGAGTTGATCGAGGACAGCAGCGCACCGGCCGCCAGGCTGAGCATTAACAGGCCGTACGACAGCGCCAGATTCTCGCCGACGACGACCACGCCGTCGCTGAGACCCGGCACGAGTTCTAGACCGAAGTAGAAAACCAGGGCCGGCAAGATCTGGGCGAATCGACGGAAGACCCCGTGCTGAATTAGAGTATCGTCCCAGGTGTGCTTCGACCTACGGGAGATCCGGTGGACGACACGGACGAGCTGGTGTTTGGCGACGAGATCGGCCACGACCGCGAGCAAGGCCAATAGGACGACGCCGGTCAGACTCACTACCCAGGGCGGCAGAAGTTCCACTGTCTCGCGAAGCGTGTTTAGCAAGGTATCCATAGAGCGCTGAGCGATAGTAGACGGGCGATCTTGTGAGGTCTACTAACGGCAGGCACACTAAGCGAAATTAACCGATAATCCGCGGCCCAATCACGCGGCACGATGGAGGAAGTATGTCCAGGCGACAATTTCTAAAGACTTCGGCGTTAGTCGGCGCGGGCGCAGTCGCCGGCGGACTCGGGCTGTCTGCCGCCCGCGCTCAGCCCGGCGCGCCCGGCAGCGCGACCACGAGTCCTGTGCAAATTCGCATGGGTGGTTACGGACCACCGACGACCAGCTTCAGCCGCGCCCTGACCCAAATCGGCGACCGGCTTAGCGAAAAATTCGGCGACGAAGTAGACGTGAAGTACGTCTACAACGTCATGGATGTCGGCTATACGGCCAGCGACGTCACGTGGCTCGTCGATACCGGCGTGCTGACGTTCGGCTATTTCACAATGACTGCGGGAATTCCCGAACTGGAGCTAGCCGCCCTGCCCTTCCTGTTTCCGGACTCCGCCGCAGCACGCGCCGCCATGGATGGAGAACTCGGCCGGGCGGTAACCGAAAGAATAGAATCGCAAACGAATTACCGCGTCCTGGGTTACTTCGAGAACGGCTTCCGCCATATCTCGAATCGTGTCAGGCCGGTGCACACGCCCGCGGATCTCACGGACCTCACCATTCGAGTGCTCGGCGTGCAAGCCAGGACGTTCGAATTACTGGGCGCCGACCCGCAGGCGATCAGCCTGGCCGATGCGATTACGGGCATCACGACAGGCACGCTGGACGGTCAAGAGAA
>CAUZMW010000091.1:0-9145 GCA_963581225.1 Gammaproteobacteria bacterium
CAGCGAAGATCTCCAAGGCAGAGGCTGCCCTGGATTGGGATCAAGCCGCCGAGACATTGGCGCGCCGCGTACGCGCATTTCACCCTTGGCCTATCTGCGTCGCAACACTGTCCGACGGGCGCACATTAAGGATTCACGAGGCGGAAGCGGTGCGAGTCGCCGCCGAAGCCGCGCCCGGTTCGATTATCGGAGCCTGCAAAGAGGGGATTGTCGTCGCCGCGGGCGCAGGTGCCCTACGGCTACTTCGTATTCAGCCGCCCGCAGCAAAAGCGATGCCGGCGTCGGCGTACCTGAACGCCCATTCGCTGGCGGGCGTGTCTTTTGTCCGTTGATGCCGGAGCTCGGTTGCGGGCGCTGGCGGCGAAAGTCAACGCGCGCGTTGTAAGAAACGGGCTTTCACTCGAAAACGCGTTGGAGCAATCGGCCCAGCCGGCGGCGAGAGACGTCGCCCTGTTACGGTCGCTGTCCTATGGGGTGCTGCGTTGGCATCATCGCGTTCAATGGCAAGTCGGGGAGCTAATCGCGCGGCCACTGAAGGCGCGCGATGCGGAGTTGGCGGCACTCTTAAGGCTTGGGCTGTTTCAGCTCCAATGGCTGCGGGTTCCCGATCATGCCGCGGTTTCAGCGACGGTCGCCGCGGCTCAGCAGATCGGCGCTGGCCGTGCGAAGGGACTCGTCAACGCCGTCCTGAGGCGTTTTTTGCGCGAGCGCAGCGATCTCGACCGACGAATGGTCGATGAACCGGGAGCGCTTGCGAGTCATCCTGATTGGCTGCTCGATACGATCAAGTCAGACTGGCCCGCCGACTGGCAGGAGATCGTGACCGCGAATAACCAGATGCCGCCGATGTGGCTCAGGGTCAACCGGCGCCGGATCGAGCGCGCGGCGTATCTCGACAAGCTGGCTGCGGCCGGTATCGCGACCGCGAGCGTCGATCCCGCAGACGGCGCGATCCAGTTGGCGGAGCCGCAGCCCATGGGCACGTTACCTGGCTTCGATGACGGTCTGGTCTCCGTTCAGGACGCGGCGGCGCAACTCGCGCCGGGATATCTCGAGCTCGAGCCCGGCCAGCGGGTGCTGGATGCTTGTGCCGCGCCCGGAGGTAAGAGCGCCCATATTCTGGAATCCTGCCCTGAGCTTGAGGAATTGGTCATTCTCGACCAAGATGCGCGACGGCTGGCGTCCGTCGTCGAGACCTTCGACCGCCTCGGCCATCGCGGCACCCTTATCGAGGGCAATGCGGCGGAACCTTCCGCCTGGTGGGACGGTCGGCCGTTCCAGAGGATTCTGCTGGATGCGCCGTGCAGTGCGTTCGGTGTCATCCGGCGCCATCCCGATATCAAGGTTCTAAGGCGGCTGGAGGACTTGAGGCAGGGCAGTGTCGCCCAGAGGCAGCTTTTGCACGCATTGTGGCCATTGCTCGCGGCCGGCGGGAAAATGCTCTACGCGACCTGCACGATCACTGCAACAGAGACCACGGCGCAGATTTCCGGATTTCTCGAGGAGACTCTGGACGCCGAACTGGCGGGTCCCGGACCGGGGCTGGGCCGGCAGATCCTGCCCGGGGAGGCGAATGCGGATGGGTTCTATTATGCTTGTATTAATAAGAAGGAATGATGCTAGTGATCCAGCAAGGCTATATTGATGGATTCAGAGCTACCCGGATGATCCAAGACAAGGCGCAGTCCACTGGGAATGGCACTAACGTCACGTGAATCTCGTGGGCCACAATAAAATGGCAGCCAGCCGCTGGGGGTTCAGCGCCCGCGCGCTGGAGACCGTCGCTGTAGCCGTTCTCGCGCTCGGCGTTCAACAGTCCGCGCAGGCTCAAGACGATCCGGGGCGCTTCGAGATTCGGTCGGCGAGCGTCGAGCTCAGATCCGGCGTCTACTACCTCGATGCCTGGGTCGAATACCGCCTGTCCACCGAAGCCCGGGCAGCGCTGGATGCGGGCGTCGCACTGACGCTCGATACGGAAGTGGAATTTCTGCGCAGCAGGCGTTTCTGGTTCGACGACGAAGAGGCGAATCTGCGACAGGGCTATGAGCTGCAATACCACGCCCTGAGTGAGCGTTACCTCGTGTTGAATCTGAATAGCGGCGAACAGAGTTCCTTCGCCACATTATTCTCCGCGCTCAATTCTCTGGGACGGATTACCGAACTACCGTTAATCGATGCCGCACTGTTGGACTCCGATGCCACTTACGACATCCGAATAAGAGCGTTACTGAGTACAGAGGATATTCCTGGGCCGCTACGACTGTTGGCGTTCTGGCGTCGTGACTGGTCGTTGGAGAGCGAGTGGTACACATGGCAGCTGGACGAATAAGAAAAGCGGCGGTCACGCTCGCCCTGATCGTGGGCGTGCTGGTGTGGTTCTCCGTGCTCATGGTGTTCTCGCCGCTGGCTCAGGATTCAGACGACTTTTCGCGCGCGCTGCCGTGGATACTGCTCGTCAATCTGGTGGGCATCGCATTACTGCTGCTCCTGATACTGATAAGCGTGCTGCGGCTCATACGCGACTATCGCCGGCACGTACCGGGATCGCGCCTGAAGGCCCGCATGATGATCATGCTGGTTGTGCTGGCAGTGAGCCCATTACTGATCGTCTACGCCTTCGCCGTGCAATTCATCAATCGCGGTATCGACAGTTGGTTTGACGTCGACGTCGAACAGGGACTCGGCAGCGCGCTCGAACTCAGCCAGACGGCTCTTAGTCTGCAGACGAGGGAGCACCTGGGCGATGTCCAGAGCATGGCACTGTACTTGGCAACCAGCACACGGACGGACGTCGTCGGCGAACTCGGCGAGTTGCGGCGCGACAGTGGGGCGGCCGAACTGACCATATTCACGGCCAACGATCAGATACTGGTCACGAGTTCGGCGAACCCAGCACTTACCGTGCCGCAACCTCCAACCGATGAAGTGATACTTCAGCTCGGTCAGGGCGACGACTACTTGAGTCTGGAGCCGCAGGCGGACGGGAGCTTCGAGGTTCTTGCCGCGGTGAACCTCAGCCCCGGGACGCTTGGCGGAGAGCCTCGGATACTGCAAGCGCGGTTCGACGTCGATCAGGAACTCGGTGTCCTGGCCAACGTCGTTGGCGCCAGTTATGAGCAGTATGCGGAATTGTCCTATCTACGCGAGGCTCTGAAAACGAATTTTACTGTCATGCTGACCATTGTGTTGCTCATTACATTGCTCGCCGCCGTTTACGGCGCTTTCTTCTCCGCCAGGCGGCTCGTCGTACCTATCCAACAGCTGATGACCGGAACGCGAGCGGTGGCTCGGGGAGACTTCGATACCCGCCTGCCGATACCGGCGCAGGATGAGATCGGCTTCTTGATTAACTCTTTCAACGACATGACCCAGCGCCTGGCGCGAGCACGCAAAGAGGCGAGGCTGAGCCAGCAGCAGGTGGAGAGCGAACGCCGAAAGGTCGAGGTTATCCTCGCAAGATTGTCGACCGGCGTGGTGTCCTTGGAAACCGATTTGCGTATCCGAACCGCGAATCGTTCGGCGGGGGCGATTCTCGGCGTAGATCTCGATTCCCATCTGGGTGAGTCGCTCGTCACGCTGTCCGACACTTACCCTTTGCTGTCGCAGTTTCTCGCGGTATCCAGGTCGCATCTGGACCGTGGCGATTATGAATGGCGTGAACAAATTGTTCTGCGCGGCGAGGCTGGAAGGCGGGTTCTGATGTGTGCCTGCACCGCTCTGTCTGGTGAGCAGGAGGATCCCGGAGGCTATATCGTCGTATTCGACGATATCACGGCGTTGTTGCAGGCTCAGCGCGATGCTGCCTGGGGCGAAGTCGCGCGTCGGCTCGCCCATGAAATCAAGAATCCGCTGACGCCCATTCAGCTTTCCGCGGAGCGTCTACGCCGTCGTTACCTTGGTGGTCATTACGCCGACTCGGAGCTCCTGGACCGCGCCACACACACCATCATTCAGCAAGTCGAGGCGATGAAGGAGATGGTCAACGCCTTCAGTGACTATGCCCGTACGCCGGACATGGATCTGAGCCGCTTCGACTTGAACCAGCTGATTGCCGAGGTTGCGGAGTTGTATCGGCATCCCGAGCAGCCGCGGTCATTGACGCTGGATCTCGATTCGGATCTGCTGAATGTAGAAGCCGACGAAGGCCGAATGCGCCAGGTCTTGCATAACTTAATCCGCAACGCTCTGGAAGCAATGGAGCATCAGACAGCTGAGGAGATCAGTATCTCGACTCGGCATTTCGATGACGGGGGCATCGAGCTGGTAGAGATCAAAGTGACTGATAATGGCCCTGGATTCATGGATGACATCGTGGACCAAGCGTTCGATCCGTACGTCACAAGCAAGGTCAAGGGCACGGGCTTAGGGCTGGCAATCGTGAAGAAGTTAATCGAAGAACATGGGGGGCAGATCTTCGCCCGTAACAGTAAGCGCGGTGGAGCGGAGATCGTTATACTGCTGCCAGTGACGCGAGAGGCAGGCGATGCGATGCTGTCTGCTACGCATCGTCACGATAAACGGAGGGAGCGCGCGTGAAGACAGCGCGAGTTTTAGTCGTAGACGACGAGTCGAATATCCGGGGACTCCTCGACGAGATCCTCAGCGAAGAAGGCTATCAGGTTACGACGGCCGCGGACGCGGGCGAAGCCAGGGCGGCCCGTGATAGTAAAGACTTCGATCTTATTCTGCTGGATATCTGGATGCCGGATACAGACGGCATTTCCTTGCTGAAAGAGTGGTCGGATAGCGGAAAACTAGAGCCGGTCGTCATGATGTCAGGCCACGGCACCGTGGATACGGCCGTGGAAGCAACGCGGCTCGGCGCCGTAGATTTCATCGAGAAGCCTGTCTCTCTGGCAAAACTATTACGAACCGTCGACAAGGCGTTGATGCAAAAACGCGCTGCGCGACCAGGCCGCAGCCTGGTGCCTCCGATGCTGGCACCGTTCGGCAAGAGCGAGACAATGCGAACTCTTCGCGACCAGGTCCAGAAAGTCGCTCACCACGATGCGCACACGCTCTTGACCGGGGAACCCGGCAGCGGCCGGGAGGCTTTCGCCAGATATCTGGCGAGTCTAAGCAGTCGTGCAACGGAGCCCTTCGTCACTGTGATGGGCGGATCGCTAAACGATGAAGATGGTCGCCGTCAGATTCTGGGCGAAGTTAACGAGCCGGGCGTTGTCGAGTGCGCCGAAGGCGGCGTGCTTTTTATAAACGAGATCAGCGATATTTCTGCGGCTACGCAACAATTGTTGCTCGGAATACTCGAGCAGCGTCAATATAGGCCGACTAACCGCGACGTTGATCGCGCGCTGGATACCCGTATCCTCTCAAGCGCGCCCGCAGGATTCGAGCAGAACGTTAACGGTTTTCGTCGTGAGCTTTTATCTCATCTCAGTATCGTCGTGATCCGAATTCCGCCACTCCGGAAATATTCGGAGGACGTTCCGGAACTTCTGCGTTACTACGTCGACATGCTTGTCGACTCGGATAGGCTCCCTTTCAAGCGATTCGGTGTAGCCGCTCAGAACAGACTGCGTAACTACCCATGGCCCGGAAATATTCGCGAGCTGAAGAACATGGTGAGTCGTCTGCTGATTCTAGGGGTAGACGAAGAAATCACACTCGAGGAAGTCGAAGCGCAACTAAACTCCGACTTACCTTCCAACGAGCCACTCGTGAAGCAGGACCTTCTCTCGATGCCGCTGCGCGAAGCTCGAGAGCATTTCGAGCGAGCCTATCTGCAACAACAGCTCATACTCTGCGGCGGTAAAGTCGGTCAGTTGGCGAAACGAGTCGGCATGGAAAGAACCCATCTGTACCGAAAACTTCGCTCCCTCGGTGTCGACTTCCGGCAGGTTATGGCGGACGATTGAGTCTGGGAGAAAAACTTCCGTCCGCACCGAACGCAAACATATCTCGGCCGAATGACTCTTCGGTCAACATGCGGATGAGTTCGAAAGCGCGGCTCTGCACATCCCAGCGCGGGCCGTCGGGTCGTTGCTGTAGCGCCGAGTAAATTCGACCGCTTAGAAACTCGCCGTTACTGTCGATCTCTGCCGACAGTATTGGTGCCCATCCGGCCATTCCGTCCACACTAACGCCGAAATGGGTCGCGAAGTTGCCGAGGCTGTAGGCGATAAGGCGATCGCCGTAGAGTTCCATGGCGCGAGGCACATGAGGCCCATGACCGAGTACCAGGTCCGCGCCGGCATCGATTACACGGTGCGCGAACCGAACGACCTCGCCACGGGTTTCGCCGAGATAAAATTCCTCCTCGAAAGGCAGGCGCGTCGCATCCCGGCCTTCGGCGCCGCCGTGAAAGGACACGATGACGATGTCGTAGGCACTCACAAGTTGCGCCACCTGCTCCTCAGCTGCGGGGATATCGTTGAGGAGATACGAAAACCGCGTCGGTGAGAAGGCAATAAATGCTATCTCGAGTTCCCCGTGGTGCCAGGTCGCGATGTCCCCGCGCCGCCCAGAGTGGTGAATTCGGTAAGCGTCCAGGGTGAGCATCGTAGCGCTTCGTCCTGGCTCACCGAAGTCCCGGGCATGGTTATTGGCGAGGCTTAACGCATCGAAACCCGCGTCGCGAAGATAACCGGCGTAGTGGGGAGGCGAGCGAAAGAGAAAACATGCCTGGGAACTCGAACAGGTCTTCTGAGGCACGCCACCCGCCATGAGCACCCCTTCGAGATTGCCGATCGTGATATCCGCCGTCTGCAGAACCGGACGGACTACTGCGAGGAAGTCGGCGCCGTCGCGCTCGGCCAGCCGATCGTCGGGATAGTCTGTGCCGAGCATGATGTCGCCTACGGCGACGACGTTGATCGTTGTGTCGTCGGTAAATGCCTGCCCAGCAGAAAGGCTTATCAAGGCCAGTACTCTAGGCCAGCAGGCGATCATCGCACTCTCAGTCAGGAACCTTGATCAGAAGGACTTCTATCTCGGCGTCCCAGAGCCGGCGACGAACGCCGTTGAGTTCGTCCAAATCGCTGGTCGGGCCGATCCGTACGCGATGATAAACGTCGTCGTCTATCGACACTCGCTGTAGTCGCGACTCGACGCCGAGCAGCGCAAGATTTGCGCGCATGCGCTCAGCGTCGTCCTGCGCCCTGAATGAGCCTGCCTGGAGTATGTAGGTGCCGGGTTCAGCGACCGACACCGCCTCACGATCCGGACTCGCCTGAGATTCGACTTCAGGCAGGACGACCTCGAATTTCGGCAGTATGTCGTAGAAATCAAAACGGCTTGCCGGATGAGGCTCCGCTGCCGCGGGCGACTCCGCCAAAGGCTCGACGGTAACCGTTCGTGAGGAGGGAACCGAATTGGATGGGGCAGGCGCGTCTGCCGCCGGCTCCCAACGATCTGAGATATACACGGCTGCGGCGATGACGAGGCCGATACTTAGACCGAAAGACATCCAGATAAAACCGGACGCTCCGGCGGCGGCGGTCTTCATGCTTTTCTTCCGTTTCGCCATCGTCTTTACCTACATGCTGTCGGGAGCGGAGACGCCCAGGAGGAGGAGGCCGCTGCGAACGATCTGCTGCGTCGCCAGCGCCAGCGCGACTCTTGCGTCGCGTAGCGGTAGATCGTCCACGAGTACTCTGTGTGAGTTGTAACAGGCGTGAAAAGCTGCGGCGGTATCGCGTAAATAATGTAAGAGATGCTGAGGTGCGCGGTTAACTGTTGCGAGCTGCACAACCTCCGGGTATCGACTCAGCGCGACCATTAGTGTTCGCTCCGCTACCTCAACCAGTCTGGCTAGATCTCCCGAGCCTGGATTCTCGGTGATCGCAGTCTCGTCTTCCATTCGTCGCAACATGCTCGAGACGCGAGCGTGGGCATACTGGATATAGTAGATGGGATTGTCGTTAGATCGAGTCTTGGCGAGTTCCATATCGAAGTCGAGGTGTTGATCGTTGGAGCGCGACACATAGAAGAATCTAGCGGCGTCGTTACCGACTTCTTCGCGTAGTTCGCGAAGCGTGACGAATTTCCCGGAGCGGGTGGACATCTGCACCTTTTCCTTGCCGCGATACAACGCGACAAATTGGACCAGCCGTACCTCCAGGCAATCCGCGGGTTCGCCCATGGCTTCGAGGCCGCCGCGGACCCGGGCCACATAGCCGTGATGATCCGCCCCCAGAACATCCAACAGTACGTCGAAGCCTCGCTCGCGCTTCTCGAGATGATAAGCGATGTCCGACGCGAAATACGTGGTGGCGCCGTTTTCTCTAACGACGACGCGATCTTTCTCATCCCCGAAGCCACTGGCCTTGAACCACGTTGCGCCGTCCCGGACGTAGAGCATTTTCCGTTCTTCGAGAACGCTGAGCGCGCGCTCGATCGGCCCGTCGACGAGGCTGCGTTCCGAATACCAATTCTGCGGCGTTACGCCGAACCCGTGAAGGTCATCCTTGATGTCTGCCAGGACACTCTCGAGCGCAGCGCTCAGTACCACGTCGAACCTATCCGCACCCAGCTGCGTCCTGATCTGTGCGATGAGATCGTCGAGGAGTTCCTCAGGGCTCACGTCCGGTTTCGCCAGACTCGAGGCAATGGCCCCTGTGTCGGCAGCCAGCGACTCCACGTGCGACTCGTACAACGCCTGCGCAATCTCCGTTACATACTCGCCCTGATAGGCGTTATCTGGAAACGGTAGCTCCGCGCCGAGAAGTTCCGCGTACCTGAGCCATACGCTCGCCGCGAGGATGTCCATTTGTCGTCCGGCGTCGTTGACGTAGTACTCCTCATGCACGTGGTGGCCCGTCGCGCGCAGCAGATTTGCGAGCGACGCACCGTAAGCTGCGAGACGGCCGTGGCCGACGTGGAGAGGACCGGTCGGATTCGCCGAGACGTACTCCAACAAGATCCGCTGTCCGTCCCCAAAGTCGGAACACCCGTACTCGTCACCCGCGGCGAGAATATCTCGGATTTCTTGCTCGTATGCGCCTGCGGCGAGCGTGAAATTGATAAACCCTGGCCCGGCGACTTCGGCTTTCTGCACGAGGGGCGATTCCGGCAGCGCTGCGACGATTTCTGCCGCGATTTCACGTGGCGGTCGGGAGAGTTTCTTCGCGATTCTTAACGCGACATTACTGGTGAAATCCCCATGCTTTGGGTCCCGAGTGCGCTC
>CAUZMW010000092.1:0-8953 GCA_963581225.1 Gammaproteobacteria bacterium
AGTTCCTGCGCGCGTGCGAGTGCGGCGGTCGCTAACTCGCGCGTCTTCAATCGATGCGGCTCCGTGACCGGCTGCCCCTCGCCCGCCGCCCGCAGGGCCTGTAGTACGCGACCTCTCATTTCCGCCGCCGCCTTGCGGGTAAAGGTGATCGCGATGATTTGTTCCGGCAGCTCGACGCCTGCCAGCAGCGCCAGGTAACGTTGAATCAACAGCTCGGTCTTTCCCGAGCCGGCCGGCGCCTGGACAATAAACGAGCGGCTCGTATTCAGTGCGGCTTGTCGCGCGTCCTGATCGCTCACGGGGCACTCCGCTCATCGAGCCAGCCCCGGGCCAGTGCAAGCTGCTCGATAATGCGTGTCAGCGGCGCGAAAGGCCCTTTCGCCTGATCCAGGTCGTCCAGCAGTATTCGCGTATCACCCGTTGCATATTCGGCAATCAAGGTCTCGAGCTGCTTACGCCATAACTCGAGTTGCGCGGACCAGTCGCGGTCGTCGGGGAGCTTGGCGACTCGCCCGGGGAACTCTTCGTTTTGCGCCCAGATGCCCTTGAACTTGACGCCATCGATTTGCACGGCGGCGATCACGGTCGCGGTGACGTCCAGATCGAGAGTTTGTGCGTAAAGCGGTAACTGGGTGTCACGCAGGCGGGGCCGAAGCCAGTCGTTTGGGGTCGCGTTACGTCCGGTCTTGTAGTCGATAATCGCTACGCCGCCCGAGGCGAGTTCATCGATACGATCGAGCCGGCAGGTCAGGCGAAAGCCGTTGAGTTCAGCTACCAGACGTTCTTCGACGCAGGCGACGCTGAAGTCCGGGCGTTTGAGATCGTTGGCTAGTAACGACTCCACGAGCACGACGAGTCGTTCCCGCTCCAGATAATAGACGGTCCGCAGCGCGGGCTTCGCAGCCCCGAAGGTTTCATTCAGCGCCTTTTCTACGCAACTCGCCGTCCAGTCATCTCGCGCCGGTTGCGCCCACGCGGCGAGAGCGGTTCGATCGGGCAAGCGGCGCAGGAAGAGTTCCAGAACGCGATGAGTGACGATGCCGCGTTGCCGGGCACTCAAGCCCCGCGCCAACGGTTCGAGTGGCCGCGCGCCCAGGCGACTCTCCATGAAAGCTCGTAACGGGCATCTCGCATGGACAGACAACGTGCCGGAACCGCCGGGAATCTCCTTAGCCTCGAGTGCCGGCGCCGGGTCGTCATGCTGCTCTCGCGCGCGCGTCCCGCGCATGCGTTCCGCGAGCCGGCCTGATGAGCTTGAGACGAGGGTTTTCAGTGTTACAGCCGGAATCTTGGCGAGCAGTGGGCTCGGTTCCGCCGGATAATCGTTAACCCGGGCCGGCCAGCTAAATACCAGTTCCGGAACTCGGTCGATCAGTCGCTGTGTGGTCCGCTGGCACCGTTCTGAGGAGTCCTGAGGCGACGACCCGGGCATTCCGTTATCCAGCTGCAGGCGGAGCGGCAGGAGTGGATTTGCCTTAGCGGGCCGCGGCCAGCGTGTGTCCGTGATGCCTGCGAGCCAGACCGCGTCGTAACCCGGACCGATATCCTCCGGCCGTTCGAGCAGTGAGATCCCAGAGAGAGGGATGGGCCCGCCGGCGCGCGGCTGCTCGAGGACGAGTTCCAACTCTGCAAGCGCCTCCGTCATCGATATGGCACCGACGATGGGCGTCAGCAGGGAGAGCTCATTTAATGCGCGTTCCCATTGCGGTATCACACTGGCGCTCGAATCGTGCGCGCCCGCCGTCCAGCCGAGCTGTGCCAGGATCTGTTGCCACACTCGGGTCCACCGTGTCGGCGTCGCGTAGCGTGGCGCTTTGTCGAGCAGCTTCAGCGCGTGCGACAGCCGTGTGGCCAGACGCGGCGCCGCATCGCGGAGTTGTCGCGGCAGGCTTCCGGCTCGATAGGCGTCGAGGAAGCCGAGCTGGGCGCTGACTTCGATGCGTAGCTTTTTTTCAAGTTCGCTCCGATCGCCCTCGTCTTCAGGGTCGATCGAGAAATACGGGCTTCTAAGCCAGCGGCTGAAATTGCCGAACGTGCCACGGGACGAGACCAGCTCAAGTGCAGTCATTGCGGCGCCGATCAGCGGTTGTACGTGAGACGGTTCGCCGTTCGGGTCGAAGTAGGCTCGATCCGTCGCGCTACCGAGCAGAATGCGGTTGGGATCGAGATAATCTTCTAGCGCCCGCCGCACTTCATCGGCTCGCGTCTTGAGATCCGGAATCACAAGCGCGAGCCGCTGCCCGGGGGATTGCGCCTGTTTCTCGGCGGCCCACTGTGCGGCAGCGGTGAGTTCGCCGGCGCCGTCCGGCACACAGACACGCGAACTGCTGCGCTGGACTTTTGGCGGCAGCCATTCCGCCATCGTCCAGTCGTCATGCTCGAGCTGCCGATACAGGGCCTGTTGTGCCGGCGTCGTTTCTGCCATGTCAGCCCAGATTACCGCGCCGTCGCTCGAGCGTGGACGTTGGCCACGGGCTATCAGCTCGGCGGCCGCAAGCGGCGCATCGATCCAGCCTTCGTTGTCGAGTGCCTTGCGATAGTTTCGCGCCCAGCGCAAAAAGCTCTCGAAATCCAAGTCGCCGTCGGTGGCCGCCAGGTCCCGTGGGTCGATCCGCCACTGCCACAAGAGTTGCCAGGCTTCGGCCGCCCAACGGGTTGCCGTACGGCTGCTGATCAGCCGACCCGCGACGGTAGAGTCCTCGATTACGCGACGCCAGAGAGCCAGCGACTGTCGCACCGTTAGTAACCGGTGGGAGCCGCTCGCGGACCTCGACCAGAGCGCTGTCAGCCAGGCCGGATAGCTGTGAATCGACGCGCTGACCCAGGCATCCGACGGTTGGGCGGCTGCCAGTCGTGCCAGGTAGGGCTCGAGCTGCCGGGCGGCCAGGCCGCTGCCGACTACCGCGATGGCACCATCTGCCAAGCGGATAGGCAGATCATTTTTCATTTATAATCAGATATTTATATATATTTTATTATGCGGATTCTAGTTTTGGCGGCCGGTTCGCCATCTGCGCCAAGACTTCGTCCATGCGTTCGAATACCTGCGCGAGCGTTTCTTCGTCGGGCAGAGTCGTAATCCGGAAATGATCGCGATACGGCGTGTTGAAACTTGAGCCCGGCGCAACCAGTACGTGCTGTTGTTCGAGCAACTCCAGCGCGAAGCTCTCATCGTCGAACTCGGGCAACACGTCCGTGTTGACACCGACGAAGGCATACATCGAGCCCATCGGGGTGACCACGTCTAAATAGGGACTCGCAGCGACGGCATCGATGACCGCCTGTCGCGAGTTATACAGGCGCCCGCCCGGTGAACAGAGTTTCTTCACGCTCTGATATCCGCCCAAAGCGGTCTGCACCGCCCACTGCCCCGGGACATTGCTACAGAGCCTGAGCGCCGCGAGCAGATCCATCGCGTTGATGAATTCCGCAGAACGATCGTGTGCGCCGCTGAACGCGACCCAACCCACGCGGTAGCCACAGGCACGATAGACCTTGGAGAGTCCGCTGAAGGTTGCGCAGAGCGCGCTGGAACACAGCGTCGCCATCGGCACGAACTCAGTATCTTCGTAGACCATCTGGTCGTAAATCTCATCGCTCAGAACGACGAGGTCGTGCTGATCGGCCAAAGCGGCCAGTCTCGTCAAACAGCCCCGGCTGTAGACCGCGCCGGTGGGGTTGTTGGGATTGATGACGACGATGGCCCGTGTGTTCGGTGTGATCAGGGCCTCGATCGCGTCCAGATCCGGCATGAAGCCGGCCTCTTCCGGGCACGGGTAATAGACTGCCCGCCCGCCGTTTAGCACGGTTGCCGCCGTCCACAGCGGATAGTCGGGGCTCGGTATCAACACTTCGTCGCCGGGGTTCAATAGTGCCCGCAGCGTCAAATCGATGAGTTCACTGACTCCGTTGCCGATAAAGACATGCTCGGCGGTCATGTCCATGATGCCGCGGTCCTGGTGCTGCATGGCGACCGCTTCGCGTGCGGGGAAGATACCTTTTTGATTGCAGTAGGCTTCACTGCTGCCTAGATTTTCGATTATCGCGAGACGCATCGTCTCGGGCGTTCTGAAGCCGAACAGCCCCGGGTTACCGATGTTCAACGAGAGAATTTCGTAACCCTGACGCTCCATCTCGAGTGCGCGTCGCGCAAGCCGCCCACGAATCTCGTAACGGACATCCTTAAGCTGCCGGCTCGGGCTGATGGGTACTGATTTGGTCACGGTTTCAACTCGACGATAGATACGCTAACCCCGACGCAGGCTAGCCCGAAACGCGCAATTAATAAAGCGACGGGGTCAAGATCGCATTCGCAAGACCCACGGCCGGACGCTCAGGCGGAAGAGTACGCTTCGACGTGGAGAACCGTTCCGTCGACGGCCGTGACTCGTACCTCGGCCCCGACAGACGGCATCCCGTCTGAAGATTGTAGTCTGGCCTTCCAGATCTCAACGCCGATGCGAATGCGCAGCGCCGAATCGCCTTCCCCCGATGCCTCGATGATATTGCCGATCGAGCCGACGAGCGCGTCTTCTACGGGATGCGGAGCGGAACGGAAGTATCTCGCCAAGCCGGCTGAAATGGATTCGTCGAACAGTTCCCGGATAACGATCGTCATTATCCAAAGAACGATACCGGTTAGTAGAAGACCGCTTAACAGGTCCATCGATGGGCTATGCCGGCAGTTGTCATTCCGTCGATCCCGTCCAGACGACGCAGTCGAACGGTTCCAGATCGATCTCCAGTGTCCAACGCCAGAAGCGCTCAAGCGTCACAGGTTCCGTATACATCTGCGGATCCGAAGCAGTCATAGAATAATTGAGACGCTGGCCGTCGAGCGTCATCGTAAACCGCTCCTCCAGGCTGACCTGGTCAGATTGTGGCGTACCGTATGCGTCCAGGTAGGCCGAGTTCACCCGCGTCGTCGTCACGATCAGCGACTCTCCTTCGCAACGGCCTACCGAGTAACCGAGACTCGACGCCGGAATCGACGCGGAGTCCGCGCTCCCGTTCAAGTGAATCGTTCGTTCGACATCGTATTCATAGATACGCAAGATGATTCGGTCACCCTTGTGTGACCGAATAAAATCAGCCGGAGACCGCGCAGTCCCAGGGCTCTATACGTTCCCCGGGTACCCAGTCCCAGTTTGCACGGATCGTCACGGCTTCCGAGAAATACTCGGGATCCGTCATTTCCGCCTCCCAGCTCAAGCTGCGTTCGTCTTCACTGATCCGAAATCGTTCGACAATGATCATGTTCTCGCTCTTCGGCGTGCCGTCGTCATCGAAGTAAGGGTAGTTGCTGCTCGTGGTCGTAACGACCAGCGTGTCGCCTTCCCATTCCCCAACTGAGTGACCCATTGCCGTGGCCGCCGCCTCGCCTGCGGCGGAATTCAGATGAATAATTCGCGTATTGTCGTTCTGCTCGATTCGCATGACGATCTGATCGCCACTGTCCACAAACTCGATCGGCAAGCCGGTATCCATCGCCACCGGCATTCCCACCGCGTCACAATTCCACAGCGGGTGGTCGGCCAGTTCATCGAACGCGGCCGTCTTCTGCAGGGCGGCAGCTGTCAACGGCAGGTCCGGAACGCCGGTGCGATTCCTGAATGACCAGACCCGAAAGAGCCCGTGGTACTGAGTGTTGTCTGTGGAGTTTGCCGGTCCATTCGTCAATGCGGTCGATGCGTCGCTGCCGATCACCGTTTCGTCTGCCCAGAACGGTTCATAGCCGGGCCGCAGTACGGCTTGGGTCCCGTTGCCGAGCGAGATGCTGGTGCCGAGCAATAATCCGGCGCGTCGGCTTGAGACTTGTACGGCTGCTCTGACCCGATCGCCAACAGTGAATACGTCGGCGGTAACGCCCTTCCGGAGCAATGAATTTGCCGATTGCCAGCCTTCGACATTCCAAAGCTCTTCCTCACCGGCATCGTTGACGACCTTCAAGGTAAGAACCGGATGCGGGTTGCGCCAGGCGATCTCGACCAGTTCGCCTTCGATTTCCTGGACCTCAGCAGCGAACTCCGCCCGGGAGTGATGTGCTGACGCGACGGCCGGCAAGATCAGAATCGACAACGTTAGTGCAATGACTCTCATGACTCCCCTCATGTCCGGATCACTATCTCGGGTAATTATACGACACTCTTCGAGCGTTACAGCCGTACGAAGCGTGTGTGATGGGCCGCCCGGTCGCGATTTGGCGTTTCCGCATATGGCGGTCGCAATAGTCCACGTACGCGCAAAGGGGCCGGCCATGGTTCAGCTTTTCCGTATATAGCGGTTGCAGTAGTCCATGGCTCGCTGCGCCTTACTCACCACGCTCTGATCCGGCGCAACTGCCAGCGGCTGCGTTCGCCATGAACCATCACACCCGCCGGTCATGGGCAGCGGAGCGTTTCGAACGGTGGTGACCCAAGCGTCCTAGTGGTGTCCTTTAGCGATCGGCGAGCGACTCCAGTCGCGCCGCTTCGAATTCATCGCCGGAATTCCACGAGGGCATCTCATCAGCGTCGGCTATCTGTAGGCCGATGAGATAGGCGAGCTGTGCGTCTTCGATCATTCCGCTGAAGTCCCAGTCGTCCTCCAGCTCGTCACTGGGCTGGTGATAGTGAACAGCGACCCACGCATCGATCTGCTCCACGCCCCAGCCCTCGGGCTGGCCGATGAAGTCTGTCCCCTCGTCGAGATAAACGGCGGGCACGCCGATCTTGGCGAAGTTGAATTGATCGGAGCGGTAGAAATAACCTCGGTCGGGGAATTGATCGCCCTGGACCGTACGTCCCTGAAAGTTGGCGATCCGTTCGACAACAGCATCCAGGCTGGATTTGCCAAAGCCGATAAAGCTGATGTCTCGCGTTAGCCCCCAGATATTGCCGCCATCAATGTTGATGTTGGCAGCGATTCTGCCCGGCTCGAACGTCGGCTGTTGCGCGTAGAAAGCTGAGCCCAGCAAGCCCTGCTCTTCGGCCGCAACGAACAGAATTAAGATAGAGCGTCGCGGCCGTACCGGCAGACTACGGAACGCGTCGGCGACCGCAAGAACCTGCGCTACGCCGACGGCATTGTCGCGTGCGCCGTTGTAGATGGCGTCGCCCGCGGCGTTCGGTTCGCCAATTCCAAGGTGGTCGTGATGCGCCGTGAACACGACAACTTCGTCCCTGAGCTCGGGGTCGCTGCCTTCCAGGAGTCCGGCGACGTTAGCGGTCTGTACACGGGACAGTTCGTTCTGGAGGCTCAGCGATGTCGTCACGCCGAGCCGCACGGGCACGAAGTCCCGACTACGCGCGCTCTCCACGAGTTCGGCGAGATCGAGGCCGGCGAATGAGACCAGTCGCCGCGCGGCCTCCTCCGTAACCCAGGATTGAACAGCCGTCGTTGGGTCGTTCTGTGCCGGGAGAGCATATTGCGGCCCGCTCCACGATGTCTGTACGACCTGAAAGGGATACCCCGCCGATGGTGTCGTGTGGATGATGATCGCCCCCGCCGCGCCCAACTGTGCTGCGATCTCGTACTTGTAGGTCCAGCGGCCGTAGTAAAGACGTCTGTTACCTTCGAAGAGATCGGGATCCCAGTCGGGGTCGTTGTTCAGCATCAGCAATAACTTGCCGCTGACGTCCAGCCCCTTGTAGTCGTCCCAGTCATACTCGGGGGCCTGAAGGCCGTAACCGACAAAGACAACCTCCGCGTCCCTGACCTCAGCGCTCGGTTCCTGGACGCCCGACGACACAATAAACTCGTCCCACTGTCTCAGAACGAGGGTATTGCCGTTACCGGTAAAGCTCCATGACTCGGGCGTCGTGGTGGTAACGCTGACGATATCGAATGGCTGTAACCAGCTTCCGGCTACTCCAGCCGGCGTGTAACCGAGCTCCTTGAGCGCGGTGCTGAGGTAGCGCTGCGTCATGATATCGCCCGACGACGCCGGCCCGCGCCCCTCGAATTCGTCGCTAGCCAACACCGTGACCGTTTCCCGGAGCTTCTCTGCGTCGATCGTCGCTGCGGCTTCGATCGCCGCGACACCTGGCGCGTCGATGCCGGCGTTCGGCTGATCTGTAGCCGGCGCACAGCCGGCCGTCACGCTCGCCGCGACGACAACGGCGAATTTCAAGGTCCTAAAACGCATCATGCCTCCTCACCCGTGGCGATCTCTCGATTACTGTCGCGGATCCACTCGCTCCAGGAGCCGGCGTACAGTTTTCCCCCCCGACGTCCGGCGGCGGCCAGAGCCAACAACAAATGACATGCGGTGACACCCGAGCCGCACATGGCGATGACCACGTCGCCCCCCTGTTTGCCGATGCTACGCGTGAGCGCGTTATCAAGGGCCTCGGCTTCGAGCAGGGTCCCGTCCGCGGCCAACATGACGGTGAACGGCAGGTTGCGCGCGCCGGGTACGTGACCGGCGATCGGGTCGATCGGTTCCTTTATACCGCGGAAACGCGCGTCGCTGCGAGCGTCGAGAAGCAGCGCGCCGGAGTCGAGGTAGCGTCCGATTTCGTCGGTTTGGACGACCCAATCATCGTGAGTCGTATTCGGCACGTAATGTGTCGCCTCGCAGTCGGGCGGGGCCGTTTCGAGTGGTTGGCCGGCCGCGAGCCAGGCGTCCAATCCCCCGTCGAGTACAGCGACGCGGTCGTGCCCGAGCCAGCGCAGCAGCCACCAGAGTCGCGCCGCGATGGCGCCTGACGCGTCGTCGTAGGCGACGACGAAGGACGAGCGCAGGATGCCCCATGCGCCCAACGTAGCCGCCAGGCGCTCAGGATCTGGCAGGGGGTGTCGGCCGTCGGAAGGACCGGGTTCGGCCGCTAAGTCATTGTCGAGGTGCGCGTAGCGCGCCCCGGAGATGTGTCCGTCACGGTAGGCGGAGAAACCCGCGGCGGGTTCTGTGAGCCTGAAGCGGCAATCGATTACGATCGTGTCCGGCTTGGCAAGCTGTGCCGCCAGCGATTCG
>CAUZMW010000093.1:0-8911 GCA_963581225.1 Gammaproteobacteria bacterium
GCGATCCGTCCAGCGTTTCATCTTCCCGACGCCCATCGGCTCGCGACTCAGGAAGTACTCCTTGACGACGTCTCCCTTGTACCCAAGGCAGAGCACAAAGTCTCTGTGCCGATAGTGGGCGTAATACTTCATGAGATGCCAAAGAATCGGTTGCCTGCCGATGTCGACTAGTGGCTTCGGAACGGACTCCGAATACTCCCGGATACGCATGCCGCTACCGCCACAGAAGAGGACCACTTTCACTGTTGATTCACACCGCATCACACTGAATATCGCGGCACTCTATGTGGAGTATCGACCTCTGTAAATCTACTAGACTAGAATTTTGAGACTGCAAAGCCTAGCGCTATCGATCGAGATGCAGATGTGTGACACGCGTCACTCACGGGCGCGTCCTAATTGGCCGTAGCTCGATTAGCTTCGGATAGCTGACCCGTCCGATAGGTAGCTTGTCTCGGCAGGCTGAAGAGATCGCTAAAAGATTCTGAGTTCAGGGATCGGAATGACGAACTTCCCGCCCCACTCTCGAATATGGGTGAGTTGCCCCGTAATCTCTGTCTCCAGATTCCACGGGAGTATGAGCACGTAATCTGGGCGTATCTCGTCCAATTTTTCGGGCGAATAGACGGGGATATGTGTGCCAGGCAAGAACTTTCCGTGCTTATAAGGATTTCGATCGACGACGAACTCGAGCAAGTCCTGACGGACTCCGCAATAGTTCAGAAGCGTATTGCCTTTTCCGGGCGCCCCGTAGCCGATAACTCGTTTTGCATCGCCGCGGGCTCTAGTGAGAAAGTCGACTAACTGCCGCCTGATATTGACCACTCTCTCGCCGAATGCATCGAACGTTTCGAAACTCATCAAGCCTGCGGCCGTTTCCCGGTCTCGAATGCAGGCAACTGACGGGAGAACCGGTCTGTCGTTCTCGTTCGAATGTCGAGCGAGTATGCGAAGTGATCCGCCGTGCGTAGGAAGCTCCTCGACATCGAAGATGCTAAGCCCATGGTGTTCGAGCACTTGGCAGACTGCATATAGAGAGAAGTAACAGTAATGCTCCTGATAGATTGTATCGAACTGTACTTGATCGATCAGATTTAGCAGATGGGGAAATTCCAACGAAAGAGTTCCACGCTCCGCAAGAGCGATCTTTAGCCCGGCTACGAAATCATTCAAGTCGGGCACATGAGCGAGAACGTTGTTGCCGATCAGTAAACCTGCTCCTGGCCCCTCGGCGATAAGCTCCTGAGTCCTTATATATAGTCACACCTGCCATCCTTCGCTGGCCAATGACAATCTGAGTGGGATCGCCGTTACGGCGTATCTCGCCAAAGCGCTCGCGGGGATGGACCGAAGATATGGATATCGCTTCGTGTGGGGACCCGGAACCATCGGGTCGATTACCTGGCTTCCACAGAACGCTGCAAAACTGCATCGCATTGAGTACGGTCTCGTCGCTGTGTTGCTGGGCGATGCTGGAAATTTCACCTACAAGAAATCCCGGCGCGGAGACGCAAGCATCGACCGCATTGCGCGCTACGTCGTCGAAGCGCGAGCCGGGCGAACAGTCGAGTTCGACCCATTCGGTTACGATGAGCGACAGTTTTGTTCCCCGGGCTTCGATCTGCCCGTCGGGCGGCTAACGAGAACGCCCAACGGCGAGTACGCGGAGTATCACAGCTCGGCGGACGATCTTAGTTTCGTTATGGCTGAGAGGCTCGCCGAATCCCTGCAAGTGTGCTTGGAGATCGTTGACGTGATCGAGCATGATCAACGTTTTCTGAATCGCCATCCTAAAGGAGAACCTAAACTTGTCCGCCGTGGTCTGTACCGCAAGCTTGGTGGCGAGCGGCTACCGGAACGAGAGCTTGCGATGCTGTGGCTTCTGAATCAGTCTGATGGCACGCAATCGCTACTCGATGTCGCGGAGAGGGCTACACTGCCGTTCAATCTGATTCGGAACACCTGCGCCGAGCTGGTCGAGGCTGGGTTACTGGAGCCAGTTAAGGATAATGCGGGTACGCAGTAGCCTTTTCGATTGAGAAAAAGCCGACATGAGGAACTCAGCTGACTGCCGAAAGATCTCGGTCGCGCCCATGATGGAGCGCACCGACCGGCATTGCCGATATCTCTTGCGGCTGCTCGCGCCGAATGCCTGGCTGTACACGGAGATGATCACGGCGGTCGCGCTAATCCGCGGTGATCGTCAGGAGCTGCTCCGGTATGACCCCTCTGAGCATCCGCTGGCGTTGCAACTTGGCGGCAGCGATCCCGCTGAGCTCGCAGAGGCAGCTCGCTACGGCGAGGACGCGGGCTACGACGAGATCAATCTCAATGTGGGTTGTCCGAGCGACCGCGTTCAGGCCGGGAGGTTCGGCGCGGCGCTGATGGCCGCGCCGGAACGAGTCGCGGAGAGTATCGCTGCCATGTCCGACGCGGTCGATGTGCCTGTCACGGTAAAGACGCGACTCGGCATCGACGATCAGGACAGCTACGAATTTCTGCACGGGTTCGTCGGCACCGTGGCTGAGGCCGGCTGCCGGACTTTCATCGTTCACGCTCGCAAGGCCTGGCTGAGCGGCCTAAGCCCTAAGGAGAATCGCGAGATTCCGCCGTTGGACTACGCGCGCGTCCACCGCCTCAAGGAGGACTACCCGAAGCTAGAAGTGATAATTAATGGTGGCCTCACGAGCGAGCAACAGATTCTGGAACAGCTCGAACACGTTGATGGCGTGATGTTGGGCCGACACGCCTACCACGACCCGTACGTATTGGCGAAGCTCAATCGGATTCTGTTTGGCGATACGCCGCTGCCGTGTCGCGAGGATGTCCTGACCACGTTTCTGCCGTACCTGCACCGTGAGATTCGGCGAGGGACGTCGCTGAAGTCGATGACCCGCCATCTGATGGGGCTCTACGCAGCGCAGCCCGGTGGTCGACGCTGGCGCCGATTCTTAAGTGAACTACCCCATGGCGAGGAAGGGCTTGCTGGCCTGACGGAACATCTCCGAGCGACAGCCTAGTCGCGATTCTTCAGCAGGGATTGGCTACAATGACGACCTTCCCTCCAACATTTTCATCCTAAGAGGTCCCAGTGGCACGCGCACAGGCAAAAAAAATCGGCCAACCAACCATGGCTGAACAAGCAGATCTTCACGAGCTCTATGAAGAAGCCGTGCAGAATGTAGAAACCGAGATCGAGTTTCTGGACGACACTTTCCGCGATCTCAGGGGCCGCGACGCGGTGAGTTTCAGAGAGGATTTCTGCGGTACCGCGAGTGCGTCTTGCGAGTGGGTACGTACCGGAACCGGACGCCATGCCGTCGGCGTAGACATCGATCAAGATGTGCTGGACTGGGGCAGAAAGAACCGCATCGGCCGGTTGCCGGAGGCCGACAGGCCGCGGGTCAAGCTGCTCAATGGCGATGTCATGCGCGTGGATACCGGGCTCGTCGATATTGTCGGCGCATTCAACTTCAGTTACTGGATTTTCAAGACGCGCGCCGAAATGCGCGACTACTTCTCGCGAGTTCGCGAGTCGCTACACGAGGACGGCGTCTTTTTCCTGGATGCGTATGGCGGTTCGGAGGCCTACGAGACCCAGAAGGAGAAAACGAAGTGCGAGGGGTTCACGTACATCTGGCATCAGGCTAAGTACGAACCGGTGACCGGGCGTGCGGTTTGCCACATCAACTTCAAGTTTCCCGACGGATCAAGAATCAAGAAAGCGTTCAGCTACGACTGGCGGCTCTGGTCGTTGCCCGAGCTTCGCGAGCTCTTGGAAGAAGCCGGCTTCGCGTCGGTTCGCGTCTACTGGGAAGGCGAGGATGAGGACGGCGAGGGGAACGGCGAGTTTTTCGAGGAGGCCACCGGTGAGGCTGATCCTGCGTGGATCGCCTACCTCGTCGCCGAGAAATAGGTTGATTGCGGCCTGTCAGCCGTTCCCACCGTAGCCGCGTTAGGCCTCAAACCCGCACGAACGTTCGCTGCCAGCGAAATCTGTTTCTTAGGTATTGCGTATAATCCTGTGGCCATACACGTAGGATGACTACCTATGGGTAGGGATGTCGAAGTTGTCATTTTGTTCGCGGACGTCGTGGGCAGTACGCAACTTTACGATCAACTCGGTGATGATCAGGCCAGAGAAATGGTCGGCCGCTGTCTTGAGATCATGCGCGCGGCCACCGAGGAACACTCGGGCAGCGTCATTAAGACTATGGGGGATGAAGTGATGTCGACATTCCCTGTGGCCGACGACGCGATGAATGCCGCGAAGCAGATGCAGGAGAAAATCTCTGCGGATACGTCGCTGCGGCATGGCGACGGCCACGTTGCGATTCGAATCGGCTGTCACTTCGGCCCCGTCGTGCAGGAGAATCGAGACATTTTTGGTTCGGCCGTGCACACGGCTAATCGAATGACGAGCCAGGCCAAAGCTCAGCAGATCATCACGACGTCCGCGACGGTAGAGCAGCTTTCCGAAGAGTGGAGCGGAATGGTTCGGCAGATCGACGTCGCGGTAGTCAGAGGTAAGGCCGATGAAGTCGTGCTCTTCGAGGTCCTCTGGCAGCCTGACGAGGCGACGAGCATGTTGCCGACGGTTGGTCTGGGCCGGCCCGTCAGCCGGACGAAACGCTCAGGCTGATATTTAAGGGTCAGGAAGTAATGGTCGGCGAGGGCGTCATTGGCTTGGGACGGGTCGCCCAACCGGGCGCGTCGTCAGCCGTTCACTATATCGTCGAAGATTAATCTCCTACGAATACGGGGACGGTCTACCTAACTATCTAGACAGTTCAACAGGGTTCGTAAGTTAGGTAAACCGTCCCCGTATTCGTAGGAAGTTACGCTAGCGCCTGGACTACCTTGGCGTGCTCGGCACGGAGTTCCGTGGGCAGACGATCCCCGTAGCTGTCGAGATACTCCCCGATCTGCTCCAGCTCTACCTGCCATTGTTCGCGGTTCACCGACAGCAGTTGCGCCAGCGCCTCGTCGGAGATATCCAGGCCCGTTAGGTCGATGTCGGCGGCTACTGGCAGAAAGCCGATCGGTAACTCCTCCGCATCCACACGTCCTTCGCAGCGCTCGATAATCCAGCGCAGGACTCGGAGGTTTTCGCCGAAGCCGGGCCAGAGGAATTTCCCGTCGGCATCCCGACGGAACCAGTTAACGTGAAAGATCTTCGGTAGTTTGTCGGAGCGTGCGCCGAAGCTCAGCCAATGGGCCCAATAGTCCGCGAAGTTGTAGCCGCAGAATGGTTTCATCGCCATCGGGTCGCGGCGAACGATTCCGACTTCTCCAGTCGCAGCCGCCGTGGTTTCCGACGCGACACTCGCGCCGACAAGGACGCCATGGGCCCAGTCCTTCGCCTGGTACACCAGCGGTGCGAGTTCACGCCGTCGTCCACCGAAGACCAAGGCCGAGATCGGCACGCCTTCGGGTGCTTCGGCTAGGGTTGAGTAACTGGGGTTGTGGGTAGCCGCAACGGTGAAACGGGAGTTCGGATGGGCGGCCAGGCCGTTAGCTGGATCGTAGGCGCGGCCCTGCCAGTCGATCACCGGCTCGCCGGTGTCCTTGTCCTCCCACCAGGGGTCATTGTCGGCCGTGACGGCGACGTTGGTAAAGATCGTATCGGTTTGGATCGTCTCGTAGGCGTTACGGTTCGTCTGCCGGTTCGTGCCGGGTACAACGCCGAATAGGCCTGCCTCCGGATTGATCGCCCTGAGTTGACCGTTCTCGTCCAGATGCATCCAGGCGATGTCGTCGCCCAGCGTCCAGACCTTCCAACCTTTGTGGCTCTCCGGCGGGATGAGCATGGCGAGGTTGGTCTTGCCGCAGGCCGAGGGAAATGCGCACGCGAGGTAGTGGGTCTCGCCTTCCGGGTTTTCGACGCCGACGATTAGCATGTGCTCGGCGAGCCAGCCTTCCGTGCGTGCCTGATAACTCGCGATCCGCAGTGCGTGGCATTTCTTACCCAACAGGGCATTACCGCCGTAACCTGAGCCGTAGCTCATGATCGCGAGTTCTTCCGGGAAATGCATGATGAAGCGGCGCTCGGGATCCAGCTCGCCGATTGAGTGCAATCCTTTGATAAAGCTGCCTTTTTTCTCTATTTCCTCGAGCGCCCCCTGACCCATGCGGGTCATGAGATACATATTCACGACGACATACGGGCTGTCGGTAATCTCAACGCCGTATCGGGCATAGGCCGATCCCAGCGGGCCCATGCAGTACGGGATGACATAGAGAGTCCGGCCGCGCATACAGCCGGCGAAGAGTCCTTCCATCTTTTTCTTCGCTTCGGCCGGCGCCATCCAGTTGTTATTCGGGCCGGCATCGAGCTCATTCTCAGAGCAGACGTAGGTGAGATGCTCTGCGCGTGCGACGTCGTGGGGATCGGAGAGATGTAAATAGCAATCGGGATAATTGTTCTGATTTAGCTCGCGCAGGTCGCCGCTGCCGAGCATCTCCTGAACGAGAGAGTCGTATTCGTCCTTGCTGCCGGTACACCAGTGAATTTGCTCCGGCTGGCTACGTTCAGCCGCCTCGGCGACCCAGTCGCTGAGGAGTTCGAGTCGAGTGGTCATGGATCCCTACAGTGTCAGATAGGTTACGAGAGCCGGAGTATATCGAAATGGCCACAATTGTGAATGCAATGCTACCCATAACCGGCGGGTGTGATAGTTCATGGCGAACGCAGCCATTGGCAGTAACGCCGGATAAGAGCGTGGTGGGTAAGGCGCAGCGAGCCATGGACTATTGCGGCCGCTAGTTACGGCAAGGTCGACGTTCGCATCGCGGCCGGGCGGCCGCTCCTACACTTGCTACCGAGATTCGATTAACGGCTGTGAACCAAGATCACGCTATAGTGGCGTCATGCATGACCTAGCCGAGATGTTTCGGCCCGGAGGATTACTGGCCGAGCATCTGGCCGGTTTTACCCATCGGGACGCGCAAGAAGAGATGGCCCGACTGATCGGGGACGCACTTGTCGAGCGCCGTCATTTCGCCATCGAGGCAGGGACGGGTATCGGCAAGACCTTCGCCTACCTCGTGCCGGTGCTTCTGTCAGGGAAACGTGCGGTCATTTCTACCGGCACACGAACCCTTCAGGATCAGCTCTACGACCGCGACCTGCCGATGCTCGGCGCGGCGATCGGCCGTCCGGTCACGGTGGCCCTGCTGAAAGGCCGCAACAATTACCTGTGCTGGCATCGGCTCGAGGTCGCGCGGCAGGAGGGTGCGCGTAGCGGTTTATTTCAGAATCGGCTGGCGAGCATATCTTCCTGGGCGCGGTCGGGTGTCAGCGGTGACCTGACCGAACTCGCGGACTTTTCCGAGGACGACGCGCTTCGCTCGAGGATTACCTCGACTGCCGACAACTGCCTCGGCAACCGCTGCGAATTTTTCGATGACTGCTTTGTCGTTGAGGCGCGGCGAAAAGCTCAGGCGGCCGACGTCGTGATCGTGAATCATCATCTGCTATTGGCGGATCTGGCCCTCAAGGAAGCGGGCTTCGGCGAACTGCTGCCCGGCTCGGACGCCGTCATCGTCGACGAGGCGCACCAACTTCCTGATATCGCTCAGCAGTTCTTCGGCGTCTCCGTCGGCAGCCGTGAGTTACAGCACCTTGCCCGCGACGTACTTGCCGAAGCGCGCGCTACGGGCCTGGATCGAGAGCTGGAGCCATTGTCCGACGCGCTCGTCAAACGAGCCGCCGACTCGCGGCTGGCCGCCGGCGAGCACTCCGGCAGAGTGCCCTGGGATGCGTGCTCGGACGAGCTCCAGCAGGCCGTGCTGGATTGGCGAGAGAGCCTGGATCAACTGGGCTCCCGACTCGAAGACGCTCGTGAGATCAGCCCGGGTCTCCACGGTTGTTGGGAGCGTTGCCAGGATGGCATCAGCCGGCTCAAGACGCTGGACGAGGCCGATCCCCGCGGGCTGCGCTGGGTCGAGGTCTCGCAGCGCAGCCTGGCAGTGCACTGGACACCGTTGGATACGGGTGTTGAGCTTGGCCAGCGTATCGACGCTCACGGCGGTACCTGGATCTTTACGTCGGCGACCCTGGCCGTCGGTGACAATTTCAGCCATTTTCTCGACCGCGTCGGCGTCGAGGATCCTCTGACGCAGGTGTTGCCGAGTCCATTCAACTATGAAGAGAACGCCAGGCTCTATCTTCCGCAAGGATTGCCTCAACCGACGGAGCCTGAGTTCGTATCGCGGCTGCTTGGCGAGGTGTATCCGCTGATAGAAGCAAGCGGCGGCGGCGTCTTTCTGCTGTTCACGAGCTACCGGGCCCTGAACGAGGCGCATCGGCTACTGAAGACAAGGTCGTTGCCCGGCCCGTTGCTCGTGCAGGGGGAGGGAGCGCGTACCGACCTGTTGGAGCGGTTTCGTGAGGCGGGCGATGCCGTGCTGCTCGGAACTGGCAGTTTCTGGCAGGGCGTGGACGTCAGAGGGTCTGCGCTGCGTATGGTCGTCATCGACAAATTACCGTTTGCGTCTCCCGGCGATCCGCTGATACGGGCGCGGATCGACAGCATCCGTAACGAAGGCGGCGATCCGTTCAATCAGTTTCAGCTTCCCCAGGCCGTCCTGGCGTTGAAGCAGGGGGTCGGCCGGTTGATCCGTGATTTCGACGATCGCGGGTTGGTCGTGCTCTGCGATCCGCGGCTGCGGACGCGTTCTTACGGACGCGTCTTCCTCGGTAGTCTGCCGCCGATGCCTTTGCTCGAGGATCCTCGAGAGGCGCTCTCCTTCGCCGAAACATTACTCCCTGATGTTGAGCCGAGCAAGAGAGCGAACCTGCGTTGAAGCTGCTCGCCATCGAGACATCGAGCGACGTCGGTACCGTAGCGCTTCTGGCGGCGGAGACCGTAGAAGAGCAGCGTATCGAGACCCCGCGGGAACAAACCGA
>CAUZMW010000094.1:0-8614 GCA_963581225.1 Gammaproteobacteria bacterium
CTTCGTCAGCGCCGCCGTCAGCGTCGTCTTCCCATGATCCACATGACCTATCGTCCCCACGTTCACGTGTGGCTTCGTTCGTTCAAATTTTACTTTGGACATAGGAGTAACCCCTAAACCTCTTCTAATTGGACATTTATCTAGTCAGCTAACATTCGCCCTTGCGGTACTTGCGAGGACGCGTCTATATAATAATGTGTCGAGTGAACCGATCTGCACAACCTTGGAGCCCACAACCGGACTTGAACCGGTGACCTCTTCCTTACCAAGGAAGTGCTCTACCACTGAGCTATGTGGGCGGGAAACGTTCGCGCCCGCCTTTGAGTCTTGCCCTGAGACCCTTCTTGAGTTCCTGTTTAAGTTACTCTCACTTTACGCCAGCGTGTGCCACCTCCGTGTCCGATGGAGCGGGTGAGCGGACTCGAACCGCCATCATCAGCTTGGAAGGCTGAGGTTCTACCGTTGAACTACACCCGCCTTCCGTACCACACCCCCGCCACCGTTACTGGTGGAGGGGGTAGGATTCGAACCTACGAAGGCATAGCCAGCAGATTTACAGTCTGCCCCCGTTGACCGCTTGGGTACCCCTCCGCGAACACAAGCCGAGCATTGTCGGACCTAGGGTCAGAGGTGTCAACAACTGGTTTTGCCGGGATCTCCCGGGCCCAAAAACGAACTTCGCGACCGAGCCCGAATCGATCCGGCTTATCGGCGCCCCGTCCCAGCGCGGTGAGGGCGACATAATCGACTCCGCCGCCGTCCCGGAGGCCTCGACACTCGGCTTCAGGGCCGGCTGCGGCAGATCTTGCCGCCCTCTACCCCGCAAGGCTAACAGGGCTTAAGGCAGAGGCGGCAGGACGCGATCCAGATCGGCTCGATGGGCGCTGCATCGACATAATCTCGCCGTTTTCATTTCGCTTCAACCACGGGCATCCTTTACCGACGACAACAAGAGTCTGATCCCAAATAGGGAGGAACAGTCCATTGGAACGACGTCTACTCGAAAGAAACAAGGTATCCACCACCGTCTACCTGTCGGTACCGGGGGGGCGATTTCGTCGTTGCCAGGCCCGCAACCTATCCGCTATGGGCGTATTCCTCGAGCTCGAAGCCCTCGGGCTCCCAGCCGGATCGGTCGTCAACCTCGTGTTCGTCGTCAGCCCCGACGATACCGTGCGGCTACACCGCCGTAAGGCAGTGGTCGCCCATGTTGACGACGACGGCGCCGGGCTCCTGATGCAAGGTCGCGCCCGTTATAGCCGCCCGGAGAGCAGCCCCGCCAGATCCGAGTCTCTATAGACCGACCAGCTCCGCTACCGCCGTCTGCCCCCTAAGGGGCTCACATCTCGTACAATGCGCTCCGAACGCGCGAGGCGGAGCAACATGCCGATAGTAACCTTACCCGACGGTTCGAAAAAACCGTTCCCAGAACCCGTAACCGGCAGCGCCGTGGCGGCGTCGATCGGCGCCAGACTGGCGAAGGATGCCGTCGCAATCAGGGTCGATGGCACGCTCTGCGACCTGACCCTGCCGCTCGAGGACGATGTCAACATCGAGATCGTCACCAGAAGCTCAACTGAGGGGCTGGAACTGCTGCGGCACGACGCCGCCCATGTCATGGCCGAGGCCGTCAAGGAGTTGTATCCCGATACCCAGGTCACGATCGGGCCGGCAATCGAAGACGGCTTCTATTACGATTTCGCCCGCGAGGAGCCATTTACGCCTGAGGATCTCGAAGCGATCGAGGCCCGTATGCGGGAAATTGTCAAGCGCGACGAGGCGATAGTTCGCGAGGTCTGGACTCGCGACGAGGCGGTCGACTTCTTTACCAGGCAGGGAGAACTCTACAAGGCAGAAATCATCGCCGGCATCCCCGCGGAAGAGATGATCAGCCTCTACCGGCAGGGCGAGTTTATCGATCTATGTCGCGGTCCTCACCTGCCGTCTACCGGACGCCTCGGCCAGGCGTTCAAACTCACGAAATTGGCCGGCGCCTATTGGCGCGGAGACTCCCGAAACGCCATGTTGCAGCGGATCTACGGGACAGCCTGGGCCAGCGAAAAGGATCTCAAGCAGTATCTGCACCGGCTCGAGGAAGCTGAACGGCGCGATCATCGGCGGCTCGGACGCCAAATGGACCTGTTTCACTTTCAAGAGGAAGCCGTCGGCGCGACTTTCTGGCACGCCAAAGGCTGGACGTTGTTCCAGACGCTGATTGAATACATGCGCGCTCGTCAGGACGAAGCCGGCTACAGCGAAGTAAATACGCCGGAGTTGATGGACCGCGAGTTATGGAAGGCATCGGGTCATTGGGAAACCTTTGGCGAGAATATGTTTACGATCCGCACCGAAGATGAGCGTGTCTTCGCCATCAAGCCGATGAATTGCCCGGGACATGTCCAGATCTTCAGAAACGATCTCCGGAGCTACCGCGATCTGCCGTATCGGCTGGCCGAGTTCGGCAAGGTTCATCGGTATGAGCCGTCGGGCGCCTTGCACGGCCTGATGCGCGTGCGTGCGTTTACCCAGGACGACGCGCATATCTTCTGTACGGAGGAACAGATCACAGCCGAGACCGGCGCCGTCTGTAAGCTCCTGCTGAATATCTATAGCGATCTAGGCTTCGACGACGTCGTGATCAAATTCGCCGACCGGCCCGAGCGGCGGGTCGGCGAGGATAGCGTCTGGGATCGGGCGGAAAGCGCGCTTAAGGCCGCGATGGAGTCGTTGAACCTGGAGTACGCCTACAACCCCGGCGAGGGTGCATTTTACGGGCCGAAAATCGATTTCGCGCTGCGCGACGCAATCGGCCGGGAGTGGCAATGCGGCACGCTGCAGGTCGACCTGAACCTACCCGAGCGGCTCGGCGCGACCTACGTGGGCGAAGATGGCAATCGGCACACGCCGGTGCTGCTCCACCGTGCAATCTTCGGCTCCCTGGAGCGTTTCATCGGAATTCTGCTCGAGCATTACGCCGGAGTCCTGCCGTTCTGGTTAGCGCCGCTACAGATCGTCGTCGCGACTATTACGTCGGACGGGGACGAGTACGCTCGCGAGGTCGCGGAAAAAGTACGCGCCGCCAGCCTTAGAGTTGAACTCGATCTCCGCAACGAAAAAATTAACTACAAGGTTCGTGAACACAGCTTGGCGAAGACGCCCGTCATCATCGCGGTGGGTAACCGAGAGGTCGAAGCACGAACCGTGTCGATCAGACGCCTTGGGCAGAAAGGCCAGAGGGTCGTCGCGCTGGACGACGCCATCTCGGCCTTCGCGGCCGAATCCGAGTCCCGGGCCACCACGGCGAATGTCGCAGCCGCATAACATCAAACCAACAGAGAATCGTCAGTGCGTGTATTGAGTTTTGAACGAGATGGTCGGCCGAGCTTCGGCATTGCGACCAATGGCGGAATCATTGACGCGGGCGCCAGGCTGGCGGCTGAATTCCCGGATCTGCGGGCGATCTTGGCGGCAGGAGCGCTCGATCGGCTTCGAGCCCTGGAGCCACTCGATCCGGATTGTGCCGAGGAAGACATCAGCTATCTTGCGGTCATCCCCAACGCAAACAAGATTCTCTGTGTCGGCATTAATTACATGGGGCATATCAGGGAGACGGGCCGTGAGCCGCCCAGTCATCCCGTGCTCTTCACTCGCTTCGCGGACAGTCTGGTTGGTCACCAACAACCGCTGGTCCGGCCGCGCGTCTCGGAGCACTTCGATTATGAGGGTGAGCTGGCGGTTATCATCGGCAAGACCGCTCGCCATGTGGCGCGAGAAGACGCTATGGACTATGTGGCCGGTTATAGCTGCTGCAACGAAGGTAGTGTCCGTGATTACCAGTACCACACGATCCAGTTTACCGCTGGCAAGAACTTCTATCGGAGCGGCGGATTTGGTCCGTGGATGGTGACCACCGACGAGCAGAATGATCCGACGCAATTTCATCTGCAAACGCGGCTGAACGGCGACGTTCTTCAGGACTCGTCTGTCAGCGATCTATGTTTCGATATCCCGCAACTCATCGAATATTGCTCGACCTGGACGCCGCTCGAACCGGGGGACGTGCTCGTCACCGGCACCCCGGGTGGAGTGGGCCGCGTGCGCAAGCCGCCGATCTGGATGAAACCGGGCGATGTCGTGGAGATCGATATTCAAGGCGTGGGCGTTCTGCGAAATACCATTGTCGATGAGGACCCGGCTTAGACGCTATGACCAGATCGGCCTTAGCCGGCTGGATAGCGGTCATCTCCGCATTGCCCGTCTCGCTGTCGGCTCAGGACACCGACTTGGACTGGATCGTTCAAGAAGAGCTCCAGGCGGGACGGATTATTGTCAACTTCGGTGACGATCAGCGGTATAGGGGACATATTCGGGCAGCCGTCCTGATCGATGCAACGGCAGAGTATGTCTGGGCTATTCTCGAGGATTGCGAAAATGCGCCCGAATACGTCCCGAATGTGTTGAGCTGCGAACTGATCGAGACGTTCGAGCAGGAGAATGCGCAGATTTTTCGTCAGCGCGTCAAACCCAGGTGGTACTTGCCGAGTTTCGATCACGAGTTCCGGGCCGACTACCAGCCGTACACCAGAATTGACGTCAGCAGAGTAAGCGGGCCGCTGAGTAAACTCGAAGGCACCTGGCGGCTCTTACCCCGCACCGGGGGCGGTATCATCCTGATGTACTTCCTGGACTTCGAGCCGGGCTTGCCCATTTCCAGATTGATCGTCGGCCGGATACTAGGGCATGACCTTCCCGTCATACTCGCTGCCGTACGCGATCGTGCCGAGGGCGTCTCTCCGCTGTGACCCCGGTCACCTCAGCATCGAGAGGCGTTTGCTACCGTGGTTCGCATTGTGGACGCTACCACTCACATTTCGCCGCGCATTCTGATTCTCAAGTCCGATTCTGAGTCGCACTCTGCGCCGCGCGATGTGTAACTAGCGTTCAGCTAAGTCGTTGATCTATATTAAGATCGGTGGATCGCGGTGAGCCGCAGCGCGTGGCAGTGAGTTACACGAAAGTTACACGGTGCTATTGAGGTGGGGATAAGTCGTTGAGATACATGGATTATGAGACCGAGTTACTAAGGAATCCGGCATCATAACCCGAGCATGAACAAGAAAACTCGCAACCCGGCTGCGCGCTCTCCTCTGCTCAGAAAGGGCGGTCGCCATGAGAGATCGAAGTCCGCGAAAAGAATGAAGGATCGGAAGACGCTTCGCTCGGAAGTCGAGCAGATTGAGCGCAAGAAACCCGACGGCGAGACATAGACGGTAACTTCGCTACTTAGAGCTGCCGACTAGACATAAGCTCTCCAGTTTCCCCCACCCGGCCAACCGGCCACGGGCTCCGTGAAACCAGTCACTGTAACTGTTTACTGCATTCCTTAAGGTGAACGTGCCCGACTACGTGAACCGGCATACCTATGAAGCGAAGTATTCTGAGCATCGGCCTGGCTGTTGCGATTTTGGCGCTATTGGGGGCGCTAGTTCTCCACTCTCGCCCGATATCCGTCGATGTGCATGTCGCCCACCACGCGACAATTGCGGACCTCGAACGCGCTGCCGAGGATTTCACCGCTCTTTTAGTCAGCTTGAACTCGTCGTGGTCGAACGTACAGATTCCCGATGAAGGAGCTCGGGAGGCTCGTCAGATACTCTTCGAGGAATTCATTGGACGCGCGACCGAGACGATCGAATCCCAGGACACACAGGCCACGAAGACGTGGATTGAGGAAACTGACACGCTTGACGTCGATGCATTGAGGGTCAGTGAAACCGATGCATCGTTAACGGCGCGCCTGTTAGAGATGGAATCTCTGAAACCGATGCCGACCTCCAGCCTGGAGGCGATCGAGTTCGTGGCGGCGAGCTATCCTACTTGAGCGGCCGCCAGAGGAATCGAAGGCTGGGTGGATATCGAGTTCGTCATCATGCTCGACGGAACAACGCGAGACGTTGTGATAACAGAGGCGTCTCATGACGCGTACTTCCGGCGAGAGGCCATCGAGGCAGTGGAAAGATGGCGCTTCGAACCACGAATATTTATGGAACAGAGTATCGAGCAACGTTCCTATACTCGAGTTAGATTCGCACTACAGTAACAAGCCTCCCAAGCCGCTGGACTTGAACGCCGGCGGTACGCATAGTGAGTCGATGTCCGCGAGCCGAACTCGACTTCTTCTCGTCCTCTTCAGCCTGGCATTGCCGGGCAGCAGTTTCGCGCGGACTCTGCAGCAAGTCCTCAATAACGGCACGCTTCGCGTCGGAGTCGTACTCGTCACTCCCTGGGCAATTCGACAGGCACCCGGTGAGTTCACTGGCTTCGAGATCGACGTGTCTAAAGCGCTCGCGAGCGACATGGGTGTTGAGATCGATATCCGCGTCTATGCCGAGGAACGAATTATCTCCGCTTTGGAAGCGGGGGAAATTGACCTCATCGCTGCGGGACTCTCGATCACGCCGGCGCGAGCGCTGCACGTGAACTTCAGTCAACCTTACGCCATGACAGGTATCACCCTGGCCACGAACCGGGACACGACGATTCTGGTCTCGAGCGTGGAGGACTTCGACGACGCCGAATATAGGATCGCTACAGTTGCCGGATCCGTTGCAGCGGAGCAGGCCGCGCGGATATTTCCACGTGCGGAGATACTGGAATTCAGCGATGTCGAGCAGGCGTCTGCCGCGCTACTCGATGCACACGCCGACGCCTATCTAGAGGATGAGCCGATTCCCACTTTTCTGGCGTTGGAGAATCCGGCAGTCATCGATGCGCCGTTGTCGGCACCGCTCTTGCAGGCGCGCGCAGGATTCGCCGTGAATAAAGGGGATGCCGATTTTCTCGCGTTTCTCAACGCCTGGATTACGGCACGGGAGAGCGATACCTGGCTGCCAACGATACACGACTACTGGTTTCAGACGTTGCGCTGGCGAGAACAGTAAGAAGTCGCTACGCGCAGGAGCAGAATCATTGACTAAGAGAGCCATGCCAGAGTTTGCGGGTTTCCCCGCCCAGACTGTTCGATTTCTGACCGAGCTCGCAGAGAACAACGAGCGCGAATGGTTCAAAGAAAATAAGCACTGCTATGAGGCGCATGTGCTCGAACCGGCGTTGAAGTTTATCAACGCAATGGAGCCGCGGCTTGAGAAGATCTCCAAACACTTCGTCGCCATCGGCAAGCGTACGGGTGGCTCGCTGATGCGCGTCTATCGCGACACGCGCTTCTCAAAGAACAAGACGCCCTACAAGACAAACGTCGGCATTCAGTTCAGGCACGAACTCGGCAAGGATGTCCACGCACCGGGTTTCTATCTCCACATTCAGCCGAAAAATAGTTTCTTTGGCGCTGGGATCTGGCGGCCGGACTCCGAGGCACTCGCCGCTATTAGAGAGTCCATTGACGAGAACTCGAGTGCCTGGAGACGCGCACGAGACTCCAAACGCTTCGTCGAGCACTTTCATTTCGGCGGTGATCGGCTCAAGCGCCCGCCGCGAGGCTATGCGGCCGAGCATGCGTATATAGAAGACCTGAAGCGCAAAGACTTCATCGCGATCTCGGAGTTTCCGATAAGCGGCATCAGAAGTGCCGAGTTCATCGACGAAGTCGCAGCCCGCTTTGCGACGGCTAAACCACTGATGAAGTTTCTCTGCGCCGCGTTGAACCTGCGCTTCTAGCAAACTGGGCCGTCAGACAACACGCAAGCCGTAAAAAACATGACCGACTTCGCGGCCGTCGAAGTCCGCGATGTCCGGCAGATGTGCCCACCGCTCGAAGCCGAACTTCACCAGCAGCGTGATACTGGCCTGATTGTCGGCCAGTAAGATCGCGACCAGTGTCTTAAAGCCCAGAGCGGCACAGCGCTCGATCGAACGCGCGATCAGTTCGGACGCGACTCCTTGCCTGCGGTGCGCCGCATCGACGTAATAACTGATCTCGGCCGTATGACGAAATGCGCCGCGACCGGGACGATAGCTGCTGAAGCTCGCCCAGCCGACCACCGTGTCGTCCACCGCGGCGACGAGTATCGGATAGTCCGAGGCATGATCCTCAAACCATTGTCGTTGGTCGTCTTCCGAGAGCGGGTCGAGATGGCCCGTTGAGTGAATCGCAATGGCCTGATTGTAGATCTCGACGATGGCGGCGAGATCTTGCGGCTCCGCCGTCCGCGTCGTGATCGGCATCGCGTCAGCCTGTGAGTTCCCGCAATGCTTCGAGAATCTCGATGTCCTGCGGGAAACGCTGCTCCTCGTTCTTCGAGAAAATTACTTTCTCGTCAGCGATGATATCGAACACGCCGGCTACACCCTTGACGAGCGTCGCTTTAATCCCGAGTTCCGCCGAAATCTTGGCCGCCAGACCGGTGGCCATGGGTAGATAGTTTCAGGGTACGCAGTATTCGATGGAGACCTGCATCGTTCCCTCAATCCGCCTCGAAGCCGGCTGTTTTGTGGGCGCCGTCGCAAAATGGTTTGTTATTGGAATGTCCGCAGCGGCATAACGCGGCGTTCTCGCCCTGCCACGCCACCCGGCCGCTGCTCGCGACGATCGACAGATTCCCTGCGACCAGCAGCGGGCCGTTCGGCGCGCGACGAATCGTCAACGTGCCGCCCTCCG
>CAUZMW010000095.1:0-8599 GCA_963581225.1 Gammaproteobacteria bacterium
CTCGTACGAGATGCCGCCGGAGAATTTCCGTTGACCCCCGGTGTTGAGCTGCATCGCGACGCGATCGAACTGGTAGTCTCCTACCGGGATGAACACACCATCTGAAATCTCGAAAGGCTCGATTAAGCCTTCCTTGCGGGCGATAAGATCGACCTGGAAAGTGTCGCCGGTATTGTTCTGGAGTCTGAAGGGTCGCAGCGAGATCCTCTCACTCTCAAGACTGCCGTCGGCGATCCGCTCGAACCGGTCGAAGAACACGCGGACTTCAATCGCTCGAAACCAGCTATCCATCGGTCGAAACGTGTAGTTCACCGAACCTTCGAGATTTCGAATACCTAGTCGGCTGACAAAGCCGAGCGCGGGCCTGAAGTTCTCCTCGACCGTCTTATAACTGACGAACCCACCGAGCCCGTCGGTCGTGTTCGCGCTGGCCGAGATGCCGAGAGCCCGGTCTTTTCCGTCCAGCCCGGGCGTCGTACTCTGCTCAACCCAAAAATCGCCGTCCACGGCTCGGCCGTTCGCAAGCCGCGTATTTAAGTATCGGAAGTCGATCCCATAGACGCTGTTGTCCTGGTTCGAATTAGGATCGCCGTCGGTAAAGATCACCCCGAGAGAGGATTCCTGCAGTACATTCGCGGCGACTCGCCCGACAAATAGATCGGAAGCGGCGACATCTCCGAATTCTTCCTGCCGGACGCCTAATACGCCGAGATTCCAGCGCCCGACCCGGCCGCTGAGCTTGAGGCCGCCGTCGAGACCGACCGGCTCGCGGTTGGGCCCGAGTCCGATCTTTCTGGAGAAAAACGGCCGCGCGTTGTTATTGTCGGGCCCGCCGAACGCACCGAGCCTGCCGAACTGAAAGATATCCGCGTCCTGAAGGAAGAAGTCGCGTTTCTCCGGAAAGAACAGACTGAACCGGGTGAGATTGACCTGCCGATCGTCCACCTCCGTGGCGGAGAAATCCGTGTTGAGCGTCAGCACACCAGTCAAGCCGGGCGTCAATTTATAGAACATATCGAGGGACGGTTCGGCATCGGAATCCGATTCCGAAGGCGAATACTGCTTCGCTTTACTCAAGCTCAGTGCAGGCACGATGTCCAGCCCCACGCCCTGCTGCAACCCCGAGAACCCTTCGGCGATACCGGAGATGCTCGGATTATAGTTGCGATCACGGGATATCCAGCTGATCTGCTCTTGCTTGCGGGCCACTCGCCGAAAGAAATTGATACCCCACTCGTCGCTGTTCGGGTTGAAGGAGATACTCTTAAGCGGAACGGCAAACTCCGTGACCCAGCCGTCGCCATCGTGACGCGAACTCGCTTGCCAGATGCCATCCCAATCCATTAGCAGCCGATTCGTGTCCTGGTAGAGCCCGTCGACGCGCACGCCATTGGGATTGACGCTGAATAGATAGCCGCTGCGTTGGTCGTTGAACGGGCTGAGTATCACCGCGAACACATCGTCCGACGACATGAGTTCGCCCTGGCGAAGAACTCTCGCGGTCACCTGGCTTGGATCGCTATCCCAAAGTTTAGCGCCGATGTAAAGGGCATCCTGATCATAGAGAACGTAGATTGTCGTTCGCTCGCTCGGCTCAGCGTACTCGACCGGCAGCACCTGGTGCAGATCTTCGACAACCGCGGCACGGCTCCAGACGGCATCGTCCAAGCGGCCGTCGATCACCGGCGGCGTGTCTGTGCGGACGGGCTGCATGCGCTTGCCGCCGGCGCCTGGCTGTTGGGCCAGGAGATAGGCCGGAAACAAGACGCAGACGCACAGGGCGCACTTGGCGGCCCTCAGCCAATAACGTTCTTCGCATACAGCTTCAAGCACTTCGCTTAATCCTGCCTTCCGCCCGACTCGCGTTTATAATTCGTATCGATATACCAACTCATGTACTCGAGCATCGTAACGGGTTCAAACATCGCTGGATGATCCTCTGATACGCAAGTCTCCAGCGGCTCGGCCACAGTGTCTGCGTTCGGGTTGAAAAACATCGCCATCGAATAGCGATCCCGATTGGGCGTCACCACGCGGTGAGGCGTCGCTATAAAGCGCCCGTTCGACCAGCGATTCAAGAACTCTCCGGTGTTGACGAGAATACCGTCCGCCACGGGCGACGCCGGCAGCCAACTACCATTCGGCAGTAAAATCTCGAGGCCTGGAACGTCCGAGAGCGGCAGCAGCGTGATAAAGCTGTGATCGGAATGGGGCGAGATGCCGAACTGATTTTCCTCTGCTTCAAGTGCGGGGTAGTAGGTGTTCCGCGTCCACCACATCGGCGCGGTGAAGTACGGATCGAAATAGTCGGCAGACAGATCGAGTGCTCGCGCATATAACGGCAACATCGCGTAACCGAGGACCGACAGAACATCCTGGTAAGCGATCATCGCATCACGAAATCCAGGAAGTGACTCCGGCCACTGATTCGGCCCGACGAAGCGCTGGCCCTGTTGTATCGCCGGGTCGTCCAGCAATCTTTCGCGAGCGAGAGTAATCGTCTCGTTGAGATCCGGTTTCGTATTAATGTTTATTTTCGAGGTTACATAGACCGTCGTCTTCGCCGGAATATAGCCCACTGACCGTTCGTCAATCCTGCCTTTCAGCTTGGCATCCAGGGGCAACTCGAAGAATTCTTTTAGCGCCGCGTACGCTCGCGCTATCGGCTCGGATGGCACACCGTGATTCACGACGACGTAAAAGCCGATCGACTCCTGCACGTCGCGCAGATCCCGCGCCAGTCGCTCTCGCGCTGATGTGTCCCCGGAGAAATAAGGTCCGAGATCGAGCGTTGGTATCTCTGTCACCCGGTCGGGCCAAGCGTCCTGCCGTCGATTTCTAGGGGCTTCGCAGCACAAAGGATAAACGCTACGACGCAGGGCACCGAACCGTTGTTGATCCAGTCATGGATCGTGCCGCGTTGCACGAGCACATCACCTTGCCGCAACATAACCTCGCCCTCATCCATGCGCATCGTAATCTCACCGGACATCACGACTGCATAATCGAGCGACTGGGTTCTGTGATTGCGCGGGGCGACACCAGGATCGTATTTGATGATCCGGAAGACCGTGCCGTTGTCATCTGATGTTGCCAGCGTTCGCGCGGCTCCGTCTTCTCGGTCCATGTTGTCGGCGGGTGATTCGCCCGCGGACCAGATCACAGCCGCCTGCATACCTTCCCGTCTTGAGCTGACGTTGCCCGACATCTCATCAATCGCCACAAACGACTGTCCGTCTGCATGGTGCCCGGTGACAACACGGCGCACGCGCAGCGGCGCCCCGGCAGGTTGATTCAGAATCGGCGGATCCGGAGACTCCTGCGCATCAGCAGTATCAGTAGCGCTGCTCGCAACGACCGCGAGACCGGCGACTGCCGATGCCTGAAGAAACTCGCGTCGATCCACGCGCGGCTTTAAGTCTGCCATGGGTTGCCCCTGTTATTGTTCGGTCAACAAGAGTTAATTCTAGCAAGAACTGGCTTTTCCGGGGTTCGGCTGCAGCGCTGTCACGGCGCGCCTGCATGGCCCGATATGATTGGGTATAGTGACGCGCAGGCTGCAACGCCTTCAACGAGGAGTAGATCTTGCCGGAACCTATGCGGCCACGAGATCGGATTGACTACAGCGCGATCGTCGATCGACCGCCACTGCCGCTCCCCGACGGCGGACGAATCGTTGTATGGACAATCGTAAACGTAGAACATTGGTCGATCGATCACCCGATGCCCCGCACCGTGCTGCCGCCGCCGCGAGGCAAGCAGCTACTTCCAGACTTGCCAAACTGGGCCTGGCATGAATACGGCATGCGGGTTGGCTTCTGGAGGCTCATCGAGACGATACGCGCAGCGGGCGTGCGCGCGACATTGGCGACCAATGGCGCCGTCTGCACGAGCTACCCGCGCATCATCGAAGCGGCGACCGATGCAGACTGGGAGATCATGGGCCACGGCTATCGCCAGGGTCCGATGCATGCCCTCGATGACCAGCGGCAAGCGATCCGCGATACTGTTGAAGCGATCCGTGCCGCAACCGGTAAGCCGCCGCGCGGCTGGGAAAGTCCGGGTCTGACCGAGACTTTCGAGACCGCGGACCTTTTAGCGGAGGAAGGTATCGAATACGTCGCCGACTGGGTCCTCGACGATCAGCCGATACGCATTCGAACGACGTCCGGCTCGCTGGTCTCGGTCCCCTATACCGTCGAGCTGAACGATATTCCGATCTCAGCCTTACAGCAGCACCGGTCCGACGAGATTCTCCGCCGCGGTATCGATCACTTCGATCGCCTCTACGCCGAGGGCGCCGACCATACCCGCGTGATGGCGATCAGCCTGCACGCATTCCTGACCGGCGCGCCGCACCGGATCAAATATCTCGAGCAACTCTACGAGTATATCGGCTCCAAGCCGGGCGTCTGCATGATGACGGGCGAAGAGGTCCTCGACTGGTATCTGTCGGTAGCTGACGGCTGAACGGCGCTCAGTGCCAGGTGATATGATGACATCCATCGCAAAAAAGTGATCGAAGACCTCGCGTCCCGCGAAGCGTCGTCCCCCGCCGTTCAGGCATTCATGTCTGCCGCGGCGCGGTCTACTTTGGCAGCAAAATAGAAATCGCTCTCAGTCAGGCCGTCGATCTTATGGGTCCAGATTTCCACTCTGCACTTTCCCCATGCGACGTAGAGATCGGGGTGATGATTTTCTTCGTCGGCGATCTCGGCGACCGCGTTCGCGAGCTTCATCGCGTCACCAAAGCTCTTAAATGAGTAGGATCGTTCCAGATGGCCGACCGGATTAAGGAACCAGCCGTCACCGAGTTTCTCTAGTAGTTCCTCCGCCACCTTCAGCGCCAGCGGCGGGACACCACCGCGACAAGGGATACATGCTTGATCTGCTAGGTCCACAAGAAAGATGGTAGCGACCCCAGCGCGTATTGACAAATGGGGATCGGAAGCCGATATCATGAGTGATGAATGACAAATCAGCTACGGAGTTAACCAGAGGCAGTCGCAGCCTCCAGAGCGAACGCGCGGCGCCTGAGGAGCCGGGCGATGAGATTGAAAGACTGCGGGCTGAGTTGGCCCGTTACCGCGAGGCTCTGGAAGAAATTCGGGATCAGACATTCGAACAAACCAACTCGCAGCGTCTGATCGATCAGTTGTGGCACTTCGTCAGATGGTCGAAGGCCACGGCCCGAAGCGCGCTCGGACAGCCTGGAGAAAAAGACAAGAAATGATCAACACCACTCGACGGACGCTCGGCCTATTAAGCCTCTTGTTACTCTCGAGTGCGGCCTCGGGCCAGTCCGAGTACAGAGGTTCACGGCTGATTCTCGTATCCGGTGCGACCGGCACACAAGGCGGCGCCGTCGCGCGTGAACTGATTGCTCGCGGTTACCAGGTACGAGGACTGACGCGGAATCCGAACAGCGACGCATCCATCGTCTTGAGTTCGCTCGGAATCGAAATGGTACGCGGTGACTTCGACGAACCGGGCTCATTAGATAAGGCGCTCGAGGGCGCCTATGGCGCGTTTTCAGTTCAACAATATCGCGGCGTCGGAGTCGACGGCGAAATACGACAGGGAAAAGCCTTCGCGGACGCAGCGACTCGGGCTGGCATACAGCACTTCGTCTATACGTCTGTTTCCAAGGCGCCGCTTGGCACCGGCGTTCCGCAGTTCGAGAGCAAGCTCGAACTCGAGAACTACATTCGCACGCTCGGAATCCCCTACACGATCATCAGGCCCGCGAGCTTTATGAGCGGCTTCGAGACTTCTCGCGAGGCGGCATCTGGCGGAGAGATCAGCGGCCCGCTGCCACCGGAGTTGGCGCGCATCTATATCGCACCACGCGATATCGGTCGCTTCGCCGCGGAGGCCTTCGATCATCCGGAGGACTGGCTCGGTACCGCGACATCGATCGCGAGCGAGCGCATCAGTTATGCGGATATAGCGGAGGCCATGAGTCGCGCGATGGGCACGACAGTCGTGTATCGGCAGATACCATGGGATGAGTTCACCGCCTCAGCCACCGCGACGGCCGTCTCGAGGGAACAGTGGTACCTGGAGAATACCGACCCAGTCGATGTCGGCGCGCTGCGAGAGAAGTACAACTGGCTGACCCCGTTCGAAACCTACCTGATCGACAGCGGCTGGGGCGAGCCTCTACCCTAGCCGGCATGATTCATCTCTACACCGCAGCAACACCGAACGGACGCAAGGCGTCCATCGTATTGGAGGAACTGGATCTTCCGTACGAATCCACCTGGTTCGACCTCGGCGAGTTGAAGCAGAAGGAGCCGTGGTTCCTCGCGATCAACCCGAATGGACGGATACCGGCGATCGTGGATCGTGACGAAGATAACTTCGCGGTATTCGAATCCGGCGCAATCTTGATCTATCTGGCCGAGAAAACCGGCCGACTGTTACCAACTGAGATGAAGGCGCGATCGACGGTTCTGCAGTGGCTGATGTTTCAGATGGGAGGCCTGGGCCCGATGCAAGGGCAGGCGAATGTCTTCTATCGCTACGCTGCGGAAAAAATCGACTACGCGATTGACCGGTACCGTCGGGAGACCCGGCGTCTGTACGAAGTATTAAACGGTCGTCTAAAAGACGCTGAGTATCTTGGGGATGACTACTCCATCGCAGATATTGCGACCTGGCCCTGGGTGACGGGCCATGAGTGGGCGGGAGTCAGCCTCGATGGCCTGGATCATCTGCAACGGTGGCAGACGCTGGTCGCCGAACGGCCGGCCGTGCAACGCGGAATTGCCGTGCCCGACGCTCACGCGGATTCGACACGGGACCGGGCCGCCGTGAAGCGCGCCCAAAAGATGCTGGTTTGAGGTACGGAAATACGGGGACGGTCTACCTAACTCATGAACTTTGTTGAACTGTCTAGAGTTAGGTAGACCGTCCCCGTATTTCCCGCACGAACAACGTCAGTCCGGCGCGCGCGACAACGTCGACGCGATCTCCCGGCGCGAGGTCAGCCGGTCCTTCCAGGCGCGCTCTCCACCGCTCCCCTTTCACCACGACCTCCCCTAGCGCGCTCTCACCGAAGCCGCCGACGACTCTCGCGGCTAACTGCGAGGCCTCTCCAGGCTCCAGCGTAATACGTGTCGGCGCATACCGCTGCAGTAGTAGACCCGTGGCGACGTCGCTGGCGACGATGATCGCCAGCGCGACGAGCAAACCGAACGGTTCGAATAACTGCTCAACCTGCCACAGAACCCATAAAGCAAGGACGGCCAGGAACGCGGTCTCTACCGCCAGGAGAAGCCAGAATTGCCGTCGGGATAAATGCATTCGTTACTCGTAACTAATTTCGCGCCCATTATGCCGGAGGAAGGAGTCGAGCGTAGACTTCGGGCCCAACCCTATTTCCGCTACCTTATGCGGCTGCCGGCTGGGCCCGATGACGATCCGCTTACCGGCACGCGAACGGTTCGGCAAAAACAAGCATGGAGAATGTGCGATGAGTGAAAAGTTCTGGAATATCTATCTGGCCGGTGAGATCCACTCAGACTGGAGAGATCGGATAATGGCCGGGGCGAAAGAGAAAAACCTTCCCGTGACTTTTTCCGGCCCTGTCACCGACCACGATGCCAGCGACCTGTGCGGCGTGAGCATCCTGGGAGAAGAACCTCAGGGTTTCTGGCAGGACAGAAAGGGCGCCGGTATCAACGCTATTCGCACCTCGAATATGATCAGCCGCGCCGATGTCGTTATCGTACGCTTCGGGCCGAAATTCAAACAGTGGAATGCTGCGTTCGATGCCGGATACGCGGCTGCTCTGAGCAAATCCTTGATCATCTTTCACGATGAAGACCACAACCACGCCTTGAAAGAAGTCGACGCCGCTGCGAATGCCACAGCGCGGTCACCTGAACAGGTGGTCGAGATACTGGATTACGTGATTACGAGTTGATCGGAGTACGATCGGCTCAGCGCAGTGGCTTTCTCGTCGAGTCGGATACGGCACCGCCGTTACCGGTCTGACCCGTATCCAGCAGATACGCTGTGAGTCGATCTAATGACGAGTACAGCGAACCACGCTCCTCATCGGAAAGGAGATCCAATAACTTGCGGTCTTCATCTCGCCGCTCGGTGCCGCTGGCGTCACTGACGCTCTTACCCTGCGGCGTAATAAAGAACAGAATACTGCGCGCATCCCCAGGGTCTTTCTGCCGCGCCACGTAACCACGCTCCACCAGCGCCGCGGCAGCGCGACTCATCTGAGCCTTGTCGGTAAATGTCGCTTCCGCAAGCCAGCGAAGCGTACGTGGTGAATGTTGATCGAGCTGCCCGAGCATCCACCACTCCGCAATGGTGAGGTCGAATTCCCGGGCTAGATAGCGACCCGCGAGACGGTTCATGAGCTTGGAGAGCACGCTCACGCGATGGCAAAGCAGATTCTCCAGGAATACCTCCTGGGAGTCCGCCGCTGCCGGTACCCCTGCCGCCGCCTCCGTCTCGTTATTATTCATTTCTTCGTCCAGTGGCACGGCCACTCCCTCGCATGATCCAATCAACAGGGTCCGACACGGCGGAGCTTGTGCAGAACCGCGTATCTAGCGGCCATTATAATATTGCTTAA
>CAUZMW010000096.1:0-8512 GCA_963581225.1 Gammaproteobacteria bacterium
AGAGGCACATTCGACCTGCGTCGGGATGTCGATATTGATCGAGTCACCGGCAACGGCCTGTTCGAGAGAGAGTTCAAGCTCATAGCGAAGATCCGCGCCGCGATACGCCTGGCTACGGCCGCGTCGGTCGCCACCGAAGATATCGCCGAAGACATCGCCGAAGATATCGCTGAATGCCTCGCGGCCCGTGCCGAACCCACCGCCGGCCTGGCCGGCTTCGACGCCGGCATGACCGAATTGGTCGTAGGCGGCGCGCTTGTCGGAGTCCGAGAGGATCTCGTAGGCCTCTTTGGCTTCCTTGAACTGATCTTCCGCCGCCGGGTTGTCCTGGTTACGGTCCGGGTGATACTTCATGGCCAGGCGGCGGTAGGCCTTCTTCAGCTCCGCTTCCTGGGCGTCCTTGCCGCACCCCAGCACGTCGTAGTAATCCCGCTTGGCCATCGCCCGTCCTTATAACGTGACCGGAGGACGTAGTGCGCTACGTCCTCCGGCTCAATACTGCTGCTACCCGCCTAACGAGTCTCAGGCACTCTTCTGATCGTCGTCGTCCTTGACCTCTTCGAATTCCGCATCGACGATATTCTCGTCCTCCTCCGCTGCGCCCGCATCGGCTTGCGCGCCTTCGGCCCCCGCTTGCTCCGCGTACAGTTTCTCCGCCATGCCGGCGGATGCCTCACTCAGCGTCTTGACCTTGGCTTCGATCGCTTCCTTGCTATCGCCCTTTACGGCTTCCTTGAGCTCACTTAAGGCCGCTTCGATACTCGCCCGCTCCTCAGCCTCGACTTTTTCGCCGAGTTCTGCCAACGACTTCTCGGTCGCATGGGCCAACGCATCGCCCTGATTGCGTGTATCGATGAGCTCGCGGAATGCCAGATCATCGGCGGCGTGCGCTTCCGCGTCGCTGACCATGCGCTCGATTTCTTCCTCGCTTAAGCCCGAAGACGCTTTGATGACAATCTTCTGTTCCTTACCGGTCGCCTTGTCCTTAGCCGACACATTAAGAATACCGTTGGCATCGATATCGAACGTCACGTCGACTTGAGCCATACCGCGCGGCGCCGGCGGAATATCCGCCAGATCGAATCGACCCAATGACTTGTTGTCGGTCGCGCGCTCGCGTTCACCCTGCAGCACGTGAATCGTCACCGCGGTCTGATTGTCGTCCGCCGTCGAGAACACCTGGTTCGCTTTGGTGGGGATGGTCGTGTTCTTGTCGATCAGACGCGTCATGACACTGCCGAGGGTCTCGATACCCAGCGACAACGGGGTGACATCCAACAGCAGGACATCTTTCACGTCGCCTGAGAGCACGCCGCCCTGGATCGCCGCGCCTACGGCGACGGCCTCGTCCGGGTTCACGTCCCGACGGGGCTCCTGGCCGAAGAAATTTTTCACCTCCTCCTGCACCTTGGGCATACGCGTCTGGCCACCGACCAGAATCACGTCGTCGATGTCTGAGACCTTCAGGCCCGCGTCGGCGATCGCCGTTTTACTCGGCGTGATCGTTCGCTCGATCAGATCTTCGATCAAGGATTCCACCTTAGCGCGGCTCAAATTGATGTTGAGGTGTTTCGGGCCGTCCGAGTCCGCCGTGATATAGGGCAGATTTACTTCCGTCTGTTGACGCGACGACAGTTCGATCTTGGCCTTCTCGGACGCCTCTTTCAGTCGCTGCATCGCGAGCGGGTCCTTGCGAATGTCGATACCGCTTTCCTTTTCGAATTCCGAGGAGAGGTAGTCGATAATCCGCTTGTCGAAGTCTTCGCCACCGAGGAAGGTGTCGCCGTTGGTCGCCAGCACTTCGAACTGGTGCTCACCGTCGATCTCGGCAATCTCGATTATCGAGATGTCGAACGTACCGCCGCCCAGATCGTAGACGGCGAGCGTACGATCACCGCGTTTCTTGTCGAGACCATAGGCCAGCGCCGCCGCGGTCGGCTCGTTGATGATGCGCTTGACCTCGAGGCCCGCAATCCGGCCCGCGTCCTTGGTCGCCTGGCGCTGGGAATCGTTGAAATACGCCGGCACCGTGATGACGGCTTCCGTGACGCTCTCGCCGAGATAGTCCTCCGCGGTCTGCTTCATCTTCCCGAGCACTCTCGCGGCCACCTCGGGCGGCGCCATCTTGCCCGTCGTCACCTCGACACAAGCGTCGCCGTTCTCCGCGCCGACGATCTTGTAAGGCACCATCTCGATGTCCTTCTGCACGACCGCATCTTCGAAGCGCCGTCCGATCAGGCGCTTGATGGCAGATAACGTGTTGGTCGGATTCGTTACAGCCTGCCGTTTGGCGGTTTGTCCGACCAGGACCTCATCGTCCTTGGTAAAGGCGACAATGGAGGGAGTCGTTCGATCACCCTCGCTGTTCTCTATCACCTTGGCTGTGTCGCCATCCATCACGGCGACACAGGAATTCGTCGTACCTAGATCGATACCGATTACTCGTCCCATGGCTAAAACTCTCCAACAATCATTACTAGAATCTTGCTTACCTAAGTGGGGCGTATCCGAGCGTTTTCAAGCCTGTTAGCCCGATACAGGCCTTGATCGGGCGGAATCAGTCCTCGTCGTCTGCAGGCGGAGCCGCGGAGACGATCACCCGCGCCGGGCGCAACAGCCGGTCGTGGATGGAATAACCTTTCTGGATCACGGTCAGTACGGTATTCGGCTCGGCCGTAGCCGAAGGCTGCATCGTCATCGCCTCGTGCCGCGTCGGATCGAACGGCTCACCCTCGGGATCAAATTCGGCGATGCCGGCCTGCTCGAGCGCCGAGTCCAGCAGCCGCAACGTCGCGCGCTTACCTTCGAGCAGGGCCTCTACATCCGACTTGTCGGCAGCCGCCACACCGGCTTCTAGGCTGTCCCGTACCGGCAGCAGCGCCTGCGCCAAGCGTTCCTGGCCGTACTTACGGGCGTTCTCGAGTTCGCGCGCGCCGCGCTTGCGCACGTTGTCGAGTTCCGCTGCTAGACGGACGTAACGCTCGAGATTCTCGGTGGCTTCACGCTGAGCAAGCTCCAGATCCGACAACGGCTCCTCACCTGTCGCCTCGGCTTCGTCCTCAACGTGCTCGGTGTCGGGATTGCCGGTGTTCTCCTCCGGATCCTGATCGTCGGTCTGCTCGGTCGTCGGCAGGGGTGCCGGGTCGTCACCCGGGGCGTCGTGGCTCATGCGAATACTCCTGCCAGCATCGGACTCCGTCTGCGGGAGCCGGCCGCGCTAATACGTTGTAGATGTCGTCCAGTAGCCCAATAAATCTACGTGGGATCACTAATGGGGGCTAGTTTCTTGACTTCAAGGCGCTGGCCAACAGCTTGGCCGTGACATCGACGATCGGGATGACGCGCTCGTATGCCATGCGCGTCGGTCCGATGACGCCGAGGACGCCCATCGTGTCGTCCTCCGTCGTATACGGTGCGGTCACGACACTGCACTCGTCCAATACCTGATAGCCGGACTCCTGGCCGATGAAGATCTGGACTCCATGCATATGGAGGCTCTGATCGAGCAGATGCAGCATCTCCTGCTGCTGGCTAAAGGCTTCGAAGAGGCGCTTCAGCTTGTCCATATCGGCCAGGCCCTCCAGGCCCATGAGATTGGTCTCCCCCGCGACGACGAACTCGGGTTCCGGTACCGTGTCCGGAAGTGCCTGGTGCGCCATCTCGACCGCGTCAATCATCAGGGCATTCATGCTCTCCCGGGTATCCCGAAGCTCCTTCAGCAACTGCCGGCGCGCCTGCGCAAGATCAAGGCCGCCGAACTTCTCGGTCAAGTAATTGCCGGCCTGGCGAAGTTCTTCTTCGGTGTAGTCACGATTGACATGGATCAGCTTGTTCTGGACGTCGCGATCGTTGAGCACGAGGATGACGAGGACCCGGCGCTCGGATAGCGGCAGGAATTCGATCTGGCGCAGCGCCGTTTGTGCGCGTCGCGGTACTGTCACGACCCCGGCGAGCTGGGTCACGGCGGACAGGAAGTTCGATGCGGATAGCGCTAGTGCCTGCGGGTCCGCATCCTGTAGGGCTTCTTGAAATAACTGCAGCTCTTCGCCTTTGGGGGGCCGCAGTTTTACGAGCGTATCGACAAAGAAGCGATAGCCCTTGATCGTCGGAATTCGCCCAGCCGACGTGTGCGGTGCAGTGACGAATCCCAGTTCTTCGAGATCGGTCATGACGTTGCGAATCGTGGCAGGGCTGATGTCGAGCCCCGAGTCTCGCGACAGCGTCTTCGATCCGACCGGCTGACCGTCGCGGATATAACGATCGACCAGCGCCTTCAGCAGACGCTGAGCCCGTTCGTTCGGAATCTTCGGCAGCTTGCTCCCCGGCATAGGCTTTAGCCTGTGGTAACTTAGCGCTCAGGTTCTGAGCGCCATCACGCTAGCAACCAGTTCCTGCACCTGTCAAGAACGGACAATCAGCTTGCTCAAATCTCTAATCAAGATCGCTTGCATTCAATTTTCAGTACAATCTGCCCCGGTGGATTCAGCCGGTTCGGTATGACATCTCAATTCAAAAATGTGGGGTTGTGGGGACGCCTGTGCGAGGCGAGCGTTGCAGAGCCCGCGTTGACCATTGCCGCGCATATGCGGAGTCGAGGGATCGAGGTGTTCCTCCCGGAACAGGAAGGGATCCCTGCGGAGCTGAGCGACGCGACCTGCCTGCCGACGCAGGAACTCCCCGGGGCCGTCGACCTGATGGTGGCCATCGGCGGCGACGGCACGCTCCTGCACGCGGCCCGCGGCGTGGCGAGGCAAAGCGTTCCGCTGCTCGGGATCAACCTCGGCCGACTCGGCTTCCTGACCGACATCTCGCCCCAGCATATGCAGAAGACGATCGACGCCATTCTCGGCGGCGATTTCGTCGAGGAGAGCCGGCTGATGTTGCAGGCCAGGATCTCCGGCGACGAGAACGGCAGCGAATCGATGCTCGCGCTCAACGACGTCGCCCTCAAAACCGGCCAGACCGGCCACATGCAGGACTTCAGCACGTTCATCGACGGCGAGTACGTTAATACCCATGGCGGTGACGGCTTGATCGTTGCGACGGCGACCGGCTCCACCGCTTATGCGCTCTCCTGTGGTGGGCCAATTATCCAGCCAAACGTCGACGCGCTCGTCATCGTGCCGATCTGCCCGCATACCTTGAGCGATCGGCCGCTTGTCGTTAGAGCGTCGAGCCAGATCGAAGTGCGCGTTCGGCCACGCTTCGACGATCGGCCACACGTCGCTTGCGACGGCGACAGTCTGGGCGAGATGGGCGCCGACGATGTGCTGCGAATCAACGTCGCTGACGAGACGGTCAAGCTGTTGCATCCGCGCGATCTCAATTACTACGAGCTGTTGCGCTCCAAACTAAGCTGGGGCCACAGCAACCGTACCTCGGCCGGTTCCGACTCCGACTGATCGATGCTGAATCTGATCCGCATCAGAAATTACGCCGTTATCGACGAGGTCGAACTCGAATTCAACACGGGTCTCAGTGTCATGACCGGCGAGACCGGTGCCGGAAAATCCATTCTCGTCGATGCGCTGGGACTCGCCTTAGGAGACCGTGCCGATGCCAGTACCGTGCGTCAGGGCGCGGACCGGGCCGAAATCAGCGTGTCATTCGACTGTCCGGACGCCCATCCTGCGGCGACATGGTTACAGGAGCGCGAGCTGGATGAAGAGCAGAGCTGCGTCATTCGTCGCGTCATCGGCGCCGAAGGCCGGTCGCGCGCGTTTATCAACTCACATCCCGTGACATTGCAGGACCTGCGGTCCCTCGGCGAGCTACTCGTTGACATCCACGGCCAGCACAGCCATCAGTCATTGCTCCACCAGGGCGCGCAACGACAGATTCTGGACTTTCACGGCTCGCACCGGGAGCTCGCGATAACCGTGGCCGAGCGATTCACGGCATGGCAGGGCCTGGAACAGGAGCTTCAAAAACAGCGCCAGGGTGGCGAGGATCGGGAGTCGCAGCTGGAGTTGTTGCGCTTTCAACTCGCCGAACTCGAAAGCCTGGCGCCCGAGGAAGGAGAACTGGAGCCGCTGAACACGGAACGGATCCGCCTCGCGAATGTTGAGCGCCTGACCCAGGATCTGAATCTGGCGCTTAGCCGACTATACGAAGCCGATGCGGGCTCGGCCTACGCGTTGGTCGCCGAAGCCTCGAGAACATTACAGAGCTTAAGCGAACTGGATCCGCAACTCGCCGCGTCGAGCGATCTGGTCGGCGAAGCGGAGATTCAACTCAGCGAGGCGGCCGCCGACCTGGCCCGTTATCGCGATCGCCTCGAACCCGATCCGGAGCGCCTCGAATGGATCGAGAACCGCTTGAGTAGGATCCGCGAACTGTCCCGCAAGCACAAGGTTGAGGAGGCGGCTCTCGCCGGCGTACACGCCCAATTGCAGGCCAGGGCCGGCGCACTCGACAGAAGCGGTGAATCGCTGGAGAACCTTGCCGAGCGTGTGCGTTCCGCAGCCGACGCCTATTTCGCCGCGGCCGGAGAGTTGTCCGAGGGCCGCACCGGGAGCGCATCGCAGCTCGCCGAACTCGTCACCGCACAACTCACCGAGCTGGGCCTGCCGCACGGCCGTTTCCACGTCGATCTGACCCAGAAACCGCGGCAACGGGCCGACGCGCACGGCCTGGACCGCATTGAGTTTCAGGTGAGCCTCAACCCCGGCCAGCCATTCGGGCCGCTGTCCCAGGTCGCGTCCGGCGGCGAGTTGTCGCGAGTCAGCCTGGCGCTCGAAGTGGTCGGCACCGGCGCGACCTCGGTACCAACCATGGTCTTCGATGAAGTCGACGCCGGTATCGGCGGCGGCGTCGCGGAGATCGTCGGCCGGCGGCTAGCGGAGATCGCCGCAGACCGGCAGGTCTTGTGCGTGACCCATCTTGCTCAGGTGGCGAGCCAGGGCGCGCATCACTACCGCGTGGTCAAACTTACCGACGGCAAGACCGCCCGAACCAACGTCCGGGAACTCAGTACCGAAGATCGGATCGAGGAGCTCTCTCGAATGATCGGCGGCGTAGAGATCACCGAGCGCACGCGAGCCCACGCCGAAGAAATGATGACCCGCGCGGCGAAATAGTTCTCAGCGGGCCGTGATCGCGTTATTTGGGCCGAACGTATAGGACGAGGCTGTGTTCCTCGATGTAATAGCCGTGTTTCTCGGCGATTTCGTTCTGTAGCTCCTCGATTCTCTCATCGAAGAACTCGATGACGTCACCGGTCGTCAGGCAGACCATATGATCGTGATGCGTCCCGTCGGCGAGTTCGAAAACCGACGTACCGCTTTCGAAGTTGTGCCGGGTCACGAGGCCCGCCCGCTCGAATTGGGTTAGAACGCGATAGACGGTCGCTAGGCCGAGTTGCTCGCCGGAAACGAGCAATGCTCGATAGATGGCCTCGGCGCTAAGATGCCGCGTCGACGCAGAGTCGAGGATCTCGAGAACCTTGAGCCTGGGCGAGGTGACTTTCAATCCTGCTTTGCGGAGGTCTTGGCGTTCCACGTTCTACTGCGATCCCGAGTAAGGTATGATGCGTTCCTCATTATTACCTACATTCACCCGTGCGCTCCACCGTGAATTTGGCCCTTCTCCGACCCATTTTCAGAACCAACATCCTCGCAGCCGCGTTGTTGCTTGGCGCCTGTATTTTTCGAATCAATATTCAACAGGGCAACCTGCTGGAAGAATCTGCAATCGATCAGGTGGCGGTCGGAATGACACGCAGCCAGGTCCAGTTCCTGCTTGGCTCGCCGATGATCGAAGACAGCTTCCATGAAAATCGCTGGGATTACAATTACTACTTTAAGCAAGGCCGTTCGCAAGAGATCGAGCGCCGCTGGTTTATTGTCTACTTCGAAGCGGACCGGGTCGTGAATCTCGACAGAAACGCTATCATCGAACCGCCCTCCTGATCACTCCTCCTGCTCGACGTGTGGGTGGCCCATGACGCCGCCGCTCGCCACCAGGTTCGAGCGCATCTCCCGAGGATCCTGTTGCAGCGGCCTGCAGATCTCAACTCGCTCTCCCGGTACCAGCTTTCTAGCTTCTTCGACGCGTTCGCCGAAAACGCCGAGTACCAGCGGCGAAGCCTTTATCTCCGGGTAGTCGTCGATCAGGCCGGCAAGATCAACGGCCTGGCCGGCCGTCAGACCCGGCGTGAACGGCAGCTCAACGACACGCTGAGTCTCCGGAGTGGCATAGACCACTTCGACGGTGTCGTCTGCGTCAGTCTGCATCGTGTCTGTCGGAGCTGCCACCTGGCCGCGATAGTTCGTCAACCATACTTCGCCTTCGCTCGATCAGTAAACGCCGTTACCTGCGATCTAACGATCTCTTCGAACAATACTCCAAATACCATCTGCAATGGACTCGCCGCGACCTCGAAATTCAGTATGAGGCCGACTTCAGAGCCGCCCTCGTCATGATCATCGAAGGTCCAGGCGCCTTCCAGCGATCTAAACGGTCCCTTCAGCAACTGAATCTCGATACGGTGCGGTCGATCCAGACGATTTCG
>CAUZMW010000097.1:0-8509 GCA_963581225.1 Gammaproteobacteria bacterium
CTGCGTTTATTCGGTGTTCGTAACGAACACGAACACGGTCAAGCATTAAGTACCGCCGAGCTGAGAACGATCGTCTCGGAAGCCGGTACCCTGATTCCCGCTCGGCATCAACGAATGCTGTTGGGCATCCTCGATCTCGAGGATGTCTCAGTCGACGACGTCATGATCCCGCGCCAGGAGATAATCGGTATCGATCTCGATGAACCCTGGGAGAAGAATCTCGCGCTGATTCGGGACAGCCGCTACAGCTGCCTGCTGGTTTACCGGGACGATATCGATACCATTGTCGGTATCCTCAGGGTCAGAACGGTCCACAACAGCCTCGCGCAGGGCACGCTGAACGAGACTTCACTCATGGAGAAAACACTCGAACCCTACTTCGTCCCCGAAGGCACGCCCCTGAACAAGCAACTCGCGAACTTTCAGCGGCTCAAGCACCGCGTGGCGTTGGTCGTCGACGAATACGGTGACGTGCAAGGCTTAGTCACCACCGAAGATATCGTGCGTGAAATCGTCGGCGAGTTCGGCGCCGGCCCGGCCCCGTTGGAGCCGGAGATTATTCGTGAGAGCGACAATAGCTTCGTCGTCGATGCCAGCTCGAATATTCGTCAGTTGAATCGGCTCATGAATTGGAACTTGCCGACGGACGGGCCGAAGACGTTGAACGGGCTTATCGTCGAGCAGCTCGAAACGATCCCTGAATCGGGGACCGGTCTGACGGTCGCCCGCTACCCGATCGAGATCCTCGATACGAGCGAACACGCGATTAAGAAAGTCCGCGTGTCGGTGCCCGATAGCACCCCCGAACCACCGTAGGCGCCGCCTCGACGCGATACTACGTGAAGACCGCGTCGAGCGCCTGACTGAGCCGCTCGACCGCAATGAATTCCATTCCGTCGATCGTCGTCTGCGGCCGGTTCGCGCTCGGGATAAGCGCCCGCTTGAACCCGTGTTTGCGTGCCTCTGCCAGCCGTTCCTCGCCGAATGGGATCGGCCTGACCTCGCCGGTCAGGCCGATCTCGCCGAATGCGACGAGATCTCCCGGCAACGATCGTTCACGGAAGCTCGACAGTAACGCCAGCGTCACCGGCAAATCCGCTGCGGTTTCGGTTACCTTCAGCCCGCCGACGACGTTCGCGTAAACGTCGCTGTCACCAATCGCGATGCCGCAATGGCGATGCAGAACGGCTAATAGCAGATCCAATCGTTGCGTATCCAAACCATGAGCGAGGCGCCGCGGGTGGCTGCCAGAATTCTGATCGACGAGCGCCTGAACCTCGACCAGCAACGGCCGCGTACTCTCACGAGTGACCAGCGTGATACTGCCCGGCACAGGCTCCGTACGACGCGCGAGAAATATCGCCGAGGGATTCTTCACCTCCTTGAAGCCCTGCTCGCTCATCACGAAGAATCCCAGCTCGTTGGTCGCACCGAATCGATTTTTAACGGCCCTGATGATGCGAAAACGGCTGCCGAGATCACTCTGAAAATACAGCACGGTATCCACCATGTGCTCAAGCACTCGCGGCCCCGCCAGCGTACCTTCCTTCGTTACATGGCCCACGAGTAACGTCGCTACGCCGCGACTCTTCGCAAAGCGCACTAATTGGGCCGTGCACTCTCGCAACTGGCTGACCGAGCCCGGCGCCGACTCCAGCTGCTCGCTGTAAAGCGTCTGGATGGAGTCGATTACCAATACGCTCGGAGGTTTGGCTTCTAGCTGGCTGACAATGGACTCGACGCTCGTGTCGGCCAGCAGATCCACCGACGCCTCACTGACTGCCAGACGTACGGCTCGCAGCGCGATCTGATCCAGAGATTCCTCACCGGTCACGTAGCAGGTCCGTCGAGACGCACTAATCTTCGCGGCTGCGCTCAGGAGCAGCGTTGATTTGCCAATCCCCGGATCGCCACCGATCAACACGACCGACCCAGGCACGAGGCCGCCGCCAAGAACGCGATCGAGTTCGGCTAAACCGCTGCCAATACGTTCGACATCGGTCGCATCCAGTCGATCGAGGCGTGTCATCGGCGAATCGATGGCCTTTGCGGCTCGCACGCGGTCTCCTCGGCCGATAGCTCGACTCTCCGACAGGGCGTTCCAGGCGCCACAATCCGGGCATTGTCCCTGCCATTTCAGATGTTGGGCGCCACAACCGTCACAGGTGAAAATCCTCTTCGTCTTGGCCATAGCTGCAGGATAGCACCTGCCGGGGTCACAGCCGGTCCGCAAACCTGGACGAGCGACGGGTTTGTCACCTCGAAAAAGGGTATAGGTCACAGGGAGAGTTGCGGTGAGCTGGCATACTTTCGCTCTCGAACGGATAGATGATGGCCAGCAACGCGAAAACTCACAGTCCTCTAGCCCTGACGCTGCTCGTGGGTCTTCTGGCCATGGGCTCGTTGAGTCTGCCGTCGCTGGCACTTGTGCAGCGCGCGGACCGCATGCTCTACGACCTGTGGTCCAGGGTGTCGCCGCCGCGTGCGCCCGATGAAATTGTCATCGTCACTCTAGACGAATCGGCTAGCTATCAAGTGCTGGCCCGTATCGCCGACGAACAGAATGCTCGGCTGCTGATCAGTACGCTCGTGCACCCGCCGAGCGAGGAAGTGGGCAGAGATACCCTGGGACCTACAGCAACAGACCTCGTCGGCTCCCCGCTCCTGCGTGAGACCGGCTGGGCTCGGGGCGGCTATCTGTAGTAAGCTGGAGCCGGACTTCGACGGCGTCATACGTCATGAGCGCCCTCTCATTAGCGACCGAGCTCCCGTCCCGTCGCTGGCCCTAGCCAGCAGTATCGCGCTGAAGGCTTCTACATTGTTCACGTAGAAGGCGGTAAGCAGAATAAATTCCCGCTGGTCAACGGGCAGGACATCGGCGCTCAGGTAAGTAAACTATCGGATAATGATGTAACTGAACTCGCCGGCGTGAAGATGGGATTCTTTCTATCCCAGCAGCGGTCGCGTTAGCTGAAGACACCTTCGCCGTAATCGTCCGGCACGTAATTGTCGAATCTCGTGTGCTCACCCTTAAACGTGAGCAGAAAATCGCCGGTCGGCCCATTTCTCTGCTTGCCGATAATGATGTCGGCGATACCCTTCTTCGGTGTTTCCTTATCGTACACTTCGTCTCGGTAGATAAAGATAATCACATCGGCGTCCTGCTCGATCGCTCCTGATTCCCTCAAGTCGGACATGACCGGACGTCTGTCGGTGCGTTGTTCCACGCTGCGATTGAGCTGCGACAACGCAATGACAGCTACATCGAGTTCCCTGGCGAGCGCTTTGAGAGATCGCGATATCTCCGATATTTCGGTCGCACGGTTTTCACTCGTACCCGCTACCTGCATGAGCTGCAAGTAATCGACGACGATGAGTCCGAGATTGTGTTTGCGTTTCAGCCGCCGTGCGCGAGCGCGCACCTCAGTTGGCGTTAGCGAAGGCGCGTCGTCAATAAAAATCGGCGCATCGGTCATCATTGCGACCGCAGAGTTTATTCTCGGCCAATCGTCATCGGTCAGATTGCCAGTTCGCAAATGAGACTGATTGACGCTACCGAGAGAACCGATCATTCGAAAAGTGAGCTGCTCTGCGGACATCTCCATACTGAAGATTGCCGCCGGAATTTTTTGTCCGATCGCAGCGTTTTCCGCAATATTGATAGCTAAAGCAGTCTTCCCCATCGACGGACGACCGGCGACTACGATTAGATCGCCACGCTGCAGGCCGGCGGTCATCTCATCCAACTTCTTAAACCCGGTCGAGATTCCGCTAATGTCGCCCTTGGAATGGTATAGCTTATCGAGGCGGTCTATCGAGTGCGGGACGACGTGTTTGAGCTCCCTAAAGCCCTGGCCGGTGCGTTGTCCACGCTCTGCGATGTCGAAGATTTTTTTCTCGGCGAGATCGACGAGTTCCTCGACCTGCCGCCCCTCACTCTCATGAGCACTGGCCGCGATGTCACCGCCGGCTTGTATCAGTTCTCTGAGCATGGCGCGTTGACGCACAATCTCGGCATAGGCGCGAATATTGGCGGCACTCGGCGTCTCCTGGACGAGCTGAGCAAGGTAGTCCAACCCGCCGGCCGCTGCGAGTTCGCCTTCCCGCTCCAACTGCTCGCCGACGGTGACGGCGTCCGCCGGCTGATCGCGCGAGGTTAGCGTACTCACCGCCTCGAATATCAGCTTATGGTCGTGCCGATAGAAGTCGTTAGACCCGACTGCGTCCGCAACCTGATCCCAGGCGCGCTGATCCAGCATCAGGCCGCCGAGCAACGACTGCTCTGCCTCCGTAGAGTGGGGAGGAAGTCGCAGCGCCGCCGCCGAGCCAGGAATCGTGTTTTTTGTTGCGAACGCTTCGACCATTTGATGCTAACTCTGTTTTCTAAGAGCTTAGCATATTCGGTTCTCGCCCCAGAGTCGTTTACGTGTCGTCCTTTTCTTCCGCGCCTTCGGGTTCAGTCGACTCCGCAGATTCAGAGGACTCGGTCGTATCCGACTGATCCTCGTCGTCAACCCACGCTTCGCCCTCTTGGGCTTCTACGACGACGGTCACGGGCACGTTTACATCCGTACGAAAGTGAAGTTCGATCTGGTGCTCGCCCACGAAACGTAGCGGCCCGTCGGCCAAGCGGATTTCACTGCGTTCGACGTCAAATCCGAGCGCTTGGCACGCCTCGGCGATATCCGGCGTACCAACCGAGCCGAACAGTTTGCCTTCCGGGCCTGCGTTTGCTCTGACGCGGAGGACCTGGCCTTCGATTCGCCCGGCGCGCGCTTGGGCCGCCTCCAATTCGGTATGGGCCTTTGCCTCTATTTCTGAACGGCGGGCCTCGAATTTTGCGATATTCTCCGGCGTCGCAAGCGTCGCCTTACCCTGGGGGATCAGATAGTTTCTGGCGTATCCGGACTTGACGGCCACTTTGTCGCCGATGCCTCCCACGTTATCTATCTTCTCCAATAAGATAATTTCCATGTCCTACTTACTCCTGTCAGGTCATCGGTCGCAATGGCGCCCGCAAATCGAACCAGTTGTCTACCAAACCCACCGAGCCGACAGCCAGAATAACCAGGCCCGTCAGCGGGGTAATCAATAACACATACATGACACCCAGTACCGCAGAATGCCAGCGTTTCGCTCGCGCCCAAGCATGACCCACCGCGAGACCCTGAAACCAGAACCCGAATAGAGCCAAAGGAAACAGATTCTGAACCAGTGGCGCATCTAACACCAGGCTACTCGCCATCAGCAGCGTAGCGGGAATGCCCAGTACTCGGCCGAGTTTTAAGTTCCGAAACTCCCGTCCGAATCGCCCATCGGGCTCGCCGAAGGAGTCCCACCAGTACGCCAGCATCAGCGCGGCCGCAAGTTGCGAAAATGCGGCTGCGGCCAACAGGCCGAAGAACAACCTATCCCAGCTACGCAAGATCGCCAGTTGCGCTTCGTCCGCGCCGCTGGCCCGAAAAACCTCGACGAACTGTTCGATCGCGCCGCCGATCAACACGCTTGGATCCGGCCACACCAGACTCGCACCGACGACACCGACTAAGCACAGCAGCAGGCTCCCCTGAAATGCCAGCGCCAGGGAGTTCGTCGAGCGGACGAGTCCGCCCATGGCGACACCGGCGAACAAAGCCAGTGAACCGACAAGAGCCAGAGTATCTGTGTCGGTTCCCGCAAACGCAGCGAGAACCACAATGCCGGCGATGCCGGCCAGTGCGCTGTAACTACCCTGAACGGCCCCCCGGCGAATGGTCTCCAGCGTCAGCAGCGCGGCCGTGATGACCGGAAGTAGCGGCGCGGCGGCGATGGCGACCAGAACCAACCGGTATCGCCGCTCCAGCATCCATTGTACGAAGAGCTTCATCAGGATGGGGCCGCTCGCGCGGAGCGTCCTGGTTAGTGCTGATCGGTATAGGGCAACAATGCGAGGAAGCGGGCGCGTTTGATAGCAGTCGCCAGTTGGCGCTGGTAGTGGGCGCGCGTGCCGGTAATACGACTCGGGACGATCTTTCCCGTCTCGGTGACATACGCTTTCAGCGTCGTCAGATCCTTGTAATCGATCTCCTCGACCCCTTCGGCGGTGAAGCGGCAAAACTTCTTGCGTCGAAAATATCTGGCCATGCTCAGCTCTCCTCTTTCTTATCGGCAGCGTCGTCGGCAGCATCCTCTGCAGAGCTTTCCTCGGCGTCGTCCGAAGTCTCTTCCGGATCCGCTGCTGACTCCTCTTCGGCGGTGCCCGCCGTCACCTCAGCCGCGGTCTCTGCGGACAATTCGGTCTCTGCGGTCCCCTCGGTCTCGCTGTCGCCGGCGTCAACCGTCTCTTCAGCGGAAGCAGCACTCTCGGCTGTGTCGGCATCGTCAGCCGGCGCTTCTGCCGCCGCAACGGCCGCTGCGGCCGCTTCCTCTTCGGCTTTCTGTGCCGCTACTGCCCGCGCCGCTACAGCGGCCTTGGCGCGAACTTCCTCCGCGGCAGCAGCCTGCGCTTCTTTGGCCTTCTCCTCTTCTCGTGCATGCGCCATAAAAGAGGCTTCCGTGATGGCCTTATCGCGCTTGATGACGAGATAGCGCAATACCGCATCATTGAACCGGAAGGCGCCGACGAGTTCATCGAGCGCAGGTTGGCTGCACTCGATGTTGAACATCAGGTAATGGGCCTTATGGACTTTATTGATCGCATGGGCGAGCTGGCGGCGCCCCCAGTCTTCTTCGCGATGAATCTGACCTTCGGCGCTTTCAATCATGCGCCGGTAGCGTTCCATCATGGCGGGGACTTGTTCGCTCTGGTCAGGATGGACCAGAAACACGATTTCGTAGTGTCTCAACGGAGTGGCTCCCTTCGGGTTGCAGCCTCCCGGATCGTGCCGGTGAGGCAAGGAGTGACTAATTGTTCGAGCGCGACATCCTACGCGAGAGCGGGCTGTGGCTCAAGCATCGCGACGGCGAAGCCGGCGGGCGTGAATCTGCCGATTGACCTCGAATAACAGGACGCCGGCCGCGACGGAGACATTGAGGCTCGCGACAGCGCCCTGCATCGGGATAGAGACCAGCTCGTCGCAGAGCTCTCGAGTCAGACGTCGAAGCCCCCGCCCTTCACCTCCGATGGCGAGCACGACCGGGGCCTCGAGCCGAGAATCGTAGACCGATCGCGGCGAATCCTCGTCTGCTCCAATGATCCACACGCCGGCCGCCTTCAGCCAATGAAGCGCGGCAGCGAGATTCGCGACCCGCGCGAGCAGAACCGTCTCCGCAGCACCGGTGGCAGCCTTCAGCGCGACCGGCGTAAGCCTGGCTGCCCGGTTCCTTGGGATGATGACGGCATCCACGCCGGCCGCATCTGCGGTACGCAGACAAGCGCCCAGATTCCGCGGATCCTCGACACCATCCAGCATCAGGCCACGAAAGGCCTTGCCACGATCAATCACGAGTTCCTCGAGCTCGCGGATGCCGACCGCCTGGAGCCCGCGAGTCTCAACGATGACGCCCTGATGGGCACCGCCCTGCGCCAGGCTGTCGAGCTCCACGCGCGGGACGCGCTGAACGGGTATCTCCAGTCCGTCCAAGGCCTTGGCGAGCCTTGGCAGGTTGCCGGCGGACGAGCCCTGCAACAGTTTCGCGCTCAAGATCGCGCCCGGGCGCTTCTCGATCAGCGATCGAACAGCGTGCACGCCATAAACACAGCGCGTGCCTTTGTTTCTTGCCTGCTTAGCCACGACGTCTTCGCCTTGGTTTGGCGGGAGATTCAGATTCGTAGTCCACTGGCACGAAGTCCAGCTTACGCTCTTCGACATCGACCTTAACCAGCTTCACCGTGAGTTTGTCGGTTAATCGAAAGCTCACGCCGGTGTGTTCGCCGGTCAGCGCTGTCCTGCCCGCTGTCTGATGGTAATAGTCCCGCGGCAGAGCAGTGACGTGGACCAGGCCATCGATCTGCAGATCCGGGATTCGCACGAACAATCCGAACGACGTAACACTGGTCACGAGCACGTCGAATTCATCGCCAATATGATCCTTAAGATACGCACACTTCAGGCGTTCCTCAACCTGCCACACGGCCTCATCCGCGCGGCGTTCCGCACGAGAGCAGTGTTCACCCAGCTGGTCCATCTCCGGCAGCGTGTAGCGGAACCCTTTCGCCTTGCCGCGGCGCAGCAGTTGCTTGATGGCCCGATGAATGAGCAGATCCGGGTAGCGCCGTATCGGCGACGTGAAATGACTATAGCTGGGCAGCGCCAGACCGAAGTGGCCGACGTTGCGGGGCTGATAATGCGCACGGCTCATACACTTGAGAATAACGGTCTCGATCAGTTCCGCTTCCGGTCGGCCTGCGGTCTTTTCTATGACGCGGCTCAGATCGCGGGGCCGAACGTCGCTCGGTGACGGCAACTTGATACCGAGCCCCTGAAGGAACACGGTCAACTCCTCAATACGGTCCGGGTCCGGGCCGTCATGCACACGGTACAACCCCGGAATGCGTGCCGCACGAATGCGCTTGGCCGCTTCGACGTTA
>CAUZMW010000098.1:0-8502 GCA_963581225.1 Gammaproteobacteria bacterium
CGCCATTGAACAACGTCGAGACGAAATACTCGCCTTCCTCGGTAACCTCTAACGTTGCTGTCGCGACGGTGCCGGCGGCAGACATCGTCAGCGCGTCGCCGTTGACGACCAACTCCGCGTCATTCAACAATCGATCGGTATGAATCTCAACCTCGACCTCGGTTCCGGCCACCGCGCGAATATCGTAACCCGGGTCTTCGATAATCGTCTCGAGCTCGGTCCACTGCGGGTACTGGTAGGTCAACTTGATGCTGTTAACACGCGGGAGATCCACTACCTGAATCTTAAACTCCGGACTGCGCACTCCGGCCGACATCACGTAGTAGCGCAGCGGCTCGCGCACCGCGAAGAATCTGAAGTCGAACCCCTCCTCGTCGGCGAGATCCATGGGCGCACTCTCCCAGGTATCGCTGTCACCGAACAATGCAAAGACCTCAGCCTCTACAGGATCGAAACCCGCCGCCAGTGCGGTGATCTCTAAATCACCGCCACGCCTGACTGCACCGTCGCCCGGAGTCACAACGATTCGCTGCGGTGGCAGTGTGTCGGAGATTGCCCATCCGGCCCATAGGTGGCGCACACCATAGCGCCAGTTACCCGGGCCGAAGGCCGCGAACCACACCAGCGCTCCGAGCGCTAGCGTCGTCAGCACGGCGGGCGTGGAAATCTCCCAATTGCGCACATTCAATGCGACCGGGATCCGCCGCGCGATCTTTAATGTGTCTTCGGCCAGCAGGCCCAGGAAGGGGGAACGCTGCTCGGCATCCTTAGATGCCTTCGCGAGCTCATGATAGGTCTCGATGCGACCGTCGAAGTCCGGCGCACGCCGCTCGATGTCAGCAACGCCCTCGCTGCGGCGCAGTGCACGCAGCGGAATTGCCAATAAACCAATCACGAGGCCGGCCAGCAGCAGCGCGAGCAGAAGGCGCGCACTGCCCATGAGCTGATTGGCGAACGCCTGCCGCGTACCCATGAAGACTGCAGCCAACGTAAACAACAGCGCTGCGATCGACAGAACCGCGGCGCCGCGAGCGATGATTAACGCGCGGAGCCGGCGACGAAATTCGCCCAAGTAGCTTTCCAGTTGTGCCTGCACAGTCATGCGGCAATTCCCCTCCGGACTCTAAGATGCCAGTTTCCGACCCATGATTCCACGACAACAACCACTGCCAGCAGGCCGAGAAGCCACGGCCATAAGGGCGTAGGCGGCGTTTCGGCCATGTTAATCGCTCCGGTTCGCGCACTCTGTGAGGCGCCGGGGCCCAGGGCCAGCCAGCGTTCCACGGCGCTGGGTTCCATCGGCGTCAGGTCAGACTCCCTTGGATCCACATTCACGGCCACGAGTTCCGTCTGTCCCGCGCCCACGATCTCGTAGAAGCCCGTCTGGTCCAATAGCACTTCGTCTTCCGCTCCGGTACTCGCAAGGCCAAGGGCCTTGTTGCCCCCGGGATCAAAGATCTGTCCGCCGACGAAGCCGGCGGCACGAGGTGACAGCGTACTACCGAGGCTCGCCTCGCCGCTCAACCCGAGACCGCCGGTCAGATAGGACGAGAGCTCCGCCAATAACGGCACAAATACCGGTTTCACGGGCAGGTCGTTCCACTCCCGGTCGAGAGAAGAGGTGAATAACAAGACCTGTCCGTCGCCGAGCGTATGTTCTATCAGTAGCGGCGACCCGTCGTCGAGCCGCATCAGGACACGATCGGACTCGCTGGGTTCGACGGCCAGGTAACGCAGGAACTTCGCCGAGCGTATCTCGTCAACGCTGGCCAACGCCGGATGAGTCCGATCCAGATTGCCGACCGAAGCGAAGTCGCTATCGAGATTTCCGAACGTCGAAACCGCTAGAAAATCATGGTTCGTCACCGGCACCTGGTCGAGGCCGGCAGCACGCGGCCCGAGCGCCATCAACAGTGCGCCGCCCGCAGCGACATAGTCCTGCAGCAGCGCCGAATCTTCCTCCGCAAGCGCTCCGCCGTCAGCGACGATGACGAACGCGTATTCCGACAGCAGCTTGTCGGCCAACGCCGCCGGCGCGATTTGTTCGATCTCGAAAGCGAGTTGCGGCAGGGTGTCCATCGCCGCCGAGATAAACAGCCCGTCGCGACCACGCGGGTCTCCGGTCACGAGCAAAACGGGACGCGGCAGCGGGCGCCTGACAACCAGCATTCGACGATCATCAACCGCCAGTGCGTCGCCGGGTGTGAGCAACGCGCGTACACGGTGAACGCCGAATTCGAACTCGAGATCGTCGAAGCTGACTTGAGCGCTGGCGTCCGCGGGCACCATGACGGCCTGCCTCGCAACCTCGTTGCCGTCGAGTTCAAGTACCACCGTCCTCTCCGCCGCCTCGGTACCGAAGCCCCGAACGCCGACGGCGACCGCGCCCGACGCGGCTGTCCAGCGTAAACCATCGATGCCCCAGTTCGTCTCTCCCGGCACGGAAACGTCGTGTACGCGAAGCTCGAGCGGCGCCTGCGGCGCCAGGTCCGCGAAACGAGTCGGCGACGATGCCTGCTGAAGATCGGTGACGAGATGCAGTACCACGGGCATCTCGACGCCGCGCAGCACTCCGTCCATAGCGCTGATGACCTGACCGTAGTCGATGCGAAATAACTCCGGCTCCAGTGCGTTGAGCCCCTGCCGCAGGTTCGCCCGATCCAGAGACGGTTCCGTCAGGACCCGTGTCAGCCGTCCCGCGGCAACGAGTTGACCGAGGTCGGTCGACTCCATGTCGTCGATCAGGTCGCCGGCGACATCCTGGGCGCGCGCCCAGCGCTGACCGTAGTCCATCGACGCGGACACATCCATGACGATGACGTGCAGACTCGCGCTTTCGCCGAGGAGCGTCTGAGCGGCGCCCTTCAGAGCTGGCCGAGCGAATGCGAGCGCCAGCAGCGCCAGAATTCCGATCCGCAATGCCAGCAAGAGCAGATATTGCAGATTCTTCGCGAGCACTCGTCGTGGTTCTCCCGGCTCGAGAAACATGACCGAGCTGAACGGCTGGCGGTTGGGATTCTCCGACGATAGGCGGTGCAGCCACAGCGGCACACCAATCGCGAGCAGGCCGACGAGAAATGCGGGGGCGAGTAGTGTCATTGTCGCGGCTCCACGATCAACCCCGCCGCTGCCGAAACAGCAGGTAGTTGCGCAAGGCGGTATCCAGTGGATCGGCGATATTCACGAGCTCGTGATCGGCAGCCGACCCCGCGGCCGCATCGCTCAGCGCGGAGATATGCGCCTGGATGCGTTCGCGGTAGCGTGAGCGCATGAATATCGGTGAGACCTCCATCGCCTCACCGGTCTCCATGTCCTCGAGCAGCGCCGATTCCTTGAGTACCGGCTCGAGTTCCTGCGGATCCAATAGCTGGAACAGGATAACGTCCTGCCCCTGATACGCCAGCGGCTGGACGCTCTTGATCATCGCCGTCGGGTCGCAGTAGAAATCCGAGATGACCGCGACGAGCCCGCGCCCCGAGCGGTATTGCCGAAAACGCTCGAACGGCACGCCTAAATCGGTGCCGGTTCCAGGTGATGCGCGGTCAATCGCATGAAGTATCGCGTTGAGTTGGCCCGGCCGCGAAGCAGGTGGACGATGCTCTCGCACTTCCTCATCGAAAACGACGAGCCCTATCGCATCGTGCTGGTGCGAAGCCAGGTAAGCCAGCGTCGCGGCGAGAAACTTCGCATACTGAAGCTTGGTCACGGCGCCGGAGCCGTAACCCATCGACGCACTCGCATCCAGAAGTATTACGAGGTGCGTGTTCGTCTGGCCGAGGAACCGTTTGATATAAGTGCGTTCGGTGCGGGCGTAGACATTCCAATCGACGAACCGAGGGTCGTCGCCTTCAACGTAGGCGCGGTACTCCGCGAACTCCTGGCTGAAACCGAAGAACGGAGAACGATGCAGGCCGCTCAGAAAACCATTCACAGCCGCTCGCGCCACGAGTTCCAGGTTGGAAAGACTCGCGAGTACCTCCGGGTCGAGGAGATCTCGTGGCGTTCCAGCGGTTCTCGCACTCATCGACTGCGCGATGCGGCCTTAACCGGCCTGAGCCTGCTGGCCAGGGACGCTCAGCGCTTCTACCAGCTGCTTCAGGATGTCATCCACATCGACGCTATCGGACTCGGCGAAATAGTTCGTGAGCACCCGATGCCTCATCACGGGCAAGACGAGTGAAGTGATGTCGTCCTGGGTAACATGGTATCTGCCGCTCATCAGTGCACGGGCCTTCGCGGCCAGCGTCAGGAACATCGTGGCTCTGACACTGGCGCCGTATTGAACGTAGCGGCGAACGACATCGGGCGCGCGCGGATCAGTGGGTCGCGTCGCGCGCACGAGATCCACCGCGAACCGACTGACGGTCTCAGAGACGGGGACCTGTCGCACGAGCCATTGGAACTTCAGTATCTCCTCCGGCGTCGTACACGAGCTGACCTCCGGTATACCGATCCGCGTCGTGTAGCGCTGTACGACCTCGAGCTCTTCGTCCTCGTTCAGATAATCCAGGATGACGTTGAACAAGAACCGATCCAACTGCGCCTCCGGTAACGGGTAGGTGCCCTCCAGCTCGATCGGATTCTGCGTCGCGAGGACGAAAAAGGGCGGCGTGATGCTGTGGTGGTTGCCACGTACCGTCACCGACAGTTCCTGCATGGCTTCGAGCAGAGCGGACTGGGTCTTGGGCGGCGTCCGGTTGATCTCATCGGCGAGCATAACATTCGTGAACAGCGGTCCCGGGACGAAGGTCCAGGTACGGTGGCCGGTCGTAATGTCTTCTTCGATAATGTCCGTACCCGTAACATCGGTCGGCATCAGATCCGGCGTGAACTGGATACGCTTGAACGTCAGTCCCAAAGCGGAAGCCAGGGTCTGTACCAATAAGGTCTTTGCCGTCCCGGGCAGTCCGGTTATCAGACAGTGACCGCCGACCAGTAGCGTCATGAGCAGATGCTCCACGACCTCGTCCTGTCCGATAATGACCTTCTGGACTTCCGCGCGAATACCGTCCAGGGATGCCCGGAACGTCTTGATCAGAGCACGGGCTTCTTCCGTCTCGAGTTGGCTAGGTGATTCAGAACTCAACGTGCAATCTCCAGTAAGAGGTGTTGTGCTTCCCGATAATGCGGGGCGATCTCCAGAGCATACAATACATGCTCCAACGTCCTGTCGTCGTCGTCCAACTGCCGGTAGGCAGTCGCCAGTCGATAATGCGCCGCTGCCTGGTCGTGCGGATTCATGGCCAGGGACGCCTCGTACTCACGAAGCGCCGCGGACGGCATCTGCTCCTCTAACAACCAGCCGCCGAGTTGGATGTGCAGCTCGTCATCCAACGGCGACACATAGAGCACGTCGCCCAGTACGTCTATGGCCTCTCCCCTCCGTTCTGCTTCCGCAAGCCAAAGCGCAAGCCGCTTCAGCGCGGTGGGTTCATGCCCGCCACGCCGCCAGTACTGCTCCAGCATCTGGGTGGCTTCAGCACGATGCTCGAGTTCATCCTGCGCGCGGGCGACCATCTGGTACGCGGAATTACCGCTGACGTCTTCCGGGTAACTCCCGATGGCGGCGGTCGCCTCCACAACGACGTCCGCCCAACGCTCTTCGGCCAGCGCTTCCAGAGCAGCCTCACTCTGCTCGCGCCAAGCCGCTAGTCGCTCGAGGGTCGGCGCGAGCTCCCGCCCAATAAAATCCTCGAAACCTCGATCGAATTCCTCTGCCGACACGCCGAGTGCCGGCTGAATCACTTCGTCCGTCGTTAGACCATCCCGATAGAGATTCAGCATCGAGACGAGTCCTTCCTGCCCCCAACGTTCTGCGATGAACTGGCAGATCAATCCCGCCTGCATGTAGGAAACCATGATCTGCCCTTCGTAGGCCGGACGTATGAAACCGCTGTCCAGATCAACTACCGGGAGAAATTTATCCTCGGCAATCGCCTGCATGACATGCAGCGGAATATGCCGTCCGGGGAGCGGTCCGGTGCTCCACTCTTCGAACACGGACACGCCCTCGCTGAACCAACGCGGCACAAGGTGGTCCGTTGCCTCCAAAGTAAATACGTGAGCCATCTCGTGCCAGAGCGTCGTACCCCAATGGTACTCACCGTCGGCACGACCCGAAGGGCTGTCCATCGCGACTAGATAGCCGAACGTCACACCTAGAAGCCCGATCCCGGGCAGCCCCGACGTTCGTACGGCGAAGTCGTCGTGCTCCGGGTACAGTTCTACGATTGCCGGTTCCTTAAGCTCGAACTGATAGCGCTCCGAGAACGTCTCAATGCTCCGCGAGACCAGATCGACGACATAGGGTTCGAGTACGTCGGCTTCGTCATTGTGCAAGCGCAAAATCAGACCCGGGTCGTTCGAATCGTCCCCGGCAGGCACGTGATCGGTAACGCGGAAGTTGTCGAAGCTGTCGATTAAGCGCAGCGTGTTGACGATCTTGGCGCTGAATGGGTCGCCCCGGAAAGCAATCGCTAAATGCCGCTGCGCCTCGTCGATACGATTTTCACGCAACAGGTTGACGCCCAACTCGGCATGCGCGGCCCAAAGATTCGGTTGCACGCTGACGGCCTGCTGCAGTAACTCGATGGCCTGCCGATAACGTCGGGTGATGATGTAGAAATGTGCCGGCGTCAAATAGATGTCTCCGTAGCTTGGGTTATGGGCCAAGGCGCGTTCCGTCCAGGGACTATCGGTAACGCCGCGTAGCAGATCGCTGGAGGCGTTCAGCGCGTAGATTTCCAGAGGCGTCAGCCCTTCCGCGGCGGCGATCTCGAGCGCATCCGCGAGCACGTCGTCGGCAAGGTCAAGAGAACCCTCTTCGAGATTGAGTTGTGCCAGCAGCAGGTGCGCGTCCAGCCGTGCCGGGTCCGCAGCCAGGACCTCGTCGACCAACTCTCGGGCCTGTTCTTCGAATCGCCCCGTAGACACGCTGGCGAGCCCGAGTTTGGCGTCCAGCTGGTCGGGATCCAACTCAAGCGCTTCCTGAAACAACTTGACCGCTTCGCTGTCCTGATGGGTCGCGAGATACAACCGGCCCCAACGAGACCGCACGTGCGCGTCGTCCGGGTAGATCTCGAGCGCGGTCTGGAAGTAAGAGTTAGCGGTGCGCAGATCACCAAGGCTCCACGAAGCTTCGGCCCGGATTCTGGCATCCTGATTTTTCGTCAGGAGCGCGCCATAACAAAACTCCGCTTCGGTACGTTCGCCGCTGTATAGATAGGAGTCACAGGCGCTAAGCTCAGCGTCACGCTCCTTCGAATAGTCGAACTCCAGACCATGGGCACTCGAAGTGCCCACTAACAAGGCAACAGCAACTTTGAGCGAGGCTTTCATCGATTATTCTGCAGTGCGTATCTCGTCGATCTCTCTCTGAACCAGGGCGAGTGCGAGCAGCAGGTCCTGTAACTCACCCAGGTAGATGTCGATCGTCATCTCATCTCGACGCGCCCGGAGGCGATCGATGTCTTCCTCGAGTACGCCCAGCTCGCCGATCAAATCCTCCAGCTCGACTGTCGTCGCGATTCGAGCTTCAAGCAACGCGACATTGAACGCGCCGGGCGCGTCGCCGACGAGCTGCGGATGCTCGGTCGCGAGCGTTCCTGCATTCTCGTAGCTATCGCTGACTTTCCGTGCCGCGAACTCGAACGCCTCTTGGGCGGTAATCGCTCCGTTCTTATTGGCGTCCGCTTCGCCGCTTGAAAGCGCGGCAGCCCAGTGCTCGCTGAAGCGAGTTGCGTTGCGCTCCCCACCGGTTCTCGTCGCGGTAATCAGGGTGCGCCCTTCTCCGGCCCAACTCTCCAACACCGCGCCACTCGCGCTCGTCGCATTCACAACGAGTTGCTTGCCGGCGGGTATGGCGCCCAGCAGTGCCGCGAACGCATCGCCATCGATATCCGGGCCGGGCAAGTTGAACTTGTATGTTTCTCCGTCGTAGCTGCCGTGACCCAGCAGGAAGATGGCTACGCTATCGCTGGCGGTCGTCACCTCGGCCAGCCGGACAAGCTCGGACGTGAGAGCCTCCCGGCTCGCTGCGTCGCCGGATAACACCGACACGCGCGCTCCGTCGCCGAGTGTACGTCGCGCCGCGCTCGCTAGAGATTCCGTCTGGGCTACGAAGCGTTCCTCGTAGCTCGACTGCCCACCGAGTCCGCCGACAATCAAATAGTGCAATTCGGCGTGGGCGAAGGGCGCGAAACAGAGCGTGGCGATCGCTGCCGACCTGAGGAGCATTCTCATAATCGCCCCCAGAACAGCCGCAACAGCCATTCGCCGGCTTTTAGCAGTATCAGCAAGAGAAAGACGATCGGCATATTCCAGAGATCCAGGATCTGTGTCTCGAGGATACCCGCATCGGAAAATTGAATGGCTTCGGGCAAGGCTGCCAGATCGTCCAGCGAAAAGTACTGTCCGCCCGTCAGGTCGGCGATACTTTCGAGCAGCGGCCGATTCTGTTGAATCTGGAAGTGCTCCGCGACGCCATCCGCACGTCGCACCGCA
>CAUZMW010000099.1:0-8492 GCA_963581225.1 Gammaproteobacteria bacterium
GCGGTAGCGGCGGTTGCTGAACGGGGTCGGCAGGAGTCGCCGCAGGCGTGGAAGCAGCGTTGCGGGCCGCCGCCAAGTCCGGTTTCGTCGTTGTCGTGGGCTCTTGGTCTGCATCACTGTCATCCGCGCCGTTGATGACGGCGAGCACCACACCGACATCCACCGTCTGCCCTTCTTCAACGTAGATCGCCGTAAGGACGCCTGCTTCAGGCGCCGGAACTTCAATCGCCGCTTTGTCGGTTTCGACATCGAGGAGAATCTCGTCCTTCGCGACCGTCTCGCCGACCTTCTTGTGCCAGGCCGCGATCGTGCCTTCGGCAACGGTTTCGCCCAACTGAGGCATGAGAATATTCATGACCGTTAGCGTCAGTCGACCAGTTGCTGAACGGCGGCCACGATCCGCGCCGGGCTCGGCAGCATGGCGTCTTCGAGCGCATCGGCGGACGGTAGAGGAATGTGAGGCGTTGTCACACGCACCACGGGTCCGTCCAGATCCCAAAACAACTCTTCGGCGACGATCGACGCTACTTCCGCGCCCCAGCCACAAAGCCGTGGATTCTCCTCAACCGTGACCAGCCGGCCGGTCTTGGCAACCTCTTCGAGGATCGTTTTCGTATCGAGTGGAACCAACGAACGAACATCCACGACGGTCGCGGAGATGCCGTGTTCCTGTTGCAGCGTGTCTGCGGCTTTCTCTGCACGCGGGACCATTGCAGCGAGAGCGACGATCGTCACATCGGTGCCCGATCTTACGATCCGCGCATCGCCCAGCGGTACGACGTGTTCCTCCTCGGGCACGTCACCTTTTATCGCATACAGCGACTTTTGCTCGAAGAACAAGACCGGGTCGGGATCGCGAATGGAAGCAGCCAACAGTCCTTTGACGTCTGCGGGGTTCGCCGGCGCGACCACTTTCAGACCGGGAATGGCCATGGCCCAGTTCTCGACACTCTGCGAGTGCTGCGCGCCGAATCGGCTGCCGCCGCCATTCGCGCTTCTAATCACCAACGGGAAGCTGCACTGGCCGTCGGTCATATAACGAGTCTTCGCGATCTGATTCGCCACAAGATCCCAACAAACGGCGAAGAAGTCGGAGAACATGATCTCCGCGATCGGTCTCAGGCCGGTCATCGCCGCACCCATCGCTGCGCCGATAATGGCCTGCTCCGAGATCGGCGTATCGCGAACACGGCTTGGCCCGAACTCGTCCAGCAGCCCTGCGGTCGTCTTAAAGACGCCCCCCGCGGCCGCGATGTCCTCGCCGAGGAAAACGACGCTCGAATCCCGCCGCATCTCCTGGGCGATACCGGCGTTAACCGCGTCTCTATAGGTTAGTTCCGCCATGACGCGCTCCCGTCTGCCCAAACGTCCTGTCGGGCGATTTCTTCTGGTGGGGGACTACTGTTGCGCGCCGTCTCGGTCGCCTCATCGACCATCGCCTCGGTCTCGGCCTCGATCGCCTCCAGGTCGGCCTCTTCCAGGCCAAGTTTCAGCAGCCGTTCGCGGTACGTCGGTAATGGGTCTTTCTTCATCCACTCGGCGACTTCCTCCTCGGGTCGATATTTTCCCGGATCGGCCCGGGAATGGCCGCCGTGCCGATAGGTCAGCGCCTCGATCAGGCTCGGCCCGCCGCCACGTCGCGCCTGAGCCAGCGCTCTCAATGCGGTCTCATAGACGACATCGACATCGTTGCCGTCGATCAGAACGGGCTCCAGGCCATAGGCCGCGGCGCGATCCGCCGCTGGGTTTTCGACGGCGGTCACGTCGCTGATCGCCGTGTACTCCATGTAACGGTTGTTCTCGCAGACAAAGACGACCGGAAGCTTCCAGATTACGGCGAAATTCAACGCCTCGTGAAACGCGCCGATATTCGTCGTGCCGTCGCCAAAGAAACAAACCGAGGCCTGCTCCGTACCGCGGTACTGAGCCGACCACGCGGCGCCCGCAGCGATCGGCAGGTGGGCGCCGACGACCGCGTAAGAGCCTAGCGCACCGTGCTCCATGCTCATCAGGTGCATGGAGCCGCCTTTACCCCTTAGCAAGCCGCACTCCCGGCCCATGAGTTCGCCGAGGATCGAGGTCATTGTCACGCCACGCACGTAGGTGTGGTTGTGGCCGCGATAGGTGCAGAACGTATAGTCGTCCTCTCGCATCGCAACACCAAAACCGGCTGCAATCGCCTCCTGACCCAAGGCCAAGTGGCTCGTGCCTTTGATAAGGTTCTGCATGAACAAATCGTAGGCCCGCTGTTCGAGCACACGGCACTCGACCATCTTGCGATAAAGCGTGAGACGCGTCTCGGAATCAAGCATGGTAGATGTGCCTTTGGTCAGTACAGTGTCATCCATGAGGACTAACTTCTAACATCGACGATGTTGGTTGTTTAGTAATTAAATAGAAAATAAATATAAATAATTAATTTCATCGACATGTCAGTGCCTCGGTCAAAGGCATGATAATCCTTTGCTCACCGCGATCACAGCCTTTAGACAAAACAAAGCCCCCACCAACTTCCTCGGCGGGGGCTTCGTATAGCTTAACAACTAAACGATAGGACTAGAACCGGTAACTAAGACTTGCGCCAAGCTCTTTTGGATCGCGTGGCAGCAAGTGAAAATTCTTGGCACCCATTCCACCCTGGTTATAGTCGGTTCCATGTTGGGCGATACGCGGCGTATTGTTGTCGGTCAGGTTACGTGCATACAGCCGGAAGTCCCAGTTGTCGTTGCGGAAGTTGATACTCGCATTCAACGTCTCGGTCACCGGCAACGCCATAATATTGGTGTCATCTATCCACTGCTCGCCGCTGTTACGATAGTCAAGCCGGGCAACCATATTCCAGTCGGTATTCGCCAGCGGTGCACGGTAGGTTCCAGCCAACGTATAGGCAAGATCCGGCTGACGCGAGAACTCGTTACCAATCACACTAACGCAGTTGAAAAGCACACCGGAACCATCACCAACTGTATTCGTCGGACTTAGACCGATGTTCTGCACCCCATTCGGGTCACAAAATGTCTCGTACTCGGTCGTCTACAAGGTAAACGTGCCACGAAGATCCCATCTGTCGTTGATAAACCAGGTGGCCTCTCCTTCGATACCCCGCACATTGGCCGAACCAAGACCGAGCTGCGCTCGGATTCTGTAGTCGCCATTGTTCAGACCAGGAACATAACCAGGCTCGTTTTACCTTGCTCCGCGGCTAAATCATCGGGCCTGAAAGTAACCGTATAAGCCTGGTTGTAATGCTCCCAATCCATAACATAGGCGGCAGCGGCCAGCTGAACGCGATTGTCGAGCACATTGCCTTTAATACCGACCTCGTAGTTTGTAATCTCTTCCTGCTCATAGAAGAGAATACTCTCGAGTTGCCACTCAACGAGACCCGCATCGAAGACAGACTTATGCGCCGCCATGACTCTCGGGCTGCGCGCTGCCGGAATAACGCCGGCGGGGTTAATGCCCGTAGAGACCTGAGCATACGCCGACAAGCCATTGTCGAAGAGATGATTAAGCGCCAAACGCGGAACGAATAAGGTCGTCGTGTTCGTGAAAGACTCACCTGTGACCTGGTTGACGTTTGTCATATCCTCGGTCTGATAGCGGCCCTCGATCGAGACTGTTGTACAAACGAGAAACGGACGATAGAGGCAACGAGCGGCTTGCTCGCGTCAGGTCGTTGGTGGGTCCTTTGGCCGGCTTTGGGTACTGTGAGGAGCGCTAAAGCCCGAGTTACGAAGTCATCTGCAGAAGCCCGAACACGGTCCCAGCACGGCGTCCAAGTGGCTTTCCGGAAGCGACAGCGAGCAGCGCGACACGAGCACCGTTACCGCAACCGCGGTCAGTCCCGCGATGGTTGCAGCCGAATACGGACTCTGCGCATTAAAAGCGAACCAGGTACCGAACGATTCCAGACTGGTGCCGCTGAGCCACTCCCCCGAGATAATCTCCGCGTGAATCAGAATAAACAGAATGGCTCCAGTCCAGAAACCGGCGAGCGCGCCCGCGCGCGTCACGCCGCGCCAGACCGATCCCATAACCAACGGCCCCATCAGCGCAGCGATGAATCCTCCCACTCCGGCCCAGACCAGCAACACGACATTCATGTCGACAACAAACCACGCAAGAGTAGCCGAGCCCACGAGCGTCAAAGCCGTGACAACTCGGCTAATTACTAGAACGTTGCGGTCGAGAGCGGCCTGCTCCTGATCAGGATGCAGGCGTGGCGCGATACTTCGTCGATAGATGTCGTTAGCGAATACCTGCGATGTCGAAATAACCAGGCCATCGGCTGTCGACATAACCGCTGACAGAATACCGACGCCGAGTAACGCGGCAATCCAGGTTGGAAAAATCTCGATGAACAACGCCGGCAACGCGGTGTTTGCACCTCCACCCCCGCTAATCAGGCTATCGCCTAACACACCGCGAGCCAGCGCCCCGCCCAACGTAATTGCCGGGAGTATCAAACCAAAAGTAAAGGCCATGATCAGGAATCGGCTTCGGCTACGCTCATCTTTTAGCGCCCAGAGTTTGTTCCCGATATGTGGTAACAGCCCTAACGGGATGTGCGCGATGACGAGGCTCAGGTATGCCCATACGGACGCAGTAATGGCGGTCGCGGGATGAAAATTCTGCACAAGCTGCGGATCCTGGTTTCTGAGATTCTCGAGCAGATTACCCAACCCGCCGCTGCCTATACCGAGCAGAAACATGACCAAGATCGCCAGCGCCAACGCCACCATCAGGAGTCCCTGGGCGCCGTCCGTCAGAATATCGGCATGGGCACCGCCGAGTGTCACGTAGCCGAGGAGTACCGCGGTCGTAATGGCGAGTGCCCAGCCCTTGGATAGCCCGAGCATCATTTCGAACATCACGAGCCCGGCCACGAGTTGCCCAGCCAAATAGAATAGGAGAATTAATGAGAAAACTGCGGCCGAGATTCGCAGGCCCTCCGACTGGTAGCGGTCGCCGAGATACTCTGGAATGGACCGCGCGCCAGACAGATTGCCATAGCGCGCGATCGTACGTTGCGAGATAAGAACGCCTAAGTAGATTCCCAGCGGGTAGAGAAATGCGATCCACAGCGTCGATAGGCCGAAGCTATAGGTCAGACCAGGCAAGCCTAAGAAGGTGGCGCCGCTCGCAGCCGTAGAGGCAAATGCCAACGCCAGTAGAAATGGTCCGTACGCGCCACGCGCCGTCGCGAAATCGTCCGCGCCCGCGACGCGCCGGCTGCCCACAACGCCGAAGCCGGTCATCGCCACCACATAAGCGAGCAAAAACAGCCAAGACCAGGTATAAAGACTCATACGCTCATTCCTTCAGAGCGCATGCTACCTGAGCCGACCCGAAGACGCGCAACTCGCCTGCGGGGAGCGGTATGGATTGCGATGATCGGCAGAGTGTGAAAAAATTCGCCATTAACGAATATCTCGCGACGCTCGTTAAAAAAATCAACTTTAGCTGAGCGATGCGAATTCCTCTCAACGCCTGTATATATGGAGAGATACATGGTTAACGCGGCTATCGCCGGCCTTGGTTGGTGGGGTAAAACTCTGGTGGAATCGGTGTCCGGCGTCAGTGATGACCTGCGCTTCGTCGCCGGAATCGACCCATTCGCATCCGACGATACGAAGGCATTCACAGAACTCCACGGTATGGAACTGCATACCGACTTCGATGCAGCCCTTGCCGATCCAAAGGTCGAAGCCGTCGTGCTCGCCACACCGCATTCGCTGCATACCGACCAGGTCGTCGCGGCTGCAGAGGCCGGCAAGCACGTCTTCTGCGAGAAGCCATTTGCGCTGCATAAGGCTGACGCCGAACGCGCCGTCGCCGCTACGCAGAAAGCCGGCGTCACGCTCGGTCTCGACTATAACCGGCGCTTGCATCCTGAGATGACCAAGCTACGCGAACGAATCGATTCCGGCGATCTCGGCACGATCCTCCACGTCGAAGCGAATATGACTTTCCCTAACGCTTTATTTCTGAAGGGCGACGCGTGGCGTGCCGATCGCAACGAGGCACCGTGTGGTGGTCTGACGCCGATGGGAATACACGCCATCGACGGCATGATCGATTTGTGCGGTGAGATCGACGAAGTCTACGCGCAGAGCTTTCGGCGCGTTGTCGAAATCGACGCCGACGACACCACGTCCATCCTGTTCCGAATGAAGGAAGGCATGTCGGGCTACCTCGGCACGATGACGGCTACAGGCGGCGGTTTCAGCTTCCAGGTATTCGGCTCCAAAGGCTTCGTCCGGCTCGAAGGCATGACTCACATCGCCGGCGCGCCGTCCGAAGAACGCCGCAAGAAGTGTTTCGGCGCCTGCATCTACAAGCCGATCAAAGGCGCGGCGGAAGTCTGGGAGGCAGATGAGGTCGATATCGTCCGGGCGGTTCTCGATGCGTTCGGACAGACGGTGACCAATGGCACCCCGTACTTTATTCCCCTGGAAGAAATGATTCACGGGGTCGCCGTAACCGAGACCGTCGTCAAGTCTGCCGCGTCACACCAGGTAGAGAAGATCCTCTGATCCGCCCGGTTTATCACTTCCATCGGTTGCGGAATTAACTACGGCTAGAACACTTCGAGGAACAGACTGAAATGGCACGAATTAGTTATCTGTCGCCGGACGAAATCGACGATCCCGAGGTTCGCGGCTGGCTCGAGGAGTCGATCGAGAGAGGTCGCCCCGGACCGGAGAATCAGTCGATCCGAGCGCACCAGCCGGACGTGATGCGCGCATTCACCGTGACGCGAAAGTTACTGTTTAACAAGAAAACCGACGCAGGTGTCATTGAGACGGAGTTGAAGGAGCTTACACGCTACCACATCGCTCGCAGTCTCAACTGCGAATACTGAAGCAACCAGGGCATCGCCCGTGAGGCGAAGCAAGACCCGACCAACAGACTGAACGAGCTGGAAAATTACCTGCAATCCGACCGGTTCACGCAGCGCGAGAAGATCGCACTACGTTATACGGATGCCGTGCTCTGGAACCCGGATCTGGCAGACGACGCCCTTTGGGCCGACCTGCACGCTGAATTCACGGAACCGGAAATAGTGGAACTCGGCTATTGGGCGGGATTCACGTCCGGTGGACAGCGTTGGCTACACACACTACATACACGGCAAGGCGAACTCGCAGCCTACATGGAAGAACGAGAGCCCGCTAAGAAGAAACCTGCGTGAGCACAACACTAAAAATTGCGCTGATACCCGGAGACGGTATCGGTACCGAGGTAATGCCCGAAGGCGTACGGGTCCTGGAAGCGGCAGGAAAAACACACGGGATCGACTTCGAGTGGCAAGACTTCGACTGGTCGTGCGAGAGATATCTGGAGACTGGGCGAATGATGCCCGAAGACGGTATCGACCAGCTGCGCTCCTTTGACGCGATCTATCTGGGTGCCGTCGGCTTCCCAACCGTCGCGGATCACGTCTCGCTCTGGGGCCTGTTAATCCCGATCCGGCGAGAATTCGATCAATACATTAACTTGCGCCCGGTCCGCCTGTTCGAAGGGGTGCCCTGCCCCCTCGCCGGCAAAAAAGCAGGCGATATCGATTTCTATGTCGTACGAGAAAACGTGGAAGGCGAATACTCGGCGATCGGCGGTATCCAGTACGCGGGTACCGAGCGCGAAATAGCCGTCCAGCAGAGTGTGTTCACGCGCTATGGTGTCGACCGGGTCTTGAAGTATGCGTTCGATCTCGCGCAGACCCGGGATGAAAAGCATCTGACCTCCGCGACCAAATCAAACGGCATCATTCATTCGATGCCCTACTGGGATAGCCGAGTCGCCGAAATGGCCAAGCAGTATCCGGATATCGCAACGGATCAATTTCACATCGATATTTTGACTGCGAACTTCGTGCGCATGCCTGAGCACTTCGATGTCGTCGTGGGTAGCAATCTCTTCGGCGACATCCTCTCCGATCTCGGTCCGGCCTGTACGGGTACGATCGCGATCGCACCTTCGGCAAACATGAACCCCGAGAAAAAGCACCCGTCGATGTTCGAACCCGTGCACGGTTCCGCTCCGGATATCTCGGGACAGGGCATTGCGAACCCGATAGGCACGATTTGGGCCGGCGCAATGATGCTGCAACACCTCGGACATCAGGACGCGCACGACACCATCATGACCGCCGTGGAAAATGTGCTCAAGGACGGCGACAACCTGACCCGGGATATGGGCGGAACCGCCAACACGGTGGAGTTGGGTAAAGCAATCGAAGCCGCTGTGTAGTCGCGCGTCGGAAACACGCAAGTCTCGACTTTCATCAATTGCAGGCGGTGTAGAAAGTCCCTTTTATCTCGAAGACGTCCGCGGCTCCGCTGGCGTCCGTGCCGTTGAGTTCCGTCTGACCGACGATGGTGCGGTTCGGATAAGGGCCATTGCCGTAGACTTCCTGACGAACGTCGTTGTCGAGTCGCCGAATCGCGAAGAACTCAGCCGACGGATGAGGAGCGTCCGTCCGAATA
>CAUZMW010000100.1:0-8487 GCA_963581225.1 Gammaproteobacteria bacterium
AAGTACCTCCAGTAATGGATATAGCAGCAGCAGCGTTAATTCCGGCTACGGTGATAGCCGCAGAAGTTATTTCAGTGCTTTTGGCAACATCCGTTTGGTCGGTAAAAGTAAATGTACTGGGTGTTGTGTCGGCTGCTGTCGTGGTAGACACACTTTCGCCTCCACCGCCTCCACCGCCCCCACATGCGGTGAGGATTAGAGAAGACATAACAACACACCACATTCCGTCAGTTTTCATAACCTGACCACCTAATTCCATAACCTCATTTCCAGCCATTCGACGGGCGCATCATTCTCATTGTTCTTCTCCGAGCGTGAGCCGTGTTGTTGAGGGCCAAGTTAGCACTTTCCGGCGGAGCGGCGCCAGCGGATTACGACCTACACCAGGCGTGCCAAGCCGTTGGGAACATGCCATCATGATCGGCCATGGCCGACCTGTCTGCAATCGATCGCCCGAAATCCCGGTCGGCACAACCCCTGCTCGCCCTGGTACCGTTTATCCGGCCCTATCTCGGCCGTCTCATACTCGCGTTGCTTGCACTGACGACTGCGGCCGTCGCAATGCTCGCGTTTCCGGTGGCCGTACGCTACCTGATCGATGCAGGCATGGCGGCCGATCAAGCCAGGATCGACAGATATTTTCTCTGGATGTTCGGTGTAGCGCTCGCCTTCGGCCTGTTCGTAGCGCTGCGTATGTATCTCGTCATGTGGCTGGGCGAACGCGTGGTTGCCGATATCCGCGAAGCTGTGTATCGACATGTGATTCGTATGGATCCGGCGTTTTTCGAGATCACGCAGACGGGTGAAGTGCTGTCCAGGCTAACGGCGGATACCACGCTGATTCAATCGATTGCAGGCGTCGGAATCTCCATCACGCTGCGAGCGGCGCTGACGCTGACCGGCGGGCTGATCATGCTCGCCGTTACGAGCCCGACGTTGACAGGACTCATTCTCGTCCTCGTTCCGCTCGTCATCGTTCCGATTATTCTGATCGGTCGCCGGGTCCGTAGCCTGTCGCGTGCAACACAAGACCGCGTTGCGGATACAAGCGGTCTCGCGGGCGAAACGCTAAACGCAATTCAGACAGTGCAGGCCCTCACGTTAGAGACGCTGCAGATCGAACGCTTTGCCGAGGCCGTGGACGATACCTTTGTTACCGCGATCCGACGAATCAGGACTCGCGCACTCTTGACCGCGTTGGCTATTCTCACAATCTTCGGTGCCATCACGCTCGTCCTGTGGATCGGGGCACAGGCCGTGCTCGCCGACGAGATGACAGCCGGGGAACTGAGCCAGTTCGTCATCTATACCATTTTTGTCGCCGGGTCCGCCGCGTCGCTCAGCGAGATGTGGGGTGAAGTACAGCGGGCTGCGGGCGCTACCGAACGGCTGATGGAACTCATGACCGCGGAACCGAATATCGTTCCGCCTGAGAATCCGCTTCCCTTCCCGGTACCGCCAAGAGGCCATATCGTCTTCGAAGACGTATCATTCAGCTATCCCTCGAGAACCGACACGCGCGCAATCAATTCGCTACGCCTCGAGGTTCAGTCCGGTGAGACGGTCGCGATCGTCGGCCCCTCCGGCGCGGGCAAGACGACGATGTTTCAGCTCCTGCTGCGGTTCTACGATCCAACTGCCGGCCGAATTTTGATCGACGGTGTCGATATCGCGCGCGTCCACCCTGAATCGCTGCGCGCCCGAATCGGGTTGGTGCCTCAGGATACCGTATTGTTCGCCACGTCCGCCGGGGAAAACATCCGCTATGGTCGCCCCCACGCGTCGACTGAGGAGATCGAAGCCGCGGCGCAAGCCGCGGAGGCGGACAGCTTTATCCGCCAACTTCCCGAAGGCTATGACAGCTTTCTCGGCGAACGCGGCATCCGACTGTCCGGCGGCCAACGTCAACGTATTGCGATCGCACGAGCCATTTTAAGAAATCCGCCGATACTACTGTTAGATGAGGCAACGAGCTCGCTTGATGCGGAGAGCGAGCGACTGGTACAGGAAGCGCTTGAACATCTGATGCAGGACCGCACGACATTGATCATCGCGCATCGACTTGCCACCGTGCAGAAAGCAGACCGGATCGCGGTCATGGATCGAGGCCGGATTATCGACATCGGCACGCACGCTGAGTTGGTCCGGCGGGACCCGTTGTATACGCGTTTAGCTGAGTTGCAGTTTGGCGAGACAACGGTCCCGCCACTCCCACCTCAGGAGCCTGTTTCTAGAGCCAGTGAACCACTTTAAGGAAAACTACGAAGATGTATAACGCAACGGCCAACCTCACAATGCCAACGACGATCATCGGTTCCCTGCCAAGGCCGAGTTGGCACACGGAAAATATAGGAAGCAACACCTTCCTGCGCGCAATGATGAATTCGCGTTTTCGCGAACAGTACACCGACGCGGTGGCCGTTCATCTTCGCGATCAAGAGGTCGCCGGCCTGGATATCTGCACCGACGGCGATGCGCATTACGACGAGGAAGTCGGCGGCCAGAGTTGGACCAGCTATCCACTCTTTCATATGGACGGTTTCGATCGGGAGAACCCGGCCCCGGCGATCATGAAGACCGGCGGCGTGGGTTTCCCGATGGGACACATCCTGCATGATTATCTCGAGGCTCGAGTGATGCCGAAGATCACCGGCCCGATCGGCAGGGGCGACCTGCAGTACACGGCGATGTGGAAGACCGCACAGCGGATGACCGATAAGCCCGTGAAGTTCGGCACGATTACGCCGGAATTACTCGCCGCGGCAGTAGACGACCAGTATTACTCCGACCCTGTCGAGAGAATCATGGCTCTGAGCAACGCCATCAACGAAGAGCTGCACGAACTCGCCGACGCAGGTTGCCGGGTGATCCAACTCGAGGAACCACAGATCCATATGATTCCGGCACGAGGCAAAGTGTTCGGCCGACTGGATATGCAAGACATGGTCGACGTGTTCAACAACACGACTAAAGGTCTGCGCGACAAGACCGAGGTCTGGTGTCACACCTGTTGGGGGAACCCGTCGCAACAACGAATGTTCGAAGATGTCCAGAGTTATGAGCCGTCGCTTGAGTATTTGAACCAGGTCGACGCCGACGTGTTGACATTCGAATCCTGTAGCTCCGGCATGCGCGATATGGAAGCCATCGGTAAGACCATAACTGAGAAGAAGGTCGCCATCGGCTGCATCGATCACCACTCGCTGCAGGTGGAACGACCGACCGACATCGCCGATCAGATCAGGGAGGCCTTAAAGCACATCCCGGCCGAACGACTGATTCTGAGTTCGGACTGTGGCATGGGTCGGGAAGGCATGAGTCGCCGCCACGCGCGGTATAAAATCGTGGCGCTGGTGCAGGGCACAAATATCGTCAAGAAAGAGCTCGGCCTACCCGAGGCGCCGTCCTTAGCGACCGAGAAAGGTTACACTCTCATTCGCAGCGAAACCTAGTCATGCAATCGGCTACCCCCGTCATCAAAGATCTCGTCCTGATCGGCGGCGGCCATAGCCATATCTCCGTATTGAAGTCCTTCGGCATGCGGCCGATTCCCGGTGTGCGCCTGACACTAATCAGCCGCGACACGAATACGCCGTATTCCGGGATGCTGCCCGGTTTGGTTGCCGGGCATTACTCTTTCGCGGAAGCACACATCGATCTCGCGCCGCTGACGCGCTTCGCCAACGCGCGTTTTCTTCGCGATTCGGTTGTCGGAATCGATCCCGATTCACGGAAGATTTCATTGAAGCACCGTCCGCCGATCAGCTACGACCTGCTCTCGATCAACAGCGGCTCGACACCATCCACCGATATCGTCAAAGGCACCGACGAGTTCGTCATCCCGGTCAAACCGATCAGTGAGTTTCTGGCCCATTGGCAGAACCTTCGCGAACGACTGGCCGCTCGTACGGGGTCGACAACGATCAGCGTCGTCGGCGGAGGCGCCGGAAGCGTCGAGTTGATACTCGCGATACAGCACGCGCTCATCGAGTCAGAAAAATCGGCAGAACAGCCCATCCGGTACGAGCTGCTCACGGCTGATGACGACATACTGACCACGCACCTGCCGGCAGTCGCGCGGCGCTTCCGGAGAATTCTCGGCACTCGCGGCATTCAAATTCATACCGGTGCGCGAATTGCCGAGGTTCGCAAGGGTCTCCTGATCGCTAACGCCAGTCGTGAATACCGTTCCGACGAGATTCTATGGGTGACGCATGCGGGCGCGCCCAAGTGGCTGGCGGAGAGCGGGTTAACTGTCGACGAACAGGGATTTCTGCTAATCGACGATCAACTTCGCTCGACGTCCCATTCGACGATCTTCGGCGCCGGAGATGTCGCGACCATGAAAAATTACCCTCGACCCAAGGCGGGTGTGTTCGCCGTGCGTCAGGGGCGCCCGCTCGTACGAAACTTACGCCGGACGTTGCTGGGTCGCCCGCTGCAACGGTATCGGCCGCAACGCCAATTCCTGTCCCTGATCAGTACCGGCGATCAGTACGCAATCGCCTCGCGCAACGCGTGGTCGGCCGAAGGAGCCTGGGTGTGGCGCTGGAAGGACTGGATCGACAGACGATTCATGCGCCGCTTTCAGGAACTCCCGGAGATGGGTGAACAACCGGAGAAACCGGCGCCGGCTGCTTTGCTGGGACCTGAGCACGCGGAACTTACCGACGACACGATGCGTTGCGGCGGTTGCGGCGCGAAGGTCGGCGCGGACGTACTGACCGAAGCGCTCGGCGGCCTGCAACCGCTTTCCCGGGATGACGTCATCGTCGGCCTGAGCGAACCCGACGACGCTGCATTGATTTCCGTACCGAGCGACAAACTTTCCGTACTGTCCATAGACGCGTTTCGCCCGATGATTCTGGACCCGTTCGTTTTGGCCAGATTACGGCCAACCACTGTCTCGGCGACATCTATGCGATGGGTGCCGAGCCGCAGTCGGCAATGACAATCGCGACGCTCCCGGTCTGGCCGCAGGAGAAACTCATCGACGAACTGCGACAAATGCTACTCGGCGCGCTCGAGGTCTTCGAGATGTCGGGAACGGCGCTTGTAGGCGGTCACACGAGCGAAGCGTCGGAGGTCAGTCTCGGCTTCTCGGTCACCGGCCTAATCGATCCAGAGCAGGTTCTGCACAAGGCGACGCTGCGGGCTGGCGATATTCTCATCCTGACAAAAGCGATCGGGACGGGCGCGATCCTGGCCGCGGACATGCGGGCCAAAGCGCGAGGACGGTGGGTCGATGCAGCACTGGAGTCCATGCTGCTGTCGAACAGGCGGGCCGGCAACGTATTACGCGAGCACAGGGCCAGCGCCTGCACGGATATCACCGGCTTCGGGATCGCCGGTCATCTACTGGAAATGCTCGGTGGTTCAACTCTCGGCGCGACGCTCGAACTCACCGCTCTACCGACGCTCGAAGGCGCCGTGCAGTCCGTGGCCGCTGGAATTACGTCGAGCCTGCAACCGAAGAACGAGCGCGTCGCGCGTCGTGTAGAGAATGTCGCCGCCGTTCAGCAACACGAACGCTTTCCGCTCCTGTTCGACCCGCAGACCGCGGGCGGCCTGCTCGCGGGATTACCACGAGAGAATGCCGACGCCTGCCTGGAGGATCTGCGCGCGCACGGCTATCCCGACTCGGCAGCGATTGGCACGATTAGCGTTACAGAAAATCGGGCACAGCCGATTCGAATCGTTATCGAAGACTAACCGCTACTCATCTTCCCTCGGAGATCCGATAATCCCAATGGGCGCCGGCGCGCTCGAGTATCTGCGGCAGATCGCCGGCCAGAAGATAGCCGTCGTCGATCAGCGCCATCGCCGAATGCGCCACCAGACCGAGATATTGCGCGCGACCCTGATAGCGCTCTTCGATGGACAATCGTGGATCGCCGTTGACCTCGCGCTCGGCGCGGGTGCGAGCGAATGGAACGTAGAGTCCCACACCGGAGACCGGGTTCGATGGGAGCCAGCCGGTGTAGCTTGCCAGCGGTACAGCGATATCCGGCGATCTCAGTCCACCGATTTCATTGCCGCTATCATCGACCTGCGGAACCAGAAACGAATAGGCCAGGCCAAGCTCAGGCGGTTCCCGCGTGATGATCCCCTTGCCCGCGAGCTGCGGGCCGTAATCGAGCGCATAGGCGATGCTCGGCTCGGCCAACAGATGCACGCCGGGGATTGCTGGAAACGACAAATCGTCGAAGTCCACCAGCGTGCCCTTTTCGAGTGTTGCGTAGCGGCTCGGTGGTGGAAGCGTCGCGTCGACAATCCAACGATCCATCGCAACCAGCAAGCCTCTCAAAAACCAGGTGTAATCGTTCGGATTCGGCGCATGTCCACCGTCAGCGGCCATTGTCGGGAACCGTGCCGGCCCGTGCTGCGTCCCGGAGAAATGATAGACCCGAACGTTGTCCATGAGCGGCAAATCCCGCTCGCCGTCCACGCTCGTGTGGGTCAGCGCACTGACGGATCTCCAATATTCGGTAGAGGAATTCGTATAAAAGATCTTCGGCAACGACTCAGGGGTTACGCGACTCAGAAGCCCGTCCTGCATGCCGGTCGCCGGGTCCGTCTGCACGACATCGGCAAACGGGAAAACTCGATTGGGATACTCGAACGCACCGCCAGGTGCGCGGGACGGCTGCGCGAAGCGCTGATTGAAGCTACCCCTCGCAGCGCCGCCGATGTGAGCCATCACACCATCGAACACCTTTCTGCCTTGTTCGTCTTCATTAAATCCGTCGTAGAGATAAGTGCGCAGTAATCGACCACTCTGCGATGATCCATAGGTGATAGCGCGATCGATAGCGCCGTCGGGAATGGCGAGCGTATCCGGCGAGCCGTACTTGAGCATTGAAATGGCGTCGCGGATGGCGGCGAGGCCTAAGCCGGCCAGAGGTGGGTCCTCGGCGACATAGACCACTTCATAGATTCGGCCCGGCTCGAACCCCCTGTCCAGCGAGATCATGGTCTTATCCGGCACGCTACGATTGCCGTCGCTACGTGCGAACTGCCATCGATCGCGCGGGATGACCCGTCGCTCGCCCATGGGCCCGTCGCGAACGGTCAGCACGTTGCGAGGATCGGCCGGATCCGCCACCGGATAGGCGCTGTGACCCCGGTCCCCGAGCGACCGAGCGAAGGTCTTTTCCGTGACGATGACATCGCTTCTGACCAGGCCCTCGATCGGCTTACCGTCATCGGTAGCGAGCGGCGGGTAGACTCGCAGCAGCCCGTCCTGCTCCGGCGTATCGTGCTGCCAGCCGACCCACAGCAACGAGAAGCCCTGCCGAAGTAGAAAGCCGTCACCGATGTGCTCCGAGGACGATGGGTCGACTGATCCGGCGGCTCGATTGAAACGCGTCAGCAGCCCTTTCCGCCCGCGGTTGGCCACTTCGAAGAAAACCGCGCCGTTACCGGCCTCGATCTTCTTCGGTTTGATCAGATAGAAATCGGCAGAGAACTCCACCAGGCCGGCCGCATTTACGGGCGCGTACTCGATATCGGTAATGGTCCGATTAATGCGGTTGCCTGGATCCACCGTGTAGTGAATCGTCCCTGCGATTCGCTCGTACGCGCCGGCGAGTCCATAGGACTTTCCATTCGCGATATCACCGCTGTCTTCGACTTCGATGCGTACGACTTCCGCCATCGCTGCGGAGGCAGCCAGGCAACTCAGTGCAAGAATTATTCGTCTGGTTCGCATGCATCCCCCTGGCCGAAACCGGTTAGTGCCAAGATTCCCGAGAGGTAAGCTTAGGCTCTCCGCCCCGGTGTTGCCAACACCCCAAGAATACTTGCACCGATTCAGCGCGCTCCGCATCGCCTAACCGCTTGATTGCCGCAAGCACGCGCAGGTAGACTGACTGAACAGTTGCGATACGGAGGGAGCGCGGTGGCTAGGATTATCCGAGGTGTGATTGGAGTAGTGACCACGATATCGCTGTCTGGATTCGCTCTCTCAGCGCTCGCACAAAATCCCCTTATCGACATACCGGTCGGCGATGAAGGAATGGTTACCGGCCCGGGGATCGGCGAGCGTATTCCCGAATTCGCCGGCCTCGACCAGAACGGAACGCTGGTCAGTTTTGACGACATCAAGGGCCCGAACGGCGCGATGATTTTGTTTCACCGTTCCGCCGATTGGTGACCCTTCTGCAAGACCCAGCTCGTGCAGCTGGAAGCGTCCTTAGATCAATACACTGATGCCGGCCTGGGCGTCGTGGCCATCAGTTACGACAGCGTCGAGATTCTGAAGAGTTTTGAAGGCCGCATGGGAGGTTTTCGCTATTCCATGCTGGCGGACTCCGACTCCGAGATCATTGACGCGTTCGGGATCCGCAACATGAATCACGCGGGAAGTAGCCGTAATGAAGGCATGGCTTTCCCGGGCACCTACGTCGTCGATTCCGACGGCATCGTGCTACAGAAATTCTTCGAGCAGAATCACCGGATTCGTGCCACCACCGAGACCATCCTGAT
>CAUZMW010000101.1:0-8442 GCA_963581225.1 Gammaproteobacteria bacterium
AAGTGTTCGGCGTGGATCCGGCCGACGTCTCGGACGACGAGCGCCGCTCGGCGAAGGCGATCAACTTCGGCCTGATCTATGGCATGTCCGCTTTCGGCTTGGGACGTCAGCTCGGCATCGGCCGCAAACAGGCGCAGGAGTATGTGGATCTCTATTTCAGCCGTTATCCCGGCGTGAAAAACTATATGGACCGGACCCGCGAACGGGCCCGTGAAGACGGCTTCGTTGCCACGGTCTACGGACGCCGTCTGTATCTGCCGGAGATCGATTCCCGCAACCACCAGCGACGTCAATACGCCGAACGCAGCGCGATCAACGCGCCGATGCAGGGCACGGCGGCGGACATCATCAAGCGCGCCATGCTCGACGTGGACGCGTGGCTCACGAGCTCAGGCACTGACGCAAGAGTCATCATGCAGGTCCACGATGAACTCGTGCTCGAAGTTGCCGCAGCCGATGCACAGGATATAGGCGTTGAGGTCGCACGACTCATGGAGGACGCGGCGTCGCTATCGGTACGGTTGAAGGTCGATTTCGGGATCGGCAACAACTGGGACGAAGCCCACTAGCGTCCGCCCTACAAATACGGGGATCTTCTTCCCTGAGTGTGTCCCCTGAATCCCACGCCCGGGGTTTCTTTTTATTGAGATCTCTCCCGCTGGCCCACCTTGCCGAGCCAGACCAGCAACTGGTCGCGCGCCTCATCGAGACCCAGGCGACCCGGCACCGAGAACAATATCAGCGGCAGGTCCTCAGGCAGAGTCATCGCGATGACCCGCCGTCTCTGAAGTCGTGCGCTGCGGCTGAGTTTATCGGCTTTGGTCAGCAGAATGGCCGCCGCCACATTAGCGCCCCGCGACCAGGCGAGCATAACTTGATCTAGGTCGTTGAGACCTCGACGAACATCCACCGTAATGAACAGTCCCACTAATGATGTGCGCTCGCGAAAATAGGCCTCCAACAGTACGCGCCACTCCTGACGCACGGCCGCGGCGACTTTCGCGTAACCATAACCCGGTAGATCGACGAGGCGAAGCGTCTCGTCGATTTCGAAAAAATTGATGAGCTGCGTACGCCCGGGGGTCTTACTGGTCCTGGCCAGGCCGCGGCGGGCCGTGATCGCATTGATGGCGCTGGATTTCCCGGAGTTGGAACGGCCCGAGAATGCGACCTCCCGGCCGGAATCGGCAGGAAACTGGGTCGGCTTCTGGGCGCTCTTGAGAAAATCCGGATGAAGTGGAAAGGCCATAGTGGGTGCTGGTCGCGATGCTGGGATCAGGCGGATTAGTGTACAATCTCTCGCCGTTTGCAACGAAAAGTATGGGGTCACAGAAGCGTGGCGTATAGGACACCAGAGCTGAAACATCGAGCGACTCAGCCGCTACTCTCGGGCCTGATGGCCGTCGGGCTCATGCTCGCCTGCAATAGCCAGACTCTGGCGCAGGGCTCAGCGGAGGCGGGACAGGCAAAATCCGCGCCCTGCGTCGCCTGTCACGGTGCTGACGGCAACAGTGTAACGCCCGAGTGGCCGAGCCTGGCCGGACAACATGCGGGGTTATATCGTCAGGCAACTGGAAGCCTATAAGAGTGGCGACCGCGAGGACGTGCTAATGAATGCATTCGCCAACACATTATCCACCGAGGATATGAGTGATCTTGCCGCCTACTTCGCAACACTGCCCGCCGTCCAGCGCGGCGCCGATCCCGACTTGGTCGAGCTCGGACAGCGCATCTATCGCAGCGGTCTACCGGATCGTGGCGTCGCCGCGTGCATTGCCTGTCACGGGCCCGCGGGCCGAGGAAATTCGCTTGCTACCTACCCCGTCGTCCGTGGGCAGCATGCTACCTACGTCGTCAATACGCTGCATGCTTATGCATCCGGCGATCGACGCTCAGACGGCGCTATCAATCAAATGATGCGTGATATCGCCATCACGCTGCGGGACGACGAGATGCAAGCCGTCGGCAGTTACATGCAAGGCCTGCGTTAGGAATCAAGCGCGGAAGGGGAATCTATCGTGTCGAACTTTATGCAATCCAAGACAAGACGATCGGTCGTTATAGCCGCCTCAGTATTAGCAGTGACAGCGTTAGTGCTGACGAGCTTTCTGCTGACCGACAGCAGCGAGCCGACACCCACGGCTGTTGAACCTGGGATCACGAATACCGCACAGGTACCGACCGCGGAGACCGTCGCGCCAACCGCAGCAGCTGTTGACCGCGCGGCCGCCAGCGACGATGGCGACGGGCGTATCGTCCTGGCCCAAGCCGATCCCGCACCGGCATCCGGCCGTTTCCAGCTCGGCACGCACTACGAGAGATTGCCGGCGGCCCAGGGGACGAGTTCCAGCCCCGATCTGGTCGAGGTCGCCGAGGTCTTCTGGTACGGCTGCCCGCATTGCTACACGTTCGATCCCTATCTGGAGAACTGGCGTGAGGATCTACCGGAGGACGTGAGCTTCGTACGAATACCAGCGGTCTGGAACGCCTTGTTACAAATTCACGCACGCGCGTTCTACGCCGCGGAGGCACTGGGCGTCAGTGATGAACTTCACGCACCGATATTTCGCGAGATACACATCAATCGTAACGGCCTCGACAGTCAGGGCGCGTTAGCCGATTTCTTCGTCGCGCATGGCGTCGAAGCAGGCGCATTCGACGCGGCCTTCGAGTCTTTCTCCGTCAATACGAAGATGAATCGCGCCGACGAACTGTCGCGCCGCTATCGCATCGCGAGCGTTCCCAAGGTGGTCATCAACGGCAAGTACACAACGGACGCGGGGATGGCCGGCAGCTACGAAGAGCTGATGGAACTCATCGACGAACTCGTCGCGATGGAGCGGGCGGGCCAGTAGCCAGCACGGCGTGGCCCGGGCCCGTTAACGCGGTCGTCTCGGATGCGAATCAGGAAAGATATGGGCGCGCTCCCAGGATGCACACTGAACGCGGCCTAGTGCCCGCCGTTCCACTTGGCTCCCATAGATAACCCCTTCAGACAAACTACGAACATCCATTTCCTGCTGCGTCGGACGTCCTAATCTGTCCGGAAATTCTTTATTCTAGAAGTTGCTCGAAGTTTTCTTTCTATCTATGCGACGGCTGCTTCTGGCCGAGGCTGTGTGAAAACGCATGGATTCTTGAGGGTGATGGGACAGCGCTCCACGTTAGCTTACAATTGATACTAAGCTGAGACTATGCACACCACTTACAGTATCGTTTAGCTCAAGATCAGACCGGAATTACCATCGACCCGTTCGATTTTTTGTTTTCACACAAACTCGGCCAGAAGCAGCCGTCGGTTAACCGTTAATACGCAAGATGTTGCATAGTTTTTGCGAATGACCACGTGGTTGTTAACGGCCCAAGAGTGCGCAGCAACCACCCCCAAGCCTCGCCGAAACGTGACCGAGGTAACTGCCGTAAACTTGCGCAGCCTCTAGTATGAAGGCATCTGACGACTTTTCGATTATTGGGGGAGCTCGTGCCGAAACTACTTTTTCTATGCATTCTTTTGGGTGCCCCATTGGCGGGCGTGGGCCAAGAGACTCGTGGCGGTTATCTTGGCGGCTCGATAGGCTTTCTAGGTCATGATTTCGATGGCCCCGTAGTCTCGGTCGACGTCATCAGCGAGAGCTTGGGCGCCTATGGCGGACACAGGCTGAATGATCATTTCGCCGTAGAGCTTGGTTACACTGCTGCGCTCGATCTAGGCTTCGCTGAAGTCGAACCAGATGTCGGCACTGAGGGTTCTACGGAATTGAACTTGTTGACCGCCAGCGTGACCGGATTTGCTCCGATTGGAGGCGGTCTCTGGGAATTGCTTGGTGGCGGTGGGCTATTCGTTGCTGGGGGTTCCGTGAAGAGGGATTTTCTTTTTGGCCAGACCTTGGCTGAAAAAGTTGATGACAAAGGACTCTGGGTCCTCCTCGGCGCTCAGCGTTACTTCGCCAAACTGGTGCTGAGGACGGGCTTGGAGTTGTATGACATTGAGAAATCAGCTTGGCGCCTTGCGGTCGGCATTCACTTTAGCCTCTAAGTCATCAGTGGGGCCCTCATGCAACGCGCAGAATAACGGTATCGAGACCGAGTCTTACGTCCACACTCGAATACGCCTGTAGTCGCCGGGTTAGGCTTCAGGCACTAGAACGGATCGCGGACCTCATCGAGCCCATAGGGGTCGGCGTGGATCAACACCTCGGCACCCGGATATCGACTCCGTACATCCGCCTCGACGGCATCGCAGATCTCATGAGCATCGATGAGACTGATATCCGAATTCAACTCCAGATGGAACTGAATGAACCGGGCAGCTCCGGCGGAACGAGTTCGCAGATCGTGCAGACCTTTGACACGCGGATGGGCGGAAACGATGTCCGCGATACGTTGACGGTCTTCTTCCGGCAGCTCCCGATCCAGCAACACATCGATCGCGTTAATCGCGATGACGCGAACCGCCAGTAAAATCAATACGACAACGACGAGTCCGAGCAATGGGTCCAGAATGTGCAACTGCCAGTACGAGGACGCGAATATCGCACCGAGGATAGCGATGTTCGTCAGAACGTCCGCCTTGTAATGCACGGCATCGGCTGAGATAGCCAGCGAGCCCGTCTGGCGAACCACGAAAGACTGAAAGGTGACGAGGCCGAGTGTAAGGATCAGAGAGATAAACATCACGCCCAGGCCTAGCTGCGGTTCCAGGACCGCGCTCGGCGCTAATAAGCGTGTCGTGGCTTCGATCCCGACATAGGCAGCCGAGCCGGTGACAATCAGGGCTTGCGCCAGCCCGGCGATTCCCTCGGATTTTCCGTGACCGAAGCGATGTTCGCGGTCCGCGGGCGCGACCGCTACCTTGACTGCAAACAGCGTAATCAAGGAGGCGACGAGATCCAGCAGCGAGTCCACCAGAGAGCTAAGCAGAGCCACGGAATCCGTCGCGTACCAGGCCCAGATCTTTAGCGCGATCAGTGTCAGTGCCATAGCGACCGACGCATAGCTCGCGAGACGCATCCATCGTATCTGAGATGCGTTTAAGTTTGCGACGACGTATACGCTATGCGATTTCATTCGACCATGTGTTTCAGTGATTCCCTCACAGACTCGCGAGCCGTCGTGCGGCCTCGTGCAATGTACCAGGCTCCTTCGCGAAGCAGAACCGCACGTAGTGTGAGTCGGGCGGTTCTTTATAGAACGCCGAGATAGGTATCACGGCGACGCCGCAATCTTCGGTCAACCAACGCGCGAACGCCATATCGGGTTGTTCCGAGACCGCAGAGTAATCTGCGAGTTGAAAATAGGTCCCCCGACTCGGTTCAAACTTAAATCTCGAATCGCGAAAGAGTTCCAAGAACTTGTCGCGTTTCTCCTGATAGAACGCGGATAGGCCCAGATAGTGCTCCGGGCAGGTCAGCAGATAGTCGGCCAGAGCGTATTGGAGCGGCGTGACCGTCGTAAAGGTATTGAACTGGTGTACACGCCGAAACTCCTCGGAAAGGGTCGGCGGTGCGACGCAATAGCCGACCTTCCAACCGGTCGCATGATAGGTCTTACCGAAAGAGAATACGGCGAAACTGCGTGGCGCCAACTCCTCGTTCGCGAGTACGCTAGCGTGCTTCAGACCATCGAAGACAATATGCTCGTACACCTCGTCGCTTAAGACGAACGTGTTGTAGGGTCGGAGTGTCGTGGCCAGCCGCTCCAGATCCGTTGGCGACAGCACAGCGCCCGTCGGATTGTGTGGAGAGTTAATGATGACGAGTCGTGTGCGGTCGGTCAGGACCGACGCGAACCGCTCCCAGTCGATACTAAAGTCGGGCAAGGTGAGCGGAACATGGACGGTCTGCGCGCCGGCAAGTGTAACCGCCGGTTCATACGAGTCGTACGCCGGGTCGAAAACGACGACTTCATCGCCCGCTCGAACGACCGCGTGAATCGCGCAGAATAGCGCTTCGGTCGCACCACTCGTGACCGTTACTTCCGTCGTCTCGTCCGGCCGGGTGCCATAGAGCTGAGCGATCTTGTTCGCGATCTGCTCCCGCAACTGCGAGATGCCGGTCATGTGCGGATATTGGTTATGACCGGCATGCAGATGGTAATTGACGCGCTCAAGGAGCGCCGCGGGCGGTTGATAGTCGGGGAAGCCCTGCGACAGATTGATCGCACCACACTCTTCAGCCAGGCGCGACATCACCGTGAAGATGGTCGTGCCGACTCCTGGGAGTTTGCTGTCGAACTCAGGCACCGACGCCTACCCGATCCTCGGCAAACTCCCCGTCGAGATGGTGGGTGACTTGTTCCTTAACCACTTCTCGTCGCGACGCGATACAGCGCTATACTGAGCGCCGCGATCACGAGCACTCCGACAACCGCGGGCAGCTCGATACCGAGCGTGATGACATCGGGATTACCGCTCACGACGATCGGTACCGCCATGCCGATTCCGATCAAGGCCTCGCCCGTAATAAGACCGGATGCGAACAACATGCCATTGCGCTGACCGACCACTGGATCCGTGCCGCTGGCTTCGTTACGGCGCCGTGCATAGTAGGCGATTAGACCGCCCAGTAAAATCGCGGTCGCAAGCTCGAGCGGCAGGTAGATGCCGACCGCCACGGCCAGAACCGGCGCGCGCCAGCTAGCCTGGGTCGCCTTTAGATACTCGTCGAGACCGATGATCGCAACGCCGATCAACGCACCGATAATGACCATCGTCCACGGTAGACCAGCGCCGAATACGCCCTCGGCGACGGACGCCATCAGGGTCGCCTGCGGTGCCAGTAATGCATCCGGCTGCTCTGCCGTCGGCGCGCCAATGCCATACGCCTGTAATAGCAGATTCAGTATCGGCGCCATGACCAGTACGGCGGCAATGACGCCCGCGCCCTGCATGACCTGCTGCCGCCACGGCGTGGCGCCCACGATATAACCGGCCTTTAGATCTTGAAGATTGTCACCGGCGATCGCGGCCGCACAGCAGACGACCGCACCGACCATGATGGCGGCAGCCGGGCCGATTGTCGCATCGCCTCCCATGAGCCATAACAACAGCAAGGAAGTAAGCAGGATCGTCGCGATCGTAATGCCGGAGATCGGGTTATTCGACGAGCCAACGAGACCAGCCATATAAGCCGCGACCGAAGAGAACAGAAACCCCGTTACGACCATGATCACGGTCATCGCGAGGGCAACGCCCATGGTGCCGACAATGCTGTAATAGACGGCACAGATCGGCAGGACGAAGATCGCGATACCGATCAATACGAACTTCATCGGCGTGTCGTGCTTGGTGTGATCGTAACCGCCTGCTGTTACCGGAGCTTCGGCCTTCAGCCCGCTCATGATTCCGGAGACCAGCGAACTCCGCATCGATATCAGCGCCCAGATTCCGCCGACGAGCATTGCGCCAACGCCCAGATAGCGGATCTGCGACGTCCAGATGGCGAAGGCTAAATCGGTTGCGCCCAGGCCCGACGTGAACTCGGCCGCGAGCGCCGGGCTGCTCTCAAGATAAAACGTAGAGAAAACCGGTATCGCCACAAACCAGGAAATGGCGCCACCGAGAAAGACGAGAACCGCAATATTGAGACCGACGATATAGCCTACGCTGACTAGAGCCGGCGAGAGGTTCATGCCGACATAGGCGACCGTGCTCGAACCGACGTAGGTGGCTGCTTGCGCGATACCGGACCATAGATGAAGACCGGTCTCAGCGAGTTTGGTGAGCGCGCCCAATAGCGCCGCCACCGCAAGATACTTCGCGCCCTGGCTCGGCGACTCGCCAACCTTTAGCACTTCCGCCGTGGCCGTCCCCTCAGGGTACATCAGTTGCTCTTCCACGATGAGCGAACGCCTTAGCGGAATCGTGAACAAGACGCCGAGCAGCCCGCCGAGACCCGCGATGACGCTGACCCAGGCATACTCGAATACGTCCCAGTAACCGAGAATGATCAACGCCGGCAGAGTAAAAATCACGCCTGCCGCCAGAGACTCTCCAGCAGACGCGGCAGTTTGCACGATGTTGTTTTCGAGGATATTGGATTCCTTGAAAAGCTTCAGGATCGCCATCGAGATGACAGCCGCCGGAATAGATGCCGACACCGTCATACCCGCAAACAGGCCGAGGTAGGCGTTGGCGCCGGCCAGTACCATCGACAACACCAATCCTAGCAGAATCGCCTTAAGCGTCAGTTGTGGCAGGGGCGTGACTGCGGCCATCCGAGCACCTCCATGACTGTTGATATTATTCGATCGTCGGAGTTCTCATTCAGACTAACGACTGCTCTAAATGAATGCCAGCCGCGCTATTCGGCGCCGCTCGTCAGTCGCTTGAGCGGCTTCGCGAGCAGCGCCAGCAAGACACCGGAGCCGACGGTCGTCAATACGATCTGCAGATACAGGCGCGGCATCTCGTCCACGGCATCGGCTCGGAATTCTCCAGCGAGC
>CAUZMW010000102.1:0-8191 GCA_963581225.1 Gammaproteobacteria bacterium
CCGGTTCAGAAGATACATCTCCTCGAGCGTCGCGTTGGGCGACACGAGGACACCCAGCGCATCGCCTTCGGCACCCAGATCGTCGAGCAGCGATTCGCGAACGGCTGCTAAAGCCTCCGGCCAGGATACGTCAAGCCATTCCTGATCCTTCTTCAGTAACGGCGACGTGAGTCGATCCTCCGCGTACACGCCCTGGAAACTGAATCGATCGCGATCCGAGATCCAGGTCTCGTTGATCGCCTCGTTGTCCTGCGGTACCACCCGCTTAAGCGTGCCGCGCAGCACATGGCCGAGCAGATTTGAACCGACGCAGTCGTGCGGCGATACAAGGGGTTTTGCCACCATCTCCCAGGCGCGGGCACCGAAGCGATAGGGCTTGTTGTTGAGCGCGCCCACGGGGCACAGATCGATGATGTTGCCCGATAGCTCGTGATCGACACTGCGCTCGATGTAGGTACCGATCTCCATGTGCTCGCTGCGGCCTGTCGTGCCGAGTTCCTGGATTCCAGCGATTTCCTGACCGAAACGAATGCAGCGCGTGCAATGAATACAACGCGTCATGTCGGTCGATACCAGCGGCCCGAGGTTCTTGTCCTTGACGACGCGCTTCTGATCGGCGTAACGAGAGACGTCACGGCCGAAGCCCATCGCGAGATCCTGCAATTCACACTCGCCGCCCTGATCGCAGATCGGGCAATCCAGCGGGTGATTGATGAGCAGGAATTCCATCATCGCTTTCTGCGCAGAGATTGCCAGCGGAGACTTGGTAAAGACTTTCATCCCTTCGGCTACGGGCGTCGCACACGCCGGCAACGGTTTGGGCGCCTTCTCGACCTCGACGAGGCACATACGACAGTTGGCCGCCACCGAGAGCTTCTTGTGATAGCAGAATCGCGGCACATAAGCCTCGTGCTGGTCCGTTACTTCGATCAGCATCTGCCCTCTGCGCGCCGTGACCGGCTCGCCGTTGATTTCGATGTTGACCGTGTTGTCATTCATAGGAATCGCTCACGTGCATCATGCCGCCGCCGGCTGAACTTCTTCGACGATGCTGCGGCCATCGTTCTCGATCATGTACTCAAATTCGTGCCGATAGTGTTTGATAAAGCTTTGGACAGGCCATGCGGCGGCGTCACCGAACGCACAAATCGTGTGGCCTTCGATCTTGTTCGCGACGTCGACGAGCAGGTCGATGTCCGACTTAACGCCGTCCCCCTGGTAGATACGCGTCAACATGCGATACAGCCAACCCGTCCCCTCCCGGCACGGCGTACATTGCCCGCAGGATTCTGCGTAGTAAAACCTCGAGATGCGGCGCAGAACGCTAACCATGCAGGTCGTCTCATCCATTACCACCATCGCGCTGGTCCCCAGGCCTGAGCCGATGTCGCGTAAGGAGTCGAAGTCCATGGTCAGGTTCATGATGATGTCCGCAGGTACCACCGGCACCGACGATCCGCCGGGGATGACCGCTTTCAACTCCCGTCCGCCGCGCATACCGCCTGCAACTTCGAGGATCTCTTTGAAAGAAGTACCGAGAGGCAATTCGTAGTTGCCGGGTTTCTCGACGTGCCCCGACACGGAGAAAATACTCGTGCCGCCGGAGCCCTCGCAACCGAGGTCGGCAAACCACTTCGCGCCGTTACGGAGGATCGCAGGCACGGAGGCCAGACTCTGCGTGTTGTTGATCGTCGTCGGCGCCCCGTAGAGGCCGAAATTCGCAGGGAACGGGGGCTTGAATCGCGGTTTACCCTGCTTGCCTTCCAACGATTCGAGCAATGCCGTTTCTTCCCCGCAGATATACGCGCCTGCGCCGACGAAGGTGTGCAGGTCGAAATCGATGCCGGAGCCCTTGATGTTCTTGCCAAGCCAGCCGGCTTCGTAGGCTTCCTGCAAAGCCGCGTCGAACCGCGGCACGGGCTCGCCCAGAAATTCGCCGCGTATATAGTTGTAACTGACTGTCGCATCCATCGCGAAGCCGGCGATCGCCATGCCCTCGATTAACGCGTGGGGGTTATAGCGGAGCAACTCGCGATCGTGACAGGTACCCGGCTCACTCTCGTCGGAATTACAGACCAGATACTTCTGAATGCTGGGGTCCTTCGGCATGAAGCTCCATTTGAGCCCCGTCGGGAACCCAGCGCCGCCTCGACCCCGCAGACCGGAGTTCTTGACCTCCTCGATGACCGCGCCGCGATCCATTTTGCCGTTCAGAATCTTCTGCCAGGCTTCGTAGCCACCTAGAGACAGGTAATTCTCAAGAGACCAGGGCTCTTGCTCAAAATCGAGCGTGCCGAAACACACATGCTTGGACGTTGACATCACCTGCCCTACTCCAGCTTCTCGAGCACGGCATCCACCTTCTCAGGCGTGAGGTTCTCGTAATATTCGTGGTCGACCATCATCATCGGCGCCCCGCAACACGCCGCAAGACATTCTTCCTCGCGCTTCAGATAGAACTTACCGTCCGCGGTGCTCTCGCCGGTCTTGATCTTGAACTTCTTTTCCAGGTGCTCGACGATTTCGTCCGAGCCTCGCAACATGCAGGAAATGTTCGTGCAAACGGAGATGCTGTGCCGACCAACCGGCGTCGTCTCGAACATCGAATAGAATGTCGCGATCTCGTAGACCTGGATGGGTGGCAAGGCCAGATAATCGGCCACGGCATCCATGAGCTCGGGCGTGAGATAACCGTCGTTCTCATGCTGGACGGCTTGCAATGCGCCGATGATTGCGGAGCGTTGCCGTCCCTCCGGAAATTTCTTTACCCAGAGATTGATCTCCTCGCAAACGTGCGCGGATAGTCGCTCGTCGCTCACCGGTCAATCTCCCCGAATACGATATCTTGCGTACCGATGACCGCGACGACATCGGCCAACATATGCCCTACCACCATTTCGTTCATTGCGGAGAGATGAGCGAAACCCGGCGCTCTGATCTTCACACGATAGGGCTTGTTCGCGCCGTCCGAGATCAGATAAACGCCGAATTCGCCTTTCGGATGTTCGATGGCCGCGTAGGCCTCGCCCTCGGGAACGCAATAGCCTTCGGTAAACAATTTGAAATGATGGATGAGCGACTCCATGTCGTCCTTCATCTCGATGCGATCAGGCGGCGTATATTTATGATCGTCGATGATGACGGGGCCCGGATTCTGCCGTAACCACTCGACGCATTGCTGGATGATCCGATTCGACTGGCGCAGTTCTTCGATTCGGACCAGATAACGGTCATAGCAATCACCGGTCGCGCCCACGGGCACGTCGAAGTCCATTTGATCGTAGACCTCATAGGGTTGCTTCTTGCGCAGATCCCACGCCACGCCGGAACCTCTGAGCATCGGTCCCGTGAATCCCAGTTGTAGCGCGCGCTCCGGCGAGACGACACCGATATTAACGGTCCGCTGTTTCCAGATGCGATTGTCGGTCAGGAGAGTTTCATATTCGTCGATGCGACCGGGGAACCCGGTCGTGAATGCGTCGATAAAATCCAGCAGCGATCCGCTGCGGTCCTCATTCAAGCGCTTGAGGTCTTTGTCGTTCCGGTGCCGGGAAGGCTGATACTTCGGCATTCGGTCGGGTAAGTCACGATAGACGCCGCCGGGGCGATAATACGTCGCGTGCATCCGCGTCCCGGACACGGCTTCGTAGCAGTCCATCAGATCTTCGCGTTCCCTGAAACAGTATAGGAACACCGTCATGGCGCCGACGTCGAGTCCGTGAGTGCCGAGCCACAGCAGGTGGTTCAGAATGCGCGTGATCTCATCGAACATGACGCGGATGTACTGCGCACGCAGCGGCGGAGTGATGCCGAGCAATCGCTCGATCGCCAGCACGTAGCCGTGCTCATTACACATCATCGAGACGTAATCCAGCCGATCCATATAACCGATGTTCTGATTAAATGGCTTGGACTCAGCGAGCTTCTCTGTCGCGCGGTGCAGCAGACCGATATGCGGATCGGCTTTCTGAATAACCTCCCCGTTCATCTCGAGGACCAGGCGCAACACGCCGTGGGCGGCCGGGTGCTGGGGACCGAAGTTCAGCGTGAAATTCTGGATCTCAGGCATCGCCGCCGTCCTTGAGATCGGGGTTGTAGCGATTGTCCTTACGAATCGTCTTCGGCACGAGCGTACGCGGTTCGATACTGACGGGCTCGTAGACGACCCGGCCTTTCGCCGGGTCGTAACGCATTTCGACGTTACCGATTAACGGGAAGTCCTTGCGAAACGGGTGACCAATAAATCCGTAGTCCGTGAGAATTCGACGCAGATCCGGGTTACCGACGAAGACGATCCCGAACAGATCGAACGCCTCTCGCTCGTACCAGCCCACCGAGGCCCAGATCGAGACGACCGAGTCGAGCATCGGTCGGTCGTCGTCCGCACAAAAAACCTTGAGCCGGACTCGATGGTTGTGCGTTACGGACAGCAGGTGATAGACCACCGCAAATCGACCATCGGGTCGATAATCGACATCCGCGGGCTCGTCCTCAGCGGCTGCCTGCCCCGGTTGCACGCCGCGGCTAAAGCCGGTGTTGGTCGCCGAGCCGGTATCCCATTCGGCGCGACCGTAACTCAGGTAATCGACACCGCAAAGATCCATCAGCGACTCGAAGCGTAACGCGTCGTCGTCCCGCAAGACGCGAGCGACGTCGGTCAGGTCGGCAGCCGCAAGCTGATAGCCGAGCTCACCATGGCTGGACTCGAGCCGGGTCAGATTGTCGCCGAGCTTCGACTCGATGGCCTTAGCCAGTTTGGCGTACTTAGGCGAGAATTCTGTCACTTTAATTACTCAATTCAAACGCTCGCGCTCACCCGGGCCGCTCGCCTCCAGGCCCATCGCGAGAGCGGCATTAACGGGCAATCGTGTGAGTGCGGCGAATTTTCTGTTGCAGCTGCACGATACCGTACAGCAAGGCTTCCGCCGTCGGCGGGCAACCGGGAACATAGACATCTACCGGAACGATACGATCGCAGCCCCGCACGACCGCATAAGAATAATGGTAGTAACCGCCGCCGTTCGCGCACGATCCCATGGAAATAACCCAACGCGGCTCGGGCATCTGGTCGTAGACCTTTCGCAACGCCGGCGCCATCTTATTGACCAGCGTGCCGGCCACGATCATGACATCCGACTGCCGCGGGCTGCCGCGAAACACGATGCCGAAACGGTCCAGGTCGTATCGAGACGCACCGGCATGCATCATCTCGACGGCGCAGCACGCCAGGCCGAACGTCATCGGCCAGAGCGAGCCCGTCCGAGCCCAATTGATCAGTCCATCGAGCTTGGTGACGACGAAACCGTGTTCCATGACCTCGGGAAAGTCGATGGGTGCCTCCTGGGTCAATCCCATTCCAACGCTCCTTTGCGCCACTCGTAGACGAAGCCGACGACGAGTACGGCGAGAAAGATTCCCATCGCGATCAGACCGAACATTCCAACCTCATCGAGGGACACCGCCCAGGGAATCAGGAACGCGATCTCCAGATCGAAAATGATGAACAGGATTGCGACGAGGTAATATCGCACGTCGAAGCGCATCCGCGTGTCTTCGAATGCCTCAAAACCGCATTCATAGGGCGAGGTCTTGGCGGAATTTTTTTGCCCTTTGCCCAGCGCCAGGCCGATAAATAACAAGACGAGTCCCAGACCGCCTGCAATGATCAGAAATATCAGAATGGGAGCGTAACTAGCGAGCATTAACCTACCGGGTCGCGACGGGACGGCGCGATTGTACCAGCCACAGCCGGCTTTGTGTCGCAGTTAAATATATGTGCGGATCGTGCCGAAAATTAGCTCACTCGACGTTGAGATGTCGACTGCTCGCTTCCGGATCGCAGTTGTAATCCTGCCACGGATAGCCCGGATCGACGAAGAACGCGCCCGACATCGAAACGGGATCCGTCAGATAGACGGGATCCTCAAACGTATACTCCAGCTCCAGCCGATTGCCGCCCTCGGCCAGCGTGTAGCGTTCCACGACGTGCTTTTCCGCGCTCGAGGGCACGCCCGCGCCGATGCCCCAAACCGCCGGCGTAAACAGTGCCGTATCGACGACCAGGGTCTCGTCATCGAACCAACCGATGGAATGGCCCAGGTGCGAAAGCGCGATTCCGGGCGGGTGTTCGGTCATGCCGAGATGAACGGTCCGCTCGCCCCCACGGAGCTCGTAACGGAAAACGATCTCATCGTCGCTATCGCGAGCGATCTCCTGGGTTCCGGTAAACACGCCGGGCAGCGTCTCGGGCTCGCAGCGGTACCAGGGATTGTCCGTGACTTCGAAGGCCTCCAGATTGGTCTGCCCCAGGACCGTCAGAGGCAGACCCCTGGCCGGCGTCTGGTTACCCAAGTTGATTGCCGGCGCAGCACCCATACCCATGCCGCCGCCCATACCGCCCTGCTGTCGCCAGATGCCCGTGAAGTCCGTCGAGCGGGCATTAGCATCGACTTCCCTATCGGGCGGGCGCGCGATGGCTACGCCGCGGGAGAAATTGGGCGCCGAGACCATGCTGCTGCCGTCGGGTAGCACGAAGTAATTGGAGAAAAAGAAGTTCGAGGTGTGGTTTTTCTCCAGGTTGCCCACGACCGTGACTTTCTCACCGACGGTCAACGTGTCCCGGTTCCACCCTGTACCGGTCAGGACCGCTATCGAATTGAGTTCCAGCAGCCACTCCTCAGTCTCGCCGTTGTCGTTTTGGACGGCCAGCGTCACGAAGGTATGCGGGTTTCGCCACGAGTATTCCAAGATCGTACCCTGAAACTCGACCGTGTTCTCCAGGTCGAAGTTACCGCGCGAATGATGGGCCCCGGCGGTCGCACAGAGGCAAGCGCCGAGGGCAGCGGTCGAAATGAATCGCAGGTTGGTCATACTAGGTTCCCAAAATGATGGTGCCGACGGCCGGACTCGAACCGGCACGGCTTGCGCCACTGCCCCCTCAAGACAGCGTGTCTACCAGTTCCACCACGTCGGCATTGTCGAGTGAGTCAGGCTTCTACTCGGAGGTTTCGCTATCGGCCGACTCTGTCGGATCTTCAGGCTCATAGGTCAGACCCGGCAACTCGGGCAGCTCGGTCGACTCGAAGCGCGGTGCCGAAGTCGTTGGTTCTTGCTCAAGCCCCTGCTCCAGAATACTCACCGGCACGGTCTGGCGACCCGACAGATACGCCAGGGACAGGCTGGTCATGAAGAAAAACGTGGCCAACACGGCCGTCGCACGGGAGAGAAAGCTTGCGGAACCGCGAGAACCGAACACGGTTCCGGAAGCGCCGGCGCCGAATCCTGAGCCCGCGCTCGCCCCCTTGCCGCGTTGCAGCAGCACGAGCGCTACGATAAGCAGCGCCACACCTACGTGAAACATCAGCACGAGCTGTTGAAGAACCATGTCGTCGATCTCAGCTTGGGGCCGCTCGATAGATGGCTAGAAATTCCTGCGCCTTGAGAGACGCGCCACCGACCAAACCACCGTCTATGTCGTCCATGACAAACAGCTCCTGAGCATTCGCGCCCTTGACGCTGCCACCATACAAAATCCTCAATTCGGCCGCGATTGTAGCATCTCGTGTGCTAATCATCGTGCGGATCGCCGCGTGCACGTCCTGTGCCTGAGCCGGCGTGGCCGTCAGTCCGGTGCCTATCGCCCAAATCGGCTCGTAAGCGATTACGGCCGTCGCGAACGCCTCGACTCCCGCCGCATTCAGCACGGCATCGACCTGCCGCCTCACGACCGTTTCGGTCCGGCCGGCTTCCCTTTCTTCCAACGACTCGCCGACACAGAGAATCGGGGTCAACCCCTGGCTTTGTGCCGCCTTGAATTTTGTCGCCACCTGGCCATCGGTCTCGCCATACAGCGTGCGGCGCTCGGAATGACCGACGATGACGTACTCGCAACCCACATCGACCAGCATCGTGCCGGCCACCTCGCCGGTGAAAGCTCCAGGCGCGGTCTGCTCGGAGAGGTCCTGGGCGCCGAGAAGGATCGGGCTACCGGCGACCCATGACGATAGGTCGCTCAGATAAACGAGCGGCGGGCAGAGCAGCATCTCAGCGCTGCGCTCACCGGTAACGCCTTCGATCAGGCCGGTGACAAGTTCCCGGCTCTCGGTCAGGGAGCCGTGCATCTTCCAGTTACCGGCGATTAGTAGTTTTCGTGAGTTTGCGGCCATATAGTCCTGCGTTAACCGTGCCACTG
>CAUZMW010000103.1:0-8169 GCA_963581225.1 Gammaproteobacteria bacterium
ATGGCAGGGACGATCAGTTGGAGGTGCACGTGAAAAAGTTTTCTATCCTGGCCGCGATCCTCGCTCTGTCTGGCTTACAGTCCTCCGTGACGATCGCGCAGCACGGCATGCCGGGCGGGACGCCGATGACGTTCTTCGTAACCAGCGAGCCGATCGGTGACGGCGGCAATCTCGGCGGACTGGCCGGTGCCGACGCACATTGCCAGAATCTCGCCGGAATCGTCGGCGCGGGTGGCCGAATCTGGCACGCTTACCTCAGCACGCAGGCCCGCTCCGATCAGCCGGCCGTTAATGCGCGCGATCGTATCGGCACGGGCCCATGGTACAACTTCGATGGTGTCATGATCGCCCGCGATGTCGCCCATCTACATGGAGACACCCTCGAACTCGCGCGGCTTGGCAACAATCTAACGAAACAATCCGGACTTACCGAGAAAGGGCAGATCGTGCCCGGATTAAATGACTACAAGCATCCCAGGGATGGCGACTGGGAGTATGTGCGGACGACGCCGTATTCCAATCGCCACGAAGTTCTGACGGGCTCTCAGACGGACGGGCGAGCGTTCAGCGAGGAGTTCGACTACACCTGCGATAACTGGACGAGCAATGCAGACCCCGACCCCGGGCAGCCTCCGACAGGGCTGGCCGCCGGCCCGGGTCGACCGAATGCGCAGATAGGATTTCCCGATCGGAACGGAGGCGGGGACGGTTCTTGGAATTCCTCGCATGGCACACGTGGCTGCAGTCAGACCTCGTTAGTAAGGACGCATGGTGTCGGCAAGCTCTACTGCTTCGCGACAAATTGAGAAGGCTTATGATAAAAATAATTCGGTGGGTACTCATCAGCCCGCTTCTAGTCTTAACGGCCTTAAATACGGCTTTCACACAAGACTCAGAGAACATGCCCGACTCACAGGATATTCCGTCCAGCCTGATGACATTTTTTGTTACCAGTGAGCCAATCGGTGACGGCGGTAATCTCGGCGGGTTGGAAGGCGCAGATGGTCACTGCCAAGCGCTCGCAGCGGCAGTCGGTGCGGGCGATAAGACGTGGCGCGCCTACCTCAGTACACAGGCGCGACCGGGTCAGCCGGCGGTTAATGCACGTGATCGTATCGGTTCGGGACCCTGGTTCCATTCCAGAGCTAGGCTCATCGACTACCTGGGTCGTCAACTCAATCGGCCGATCATCCAATCTCAGATACACGGAGACACACTGGTTGAGGCGCAACGCGGCAGCAATATGACCAAAGAATTTGCGCTAACCGAACACGGCGAACTCGTCAACGGTATCGGTGACCCGCTACCGAATCGCCATGACATACTTACCGGCTCGCAGACAGACGGCCGTGCCTTTACCGACAGCGAAGATCGTACCTGCAATAACTGGACCAGTAACGACGAAGGTTCCGCGCAGGTAGGTCACTCCGATCGCGTCGGCAATGGCAACATGTCCTGGAACTCCTCGCACGCCACGACCGGTTGCAGCCAGAACGACCTCGTGAGCTGGGGCGGCGTCGGGTTGTTCTATTGTTTCGCAGTAGATTAAGAGTCTCACTATAGACCAAGGAATAAAACAACGATGCGCGCTACAGAAAGTACTCTGATCGTAATTGCAGCGTCGATTTTCCTAACCTCATCACCGATAGCGGCGGCCGATGCGGAAGAACTGGCACGAATTAACGCGATCGTAACGGCCTGCGAACGGCTCGAGCATGACTACGCACTGTATCGTGACCGGGGTGACGCTGAGGGGTTTGCCAACACTTTTACAGAGGATGGCGAATGGGGCCGACCGACAACGGTCCTGAAAGGCCGGGACGCGATACGCGACTACATCGCATCCAGAGCCGGCGGTCCTCCGGAAGTTCACATGCAGTTCCAGAGCACGATTCAAGTCACGGTCATTGATGACTCGACTGCAACCGGCATCAGCTACGCGCTGGTTCTGGAGGCGCCTGTTCCGGAGGACGGCCTGCTGGTGTCGCGCATATGATTTTACTGGCCACGATAAAGATCACGCCTGTCGATGAATACAATGCAACAGGCTTTAGCTACGCGATTATTCTGAACGGCGATCGACCGGAGATCCTCCCATTCCGATGAATGGCCTATACTTGGGAGGAGACGGCTGTTGAGTCCAAAATTGAGGTCCAATCATAAGGAATCACAATAATGAGAACGACACTATTCCAGCGCGCAATGCTGAGTATCTCTTGCGCAGTAGCGATCACCGCGGTCTTTGCGGAACCAATCACGTACGAAATCGATCCGCGGCATACATTCCCCTCTTTCGAGGCTGACCATCAGGGTGGAGTCTCGGTATGGCGGGGAAAGATCGAGAGTTCATCGGGCACGATCGTCATTGACCAGGAGGCTCGAACCGGTACCGTCAACGTGACCATGGACATGGACACGATCGACTTCGGCATGGACGCGATGACCGACCACGCGAAAGCGGAAGACATACTCGACGTGGCGCAGTTCCCGTCCGCCACCTATGCGGGCACTCTGACGAACTTCACCAAGGGCGGCGAGCCGACGGCGGCGGTAGGAGAGCTCACCCTGCACGGCGTTACACAGCCGGTCGATCTGCAGATCAATCTTTTTCAGTGTTATACAAATAACTCGGGAACCGACGTCTGCGGCGCCGACGTGTCGACCACGTTCAGTCGCGACGACTTCGGCGTAACCTTTGGCAAGGCGAACGGCTTTCTCATGTATGTGAATCTACAAATCCAGGTAGAGGCTCACCGGGTCGAACCGGAGTCCTAGAATCGAATCACAGCTGGCCGAAAGCGGCCGTCGACGATAGGCAATATGCAAGATTCTGCATAATGAAGGAAAGAGGGGATAACAAATGAACAATCGTATTCTAACCATTGCCGTGGCCGGCGCAGGCCTTGTGACAATCGTCCTGCTAGGCACCCGACTGGGTAGTGCGCAGGAGCAGCAACAGCCTGGTGTCGGGTTCGCGGCCGTGCCCGGCCTCAAGGGCGGGCAAGATGTGTTCGGCCCATACGACCCGGTGCAGGGATGGCCGAAGCCGCTGGCGGAGAGCCTTCCTGACCATGAAGGATGGACCTGGTCGCAGGCCACCGATGTCTTCGTGGAGAGCCCCGACCGCATCCTTGTGGCGCAGAAAGGCGAGCTGCCTGTGCTTCCGGCGAACATCCCCAGGACCTGGCTGCCTGAGATTGGGCCTGGCATCAAGTTCCCCGTGGGCGGCCGTGTACCGCTGCGCGAATCCGCCAGTGCCACCCCGAGTCACGGCATCGGGAACGATGATGGGAGCAACGGCCGTCCGGGGATCGATTGGCGATGGGAGCACCTGATCGTCGTGTTCGATGGCGAGGGCAACATGATTGAAGACTGGTCGCAGTGGGACAGCATCTGGGGCCGGCCGCACGACATCGAGATCAGCCCCTACGATCCAGAGAAGCACGTTTGGATCGTAGATGCCGACAACCATTTCGTCAGCAAGTTCAGCAACGACGGTAAGGAGCGTCTTCTGACGCTGGGAACGCCAGGCGAGCCCGGTAACGACGATACGCACTTTGCCCGGCCGACCTTCATGGCCTTCATGGACACCAACACCTGGTATCTGGCGGACGGCTACGACAATACGCGCGTCATCAAGTACGACATGGACGGCAACAAGCTCCTGCAGTGGGGAATGAAGGGCACCCCACCCAACGAACAGCGTCCCGGCTACTTCAACAGTGTGCACGGTATCGCGGTCAATCCGATAACGCGGCAAGTCTTCGTAAACGATCGCAACAACGGCCGCGTGCAGGTGTTCGACGAAAACGGTAACTTCCTGGACCAATGGAGCATGGGCCCGCGCCCTCCTATGAACATCCACGATATCTACATGGGTGAAGACGGTGTTCTCTGGGCAGCCGACCAGGGATCGAGCAAGCTCAATGGCTACGATGCCAGCGGCAACTTCCTCTATTCTTGGGGAACGTTCGGCGACTGTCAGGGCTGCATGTGGGGCGTGCATGGGTTCCACACGGACATGGAGGGCAATCTCTACACCTCAGAGGTGAGAACCGGGCGTGTCCAGAAGTACACGCCGCGCGCCGGCGCCAATCCCGCGTTTCTCGTGGGCAAGCCCTGGCCGAGGGTCTGGTAGAACGGCGGCTACCAGCGACCTCTGACAACGAACTTCTTGACGGTAGCGACTGCATTGACCGCAGGCCTTCATGACCTGAATCGACTGGCTCAGTACGCGTTGTCTTGCGCTCTGCTGAGCGTGGCGACCGCCAGCGTGGCTCAGGCGCCCATCATTCAACCGGGCCTACCGGGTGATCCTGCTCGAGAGCTTAGCGCTGAGGAGGCGATCGAAATAGCCGATACGAGCTACTCGCCAGCCGACGCGCAGTTCATGCAGGACATGATCCCACACCATCACCAGGCGCTTGAGATGGCCGAACTCGTGGCCGACCGTACCAACCGGCCGGAACTGATCGACGTGGCTGGGCGCATCGACGTCTCGCAGCAAGACGAGATCGAGTTCATGCAGGAGTGGTTGCGCGAGCGAGGCGAATGGGTGCCGGAAGCGAGCGACCATGACGCGATGCGCACCGACCACAGGATGGCCGGTATGGCTACTCCGCAACAGATGACCGACCTCGCGGCGGCCGATGGCGCGGAGTTCGGTCGGCTGTTTCTGCAACTGATGATCACGCACCACGACGGCGCAGTGACGATGGTCGAGGAATTGCTGGAACAACCGGGCGCTGCATATGACCCGGTATTGTTCGAGTTCACGAACGACGTTTCTAACGGCCAGACCGCCGAGATCGAGCGGATGAATGTGCTCCTGGTCGGGCTGTCTGACGACCCGCGCGCGTCGCTCTCGGCCGGCTTCGATGACGCAGGCCAAGCGCTGATGAATCTGGAACTCCTGGGCTCGTTGGCTAAGCCGGCCGGGTTCTACGACCCGAAAAACCCGGCCGGACTGGCGCCGGAGATGCCGACGGAGGACAGCGGCGAGGAAACCGCAGACGATGCGGAAGCGGAGGAAGATACGGACGTAGATGAAGTTGCCGAGGACGAGGACGACGATGACTGGGATCGCCGTCCACTTTTAAGTTTCTCCAACACCGACATGGCCTTTTTCGACGACGTGATGGTGGCCGGCAGCTACCACGGCTTCAACATTTACCGGCTGGCCGACAACGAGTTGCCTGAGCAAATCAGCGCTGTGGTCTGCCCGGGCGGGCAAGGCGATGTCTCCGTCGTCGGCGACCTGCTTATCATGTCGGTGGAACAGACACGAGGAAGGCTCGACTGCGGGCTCGAAGGCGTCAGCGACGACGTCAGCGAGGACCGATTTCGCGGGATTCGTATCTTCGACATCAGCGATCTGACACGACCGGTGCAGGTGGGGGCGGTTCAGACTTGCCGCGGATCGCATACGCATTCCGTCGTCGCGGGCCCCGACGATGACGGTAAGATTATCGTATACAACTCCGGCACCTCACGAGTGCGCGACGAGGAGGAGTTGGAAGGATGCGTCGGCGACATCCCCGGGGACGACCGAACCGCGCTTTTTCGCATTGACGTAATCGAGATTCCAGTCGACGACCCGTCGAAGTCGCGCATTGTTCACAGCCCCGCTGTCTTCGCCGACCCCGAAGAGGGGATTCTTGCCGGCCTCTGGCGCGGCGGCGACCACGGCGAGGAAACGCAGGAGACACGGCGGACCGACCAATGCCACGACATCACCGTGTATCCTGAAAAGAATCTTGCCGCCGGCGCGTGCTCGGGCAACGGTATTCTGTTCGATATCACGGACCCATTGAACCCCCAGCGTATCGACGCGGTTGTCGACGAAGGCTTCGCCTACTGGCATTCGGCGACGTTCAACAACGACGGCACCAAGGTGTTGTTCACCGATGAGTGGGGCGGCGGCGGCCGGCCTCGGTGTCGCGCTTACGACCCTCTGACCTGGGGCGCAGACGCCATCTACGACATCGTCGACGGCGCGCTCGAGTTTCGTAGCCACTTCAAAATGCCGGCGCCGCAAGTTGAGGAGGAAAACTGCGTCGCGCACAACGGCTCGATCGTGCCGGTCCCGGGGCGCGACATCTTCGTCCAGGCCTGGTACCAAGGAGGCATCTCCGTGATCGACTTCACCGACTCCGCCAACCCGTTCGAGATCGCTTTTTTCGACCGCGGCCCCGTCGATGCCGAGCAGCTGATCTTCGGTGGATTCTGGTCGGCCTATTGGTACGATGGCAAGATCTACGGAACCGAGATCGTGCGCGGGCTGGACACACTGTCGTTACTGCCGAGCGAATACCTGACGGAAAATGAGATCGCCGCGGCTGCCATGGCCGACGAAGGCGGCGCGTTCAATCCGCAACAGCAGTTTCGAGTCAGCTGGCCGGCTGAGCCGGTCGTGGCCCGAGCTTACATCGATCAGCTCCAGCGTGGCGAGGAACTATCGACGTCGCTTGCGGCCGGCCTGAACGCGGCACTGGACCTATCCGCATCACGGCTCGAGGACGGCGGGCGCGACGCAAATCTGGCGACCAGGCTAGAATCGCTGGCGACTGATTTGAATTCTGACAGTGGTGACAGCGCGACGAGGAAGCGGCTGGATGCGCTAGCGGAAACGTTGGGCGCAATTGCAGCCAGGTTACGCTAGGGGGATACGTTAGTGGTCCTACTGCTCGGACCAGCCGGCATTGATCAGGTAATCCTCTACGGACACGAGCCACGGGAACTCACGGTGCAGGCCATCCATGTCCACTACAACAGGATTCTGTAGGTACCAGGTTTCCCGGGAAATGGCGACTGGCGTCGCAGTCGCCGTGTACTCCTCCCAGGGAATCTGCTCGTAAACGACCGGCCTCCCTAATTGGCGACTGATGGTGGCGGCGAGGTCGGCATATGAGATTTGTTCCCCGGCAGTGTCCAGTTCCCGGCCGATCCATTCGTTCGGGTGGTCGAATGCCGCGGCGACGAATCGGCCTATGTCAGCGGGAGCGATGAAGTAAGGCGCGAACTCGGGAGGGAACGGAGTGCGAGTTTAAAGCTAAACCGACGAGGATGTCGGTCGATGATTTCCAGATCCTGCTCCGTCTCGCTCAGCACCTCGTCGATACAGGCGAGATCCGACCTGTCGTTCTAGAGTTGTTCAGTGCAGGCCAAGCGCCCCTGAGATAATACTCACGACACCACCTGAGACATGCTATATCCGACTTAGCAGACGACTTCTCCCGAATCCTGACCCGCAAGACACAGAAAAATAAAACGCCTGAAATCTGTATTAGCCACCGATCTAGGCTGCCCTGAATCAAGAGGAGAAAAAACCTTGCCAAGTAACAATCGGGCGAAACTGGGAGTAAGATTCGAGAGTCAACTGTGTCTGTGGGAACCACGGTGCTCGACAAGAACGATTTCGTTGATGGTGCGATTGCGAGAAAGCTGGGCCTTGACGAAATAGTCACGGAGGCGCGAGAGCAGATCCACCGGGCTGAATCTAAATCCCCGCTTGTAAGAGGTGCTCCAGCCAGCAGGGCGGCAGGGGGTGGTGACTACGTGCGGTTTCTCCATGCTCTCGTTTACTTCTTACAGAGCGAATCGATACCATCAGATTTGTCGGACGATAATTTCCTGGTCCTATCTCGTGTCGCCCGGCATCTGGTTCGTCGAGGTAGTCTGAATCCAGCCATTTTAGGGCTGTCTATGGCAGACTCAATACCTGAGAAAGTCTCTCAGCCCAAGGCTAGGCCAGAACAGAGAAAGCAGACGCGATCTAAGTAGAGTCCAGAGCGCCCTGATTTCAGCCAATTCCCCGTTTGAGCCCAACACGCACATTCTGAACGACTGCGGGAAAGCAGACATTCAGCTGTCCCTTACTTCTCTCTCAGGGTCGTTTCTGAGAATCTCTGACTGCGTAAGCCACGAGGAGCAGGAACGCCAGCATCAGCCCAAGAAACTCGCGGCTTGGCTCAATATAGTCCACGCCATTCATGTCGCTAAAGATGCTGCCGAGATTCTGAGACAGGAGAGATAAGTCACTTATCCCTGGCGAGTCGTTGTAAAGCCGCACCGGCGACACTCGACTTTCTCTACTGCTGCACCAGCGCGAAACTCGAACGATTTGCTGACGAGATAGTAGTCATGGAATCCAAGCCAGCATAGGAGCTT
>CAUZMW010000104.1:0-7847 GCA_963581225.1 Gammaproteobacteria bacterium
CGAGATAGCCATTCCCGAACGAGTGATTACCCGCGAACCGACAGCGGAACTTCGCCCGGACCAGAAAGACAGCGATTCGTTGCCGCCCTACGAGGTGCTGGACGCAATTCTCGAAGCGCTGATCGAGAAGGATTACTCGGTCGAACAGATTACCGCGCTCGGTTTCGACCAGGAGGTCGTAGGCCAGGTATTGGAACTGGTCAGGCGGAATGAGTACAAGCGCCGCCAGGCGCCGCCGGGCGTGCGCGTCAGCAGCCGTGCCTTCGGCCGCGACTGGCGCTATCCCATTACCTCAGGCTACTGAACTGTTTTTTGCGGGACCGTCCCCGTATTCGTAGGCGTCTTCTACTCTGCGGCGGCCAGCGGGCCGTAGTTCTCATCCAAAACGCGTCTCGCGTCGCTCGCAAGATCCCGCATGCCGAGTTGTTCGTAGGCGTCGACCATTATCCGCAGCGACTCTTCCAACGCCGGCGCCCCGGGGTAATGTTCGAGCGAGTACTTGGCGCGATTGATCGCCGCGACATAGGCGCCGCGCTCCATGTAATACCCGGCAACATGGTTTTCGTACAGTGCGAGCCGGTTACGTAGATAGATCATGCGCTCGCGACTGTCGGCCGCGTATTGGCTGTTGGGGAAGCGCCTGAGCAATTCCTGGAAGACCGAGAAAGCCTGCATCGTGTCGCGCGGTGGCCGTTCGGTCATGTCCACGCGGAAAATTCGCTCGATGACACCTGGTTCCTGGTCGAAGTAGGCCAGACCTTTCATGTATATGCAGTAATCGACGCGGGGATGGGTCGGGTTCTCGCGCTCGAATTCGTCGGCCGCATCGATTGCCGACTCAGGCTCGCGGTTCCTGTAATAGGCATAGATAATGTCGAGCTGTGCCTGCCGCGTGACATTACTGAACGGATAGCTAGCCTCGAGGGCCTGGAAGTAGGCCAGCGCCGTCGGGAAGTTGCCGCTCCCCATCGAGTCGAGCCCGCGCTCGTAGAGCGCTTCCGGGCCTTCGTCCTGGACGATATTGCCGTCCCCGCCGCAGCCGGCGAGCGTAGCCCCGAGCGTGATAAGCACGACTGCAAGTGTTCTGGTTCGATGCACGCGGTTCTTCCATCACTAAGCGCCCACAAAGACGCTTAAACTACAGCAACAATGTCCTCGCGACGGCCGCAGAGGTGGTTCACGGCAGTCGCTGGTCCGAGTTTAGAGTGTGAATTATAACGAAAAGTTTCCGATCCCCGCTGTGGCTTGCTATGCAACACATTTTCGAGCGTCTACGGATTCCTGAGGAGCTGGCGGGCCGCCGCTTCGACCAGGCTGCTGCGACAGTCCTGGAAGGGTTCTCGCGGAGCCGACTCAAGATCTGGATCGAGAGCGGCCAGCTGACGCTGGACGGTCGGCAGGTCGAGCCGAGCACGAAGGTCCACGGTGGCGAGGAGATCGTGTTGGATGCGCAGATCGAACCCATCGTGCCGGTCGCGCCTGAACCGATTCCACTCGCGGTAATTCATGAGGACGCAGCGGTGTTCGTGATCGATAAACCCGTCGGCCTGGTCGTACACCCCGGCGCGGGAAATCGCTCGGGCACGTTGCAGAATGCACTGCTGAGCCTGGACCCCGCGCTGGCCGGGGTGCCGCGTGCCGGTATCGTGCATCGGCTCGACAAGGATACCAGCGGGCTCCTCGTTGTCGCGCGGACATTGAGTGCCCATGCCGCGCTGGCTGCGCAGTTGGAGCGCCGCGAAGTCCACCGCAGCTATCTGGGCGTCTGTCAAAGCGTGTTGACCGGTGGAGGAGAGGTTGACGCCCCAATTGGACGTCACCCGAAAGATCGATTGAAGATGGCGGTCATCGATAACGGCCGTCACGCGCTGACGCGCTACCGGTTGCTGGAACGATTCCGCGCGCATAGTTATCTAAGGCTGCAACTTGAGACCGGACGCACTCATCAGATTCGAGTGCATCTTGCTCATCTGCGTGCACCGTTGGTCGGCGATCCCGTTTACGGAGGAAGACCGCGCCTGCCGCGATCTCCTAGCCCCGAGCTTCGGCAACGGTTGCAGAGCTTCCGCCGCCAGGCGCTGCACGCCAGCCGGCTCCAGTTTCGCCACCCCGATACCGGACGCGACGCGTGCTACGAGAGCCCGCTTGCCGAGGACATGGAGGCGCTGCTGGCTGATCTGCGCTCTGATGCCGCGCAAGCGAGCGAGCGGCCGACGTGACGTTCGCCACGATTACTCCGGAATGGCCGGCACCGGCGCGCGTGAAGGCCGTCGCGACCGAGCGCGGCAGGGGCGCAAGCCGCCGCCTCTACGCCAGTTTCAACCTTGGTACACATGTGGGCGACGAACCGGACGCCGTTGTGGACAATCGGCGCCTGCTGGCCGCGAAACTCCAGCTGCCGGCGGAGCCGAGTTGGCTTGATCAGGTCCACGGCACAACCATTGTGGATCTCGATACGAACTCACCGGGAGCCGCGGACGGCGCAGTCACGTCGAGTTACAATCGCGTCTGCGCGGTACTCACGGCCGATTGCCTGCCGGTCCTGTTCACGACCACCGCCGGGGAACGCATCGGCGTCGCGCATGCCGGTTGGCGTGGCTTAGCCGGCGGCGTACTACCCGCGGCCGTCGCGGCCATGGGCGGCGATCCAGCCGATCTCCTCGTTTGGCTCGGGCCCGCAATAGGGCCGAGCGCATATGAGGTTGGCGCCGAGGTCCGGGCCGCCTTCAGCGCCGCCGATCCGGGCGCGGAGGCCTGTTTTCAACCAAACGCGAGAGGTCGTTGGCAGGCCGATCTGTATGGGCTCGCGCGGCGAAGCCTGGCGGCGGCCGGCGTGAGCGCAGTCTATGGCGGTGACTTTTGTACCTACCTCGACGCTGAGCGCTTCTACTCGCATCGCCGCGAATCCCCCTGCGGTCGCATGGCGACGCTGATCTGGCTCGCGCCGCGATAATTCAGGAATACGCAAAGGGGCCGGCCATGATGGTTCACGTCTCACTGCGCCGTACCCACCACGAGTTAGCTAAACGACAGTGCCAGCGGCTTCGAATCGACATGAACCATCATGTCCACCCCTCTGAAGCGCACCGCGGGGAGTTGATATTCGCGGGCGCTAACCCCATGTTGTATCTATCGGTTTTACGGAATGGACAGGCATGCGCTCAGACAAGTTAACGAGTAAGTTTCAGCTCGCCCTGGCGGAGGCCCAGTCGCTGGCGGTCGGCCGTGAGCACCAGTTCGTCGAGCCCATCCATCTGATGATCGCTCTGCTGGAACAGGATGGCAGCAGCGTACGCGGTCTGCTGACCAAAGCCGGCGTGAATATGGACCAGCTGCGCTCGAAGCTGGGCAAAACGCTCGATCGACAGCCGACGATCTCGGGCGGCGCGCCCGGTGAGGTCCATATCTCCAACGATCTCGGCAAGCTCCTGAATGTGACCGATAAGCTCGCCCAGGATCGCGGCGATGCCTACATCTCAAGCGAACTGTTCGTCCTCGCCGCGTTGCAGGATCGCGGTGAGCTGGGCCGCGTCATGAAAGCTGCCGGCGCGATCAAGGGCGCGTTGGAGAAAGCCGTCGATGAGATTCGCGGTGGCGAGCAGGTCGATGATCCAAACGCCGAGGACAATCGACAGGCGCTCGATAAATATTCCATCGATCTCACGGAGCGGGCGGAGCAGGGCAAACTCGATCCGGTCATCGGTCGCGATGATGAGATTCGGCGCACGATCCAGGTGCTGCAACGACGCACGAAGAACAATCCGGTCCTGATCGGCGAGCCCGGTGTCGGCAAGACGGCGATTATCGAAGGGCTCGCGCAACGGATCGTCAACGGTGAGGTACCGGAGGGCTTGAAGTCCAAGCGTATCCTGTCGCTGGACATGGGCTCGCTGATCGCCGGCGCCAAGTTTCGTGGTGAGTTCGAAGAGCGGCTCAAGGCCGTGCTGAATGAGCTGGCCCAACAGGAAGGTCAAGTCATCTTGTTCATCGACGAGCTACACACAGTCGTGGGTGCCGGTAAAGCCGAAGGTTCGATGGACGCCGGCAACATGCTGAAGCCGGCGCTGGCACGCGGAGAACTGCACTGCGTCGGGGCGACAACGCTGGACGAATACCGTCTACACCTCGAGAAGGACGCCGCATTGGAGCGGCGCTTCCAGAAGGTCCTGGTCGAGGAGCCGACGGTGGAAGACACAATCGCTATTCTGCGCGGCCTGAAAGAGCGCTACGAAGTACACCACGGCGTCGAGATCACCGATCCGGCCATCGTCGCGGCGGCGATGCTGTCGCACCGCTATATCAGCGACCGGCAGCTTCCCGATAAGGCGATCGACCTCGTCGACGAGGCCGCGTCCCGGATCCGCATGGAGATCGACTCCAAGCCCGAGGCGATGGATCGTCTCGAGCGTCGCTTGATCCAGCTCAAGATCGAGCGCGAAGCGCTGCGGAAAGAATCCGACGACGCCTCGAAACGTCGCCTCGACGATCTCCAGGCGGAAGTCGACAAGCTCGAAGCGGAGTTCGGCGATCTCGACGAGGTGTGGAAGGCGGAGAAAGCCGCGATGCAGGGCGCGGCACATCTCAAAGAAGAACTCGAGCGGGCCAAGATGGAACTCGAGAAAGCCCATCGGGCCAACGATCTGGCGCGTATGTCCGAACTGCAGTACGGTCAGATTCCGGAACTCGAGAAGCAGCTGGACGAGGCGCTGGCCAGCGAGAAGCAGACTTTCCAGCTCGCGCGTAACCGGGTTACCGAAGAGGAAGTCGCGGAGGTCGTGTCGAAGTGGACCGGCATTCCCGTAACGAAGATGCTCGAGAGCGAGAAGGACAAGCTGATCGCGATGGAAAGTTTTCTCGAGACTCGCGTCGTCGGTCAGACCGAGGCGTTAGAGGCGGTCTCCAACGCGGTGCGCCGATCTCGCGCCGGCCTGTCCGACCCGAATCGGCCGAATGGCTCGTTCCTGTTCCTGGGTCCGACGGGCGTTGGTAAAACCGAGCTGACGAAGGCACTGGCGATATTTTTGTTCGATTCCGAAGACGCGATGGTCCGGGTCGATATGTCCGAGTTCATGGAGAAACACTCGGTCGCACGCCTGATCGGCGCGCCGCCTGGCTATGTCGGCTATGAGGAAGGCGGTCACCTCACGGAGGCTGTTCGCCGCAGACCGTACTCGGTGGTGTTACTCGACGAGATCGAGAAAGCGCACCCTGATGTCTTCAACGTCCTGTTGCAGGTGCTCGATGACGGCCGGCTGACCGATGGTCACGGACGTACCGTGGATTTTCGTAATACGGTCATCATCATGACCTCGAACCTCGGCAGTCAACGGATTCAGGAGCTGGCCGGGGAGGAGAACTACGCCTCGATGAAGGCGGAGCTAATGGAGATTGTTGCGCAGCAGTTCCGGCCGGAATTCGTCAATCGAATCGATGACGTCGTGGTCTTCCATCCGCTGGCGCCCGAGCACTTGAGTCTGATCGTCGATATTCAACTGCGCTACCTGCACGAGCGGCTCGCTGAGCGTGACATGGTATTACGCCTCGACGAAGCAGCCGGCGAACGGCTGGCCCAGGCGGGCTACGATCCGGTTTACGGCGCACGACCACTGAAGCGGGCCATTCAGCAGCAGCTCGAAAATCCGCTGGCGCAGCAAATTCTCAATGGCAGCTTCGGTCCGGGTGATACCATAAGCGTCAGCGTTGGTGCCGAGGGGCTCGAATTCGTGAAGGGTGACGCCGCGGCAGCGGCCTGATCGTTCCCGATACTACGGCAAGGCTCCTCCGGTGCTGCGACCCGAATCGACCAGACACAAGCGTCAGTACAAGGACGAGGGCTGAGATATGCCTATCTATGAATACCGTTGCGATTCCTGCGGCCACGAGTTCGACGCGCTGCAGAAGCTTAGCGACGAGCGGCTCAAAGACTGCCCCGCGTGCGAGGCTGCGGCACTCAGGCGTCTGGTGTCGGCGCCGTCATTCAGGCTCAAGGGCGCAGGTTGGTATGAGACCGACTTCAAGTCCGACAAGGAAACCAAGCGCAACTTGGCCGACGTCGCGGAGTCTAAAGAAGCTAAGGCCGGCAAGAAGGCGGACAATGGCAAAGAGGCCAAGAACGCGGCCGACACTAAGCCCAAGGTCGAGAAGTCATCCAGTTCGAGTGCCGGCAAAGACTCGGGCGCGGCGGCGAAATGAGTTGAACGGACGGTTGCGATGGTAGTTCGGATCCGGCGCTATTTCATAGCGGGGCTGCTCGTGTGGCTACCGGTCGGCGCTACGATCCTGGTGTTCACGCTGGCTCTCGATCTCGTCGACCGATTGTTGTTTCTATTGCCGCCTCCCTGGCGGCCCGAAGCGCTGCTTGGTTTTCGGATTCCCGGGCTCGGTTTGATCCTCGTGCTTATCGTGTTCGTCGTCACGGGGGTGCTCGCGGCCAACCTGCTCGGCCGGCGCCTCGTGAAATCGTATGAATCGGTCCTGGCGCGGATTCCTTTCGTGCGCACGGTTTACAGTTCCGTGAAGCACTTCTCCGAGGTCATATTCAGCGATTCCACGGCGTCGTTCAAGAAGGTGCTATTGATCGAATATCCACGCGAGAAGCTGTATAGCCTCGCGTTCCAGACCTCGGAGAACCCGGCAGAGATCGAGGCCGCGACGGGCGAGACAGTCGTAGCCGTCTTTTTGCCGACAACACCTAATCCGACCTCCGGCTTCATGTTGTTCGTGCCGACCCGCAGTGTTGTCGAGCTGGATATGTCGGTCGAGGAAGCGCTGAAGATGATCATCTCCTTAGGCGTCGTCGTGCCTCCGTGGCACCCGGTCCACCCGGCCGATGAGTTTGCGCCACCCGAGACGAGCCCGTAACATCCGCTCGCCAAATACACCCTGACTTTTAAGAGGTTAGAGTAAATGCGCAGTCATTACTGCGGTCGGCTTAGCCGTTCACAGATCGGTGAAGACATCACCGTGGCCGGCTGGGTTCACCGGCGGCGCGATCATGGCGGCGTGATTTTCGTGGACCTCAGAGACCGGGAAGGGCTGCTGCAGATCGTCTTTGATCCCGAGACAGCGGAGATCTTTGCTGCCGCGGAGCAAATTCGCGGCGAGTACGTGCTCTGTGTTCGCGGCCGGCTGCGCGAGCGCCCGGAGGGCACGATCAATGCTGACTTGCCGACGGGTGAAGTTGAGCTCCTGGCGAGCGAGCTGACGGTCCTCAATCAGTCCAAGACGCCGCCATTTCATCACGAAGAAAATGCCAGCGAAGAGCTGCGCCTGCGTTACCGTTACCTCGACCTGCGTCGTGAAGGAATGCAAGCTAACCTACGTCTGCGCCATCAGGTCACTCGAGCGCTGCGCGCGCTGTTGGACGAGGCGGAGTTTATTGAGATCGAGACGCCGATGCTCGCGAAGACGACACCTGAAGGCGCGCGCGATTACCTCGTGCCGAGCCGTACTCATCCGGGAAAATTCTTCGCGTTGCCGCAATCGCCGCAACTGATGAAACAACTACTCATGATGTCCGGCTTCGATCGTTACTATCAGATCGTCAAGTGCTTCAGGGACGAGGATCTGCGCGCGGATCGCCAGCCCGAATTCACCCAACTCGACATAGAGACGGCATTTCTCGACGAGCGAGCCATCATGGAGATGATGGAGGCGCTGATTCGGGAGACCTTCAAGATCGTCCTGGATGTCGATCTTCCCGAGCCGTTACCGCGACTGACCTATGCCGAGGCGCTCGAGCGCTACGGTAGCGACGCGCCCGACCTGCGCAATCCGTTGTTTCTGACCGAAGTCGCGGACCTATTCGACGGCGTGGAATTTAAAGTCTTCGCCCGGCCCGCTGCTGA
>CAUZMW010000105.1:0-7611 GCA_963581225.1 Gammaproteobacteria bacterium
GATGATTGTCCTACAGGGAGAACCCCTCTCCGAGATAAACTTCCCGCACATTACGATTCGACAGTATCTCATCCGGGCTTCCAGCAGCCATCAACGCCCCTTCATTAAGAATATAGGCGTGTCCACAAATTCCAAGGGTCTCGCGCACATTATGATCGGTAATCAGCACTCCGATACCGCGCTGTGTCAGGTGGCGAATGATTCGCTGGATATCGATCACGGATATCGGGTCGACGCCGGCGAACGGCTCATCGAGAAGAATAAATTTAGGCTCTGCTGCCAACGCTCGTGCGATCTCCACTCGTCGCCGTTCACCGCCTGAAAGAGAGAGGCCCAGGCTGTCTCTGACATGAGCAATGTGCAGCTCTTCAAGAAGGGATTCCAGCAGGCCTTGGCGATCCGCGCGGTCGAGATCCGCGCGGGTCTGCAAGATGGCGCGAATATTGTCGGCCACGTTGAGTTTTCGAAAAATCGACGCCTCCTGAGGCAGATAGCCTAAGCCAAGTCGTGCGCGTCGATGAACCGGCAAACGGGTTACGTCCTTGTCGTTGAGAACGATACGGCCCCGATCACAACGAATCAGACCGACTATCATGTAGAAAGCTGTCGTCTTGCCCGCGCCATTGGGGCCCAGTAAGCCAACGATCTCGCCACTGTCTATCGAGATCGACAAATCCTTGACGACTTCACGCGATCGGTAGCGCTTGGCAATTCCGAGCGCCTCCAGCTTGCTCATGGCAGGGGCGTGCTCTCCGTTTCGCCATCACCTGACGGCGGCACGATCGTGATGACAACCTGCTCGCCGCACTCGGAGGATCCAGATGTTATCTGTTGCTGTTCCAGATCGTAGATCAGATCGCATCCGGTCATTTCGTTCGAACCCTCGCTTAGTCGGGCACCTTCACTCAAGCGCAATACTCGCTCGACGTTATCGAAGGTCAGACGGTTCGCGCTGCCACTAATCGGTTGCCGTCGGGTTAGGCTCAGATCCTCGAAGCGGGCCGGTCGCCCGGTCAGCTCGGCAGTTAGCAAAGTATGATCTTTGAAGACGAGTAACGCAGTGTCGGCTTCGAGTTTTGCGGATTCGACAGTGATTCTGACATTGCCGCTGAAGCTCCACTCGCTCCTCTCGAAATCTAAAGCGGAGGCGACAGCTTCGTCTGCACGAATTCCGAGTTCGCCCTGTGTTATTTGTAGGCCGCGAAAGACGACGGTATCGTTTTTCTGGTCGAACGATGACGACTCCGCATCGAGAACGATGGGCAGCAGATCGTCATCCTCCGCGGCGATCGTGAGCCATGGGAGTAGTAACAAGGCCACGATCGCGTGGCGGAGTTTAGGGATGGAATTCACCATGTACGTTTGATTCTAGCTCCACGCGGTCGTCTCGCAAGTACACTCTGATGCCAACCGCATCCAGGCGCTCTGCACCGAGGAATATGCTCACGGCATCTTCGGATCTGGCGACAAAGGTCTTCGGTTCGAAACGTAATACCTGCGTTTGAATTCTTGTTCTCTCTCCGTCGTCTCGGGGTTCGTTGATCAATTCGACGGCCCCACTCAGATCGATATACGACTGATCCGTTGGCGCCTCCCCAGAGTCGGCGGTTAAGAGCCAGGGAACGTTCGCGACTGGTCTATATTCTACTCTTACATCGCTTAACAACAGCCGATCTTCGTTTGGGTGTTCCTCCGCTCGGCCGGCCCAGATTTTGTAAAGTGGCCGTCCGTCCTCGTCCGTACCGAGAATCGCGGCATCGGTCAGGTAGTAACCCAGAGGCAAGGTTTGGCGCAGGACGCCGGGCTCAGAATCGGCGGGTCCCGCGCGGCTCCAGTACCAGCTAGAGCCGGCCGCGCCAATCAGGAATGCGACGTAGAGCAGGTTTCTGACATTCAAATGCATTAGCCATTATGAATGGTTTAGCTCAAGGATTCCCAGAGAACAAAAACCTGGTAGATCAAGAACGTCGCCAACAGTACTCCCCCGCTAGATCGCGTCAGTTGTACTCGGGTTCTGCGGTTATACGCAAGCAGGAATACTCCCAACGTCAGTATGCTCATTAAGGCGAAATGCAGGGTAAGCACTCCGTCATCGAAGTCATGAGGCCGTATAGCGCCCGCGATCCCGATAACCGCCAGCACGTTGAAGATATTCGACCCCAGCACGTTGCCTAGCACGAGGTCCGACTCACCCTTCAACGAGCCGGCAATGGCCACGGCCAGCTCCGGGAGGCTTGTGCCGACAGCGATGATGGTAACGCCTACGACGAGTTCGCTGACACCTATTCGCCTCGCGACATCGATGCTGCCGTTTACCATCAACTCAGCTCCACCCAGTAGAGTGACCAGGCCGATAACGAGCCAGAACGTTGCCTTACGCGCAGGTATATCCTCCCAGAACTCGGCTTCCGGCTCCGCACGAATCGGGTCGGAGATACTCGCCCTCGATCCGACGACAATGATCCAGACGGTCAGAATCCCCAACGCGACAAACAGCACGACCGCGTCGAGCCGACTGAGCTGATTGTCCAGAAAGAGCAATAGCGTCAACATCGTCGCGGCGAGCACCGCCGGGAACTCGCGGCGTAGCGTTTCTGACTGGACAGCAATCGGACAAATCATTATGGCGGTACCGAGGACGAGCCCAAAGTTCGCGATATTCGATCCCAACGCATTTCCGACGGCGAGCGCGGGTGCATTATCCATCGACGCGACCGCGGAGATCAGCATCTCCGGTGCCGAAGTCGCGAAGCCCACGATAATGAGTCCGATCAGAATCGGGGGAACTCCGAGATTACGAGCGGTGGCCCCGGCTCCCACCACGAGCCGATCCGCTCCCCAGAAGAGCAACAGGAGGCCGATCAATATTGCGGCCGCTGATATCAGCATGTATTAACGGATAGCTCCCTGCGCTCGTTCAAGATTCGACTGCAGCGGATTCTAGCAGGCTCGGTTCCGCAGTCATGAGGGAAATTACGGATTCGGTTAGACTGTCCGACCTTCACTCATGCCGAGTAAGAACAGAATATGGACCCGAATGCAGTCGCGAAGCTAATCGAGCAGGGCCTTCCAGACGCGAACGTCGAGGTCACGACGGACGGATCGGGCCACTACGAGGCAACCGTCGTCTCGGCGGCGTTCGACGGAGAACGTAGTCTCCGTCGGCACCAGATGGTCTACGGAACGCTCGGCGAGCTGGTTGGGCGCGAGATTCATGCCTTAAACCTCAAGACTTTCACGCCAGAGGAGTGGCGCTCGCAGGTTAATTGACCGAGGGCGCGGCGAGTTGGATCGACTGGAGATTACAGGTGGCGAACGTCTATCGGGAGAGATCCGGATCTCCGGGGCGAAGAACGCCGCGCTGCCGATTCTGGCAGCCGCGTTGCTGGCTGAGGGGCCGGTGTTGCTCGAAAACGTTCCTCACCTCAACGATGTCACGACGACGGTCAAGTTGTTGCGCCACATGGGCGTGGAGATTATTTTTCATGATGGCACACACCTCGAGATAGACGCGGCCAACATCTCGGAGTTTCTCGCTCCCTACGAACTCGTCAAGACCATGCGGGCTTCGATTCTGGTACTGGGCCCCTTACTTAGCCGCTTCGGTCGCGCTGACGTGTCGTTGCCGGGAGGCTGCGCGATCGGCGCACGGCCGGTCAACCTGCACGTAGCAGGTCTGCAGGCGATGGGCGCCGAGATCGCGATTGATAACGGCTACATTCGCGCCCGCGCGGAGCGCCTGCATGGCGCACGCCTGATTCTGGACACCGTGACCGTAACGGGCACCGAGAATCTCATGATGGCGGCTGTACTCGCGAAGGGCGAGACCTTGATCGAGAATGCCGCGCGCGAGCCCGAGGTTGTGGACCTCGCCGACTTTCTTTGCCTGATGGGTGCACAGATCGAGGGTGCGGGTACGGATTCGATTTCGATTCAGGGCGTCGATTCGCTTCAGGGGACGAGTTACTCGGTAATGCCCGATCGAATCGAAAGCGGCACCTATCTCGTCGCCGCAGCAATCACGGGCGGACGCATCAGGATCAAGCGTACCCGCCCCGGCCATCTCGATGCGGTCCTGATGAAGCTCGAGGAGGCAGGGGCCGACATCCAGAGGGGGCCGGATTGGATCGAGCTCGATATGGGCGGGCGGCGCCCTGCCGCGGTCGATATGCGGACCGCCCCCTACCCGGCGTTCCCCACCGACATGCAGGCACAATTCTGTGCCCTGAACGCCGTGGCGGATGGCACCGGTACGGTTATCGAGACCGTGTTCGAGAACCGTTTTATGCACGCCCAGGAGCTACAGCGTATGGGCGCAGAACTCTCGGTGGAGGGCAATACCGCCATCATACGAGGAGTGGAGCGCCTCGCGGGCGCGCCGGTTATGGCGACGGATCTGCGGGCGTCGGCATCACTGGTCTTGGCGGGGCTCGTCGCCGACGGGGTGACGGTCGTCGATCGCATCTACCACATCGATCGTGGTTACGAGTGTATAGAAGAGAAACTCTGCCAGCTCGGCGCGGAGATACGCCGGCTACCCAGTTAACCGGTTGATCTGGCGGCGGGTGGCCGTTCCTCTAGAACCGCATCGGCCTCGAACGGGCCCACGCCGCGGCGAATGCCTCGAATTCGAATCGTCTGCCCGGGACGTGCGCCGGCGACCAGATTCATCATTTGTTGTGGACTCAACATGCGTTCACCATCGACGTGAGTCACGACATCGCCTCGCTGCAGGCCCGCGGAGGCTGCCGGCCCGTTGACACCGAGTAACTCAATTCCAGGTCCCGAGAGACCTAACGCCTCGGCCTGCAGCGTCGGCAGATACCAGGCATTGACGCCCAGCCAGCCGCGGATGACGCGGCCGTGATCTATGAGTTCGGCCATGACGCCACGAACGAGATTGACAGGGATCGCGAAACCGACTCCAGCCGGAATCACTTGATCCTGCAAGGCGGCGCCGAGAACCGCCGTATTAATGCCGATGAGCTCGCCGCGCGTATTAACGAGCGCGCCGCCGGAATTGCCGACATTGATGGCCGCGTCGGTCTGAATGAAACTCTCGAAAGTGGCCAGGCGTTGCTCTAGTCCGCGGCCCGTTGCGCTGACAATTCCTTGGGTGACGGTATGACTTAAGCCGAATGAGTTACCGATGGCGAGCACGACGTCGCCGATTTGCAGGGTATCGGACCGTCCGAGCGCGATGCTCGGCAGGTCCGGTAAGTCGATTTTCAGGAGCGCCAATTCTGTCTCCGGATCGGCGCCGACGAAGATCGGCTCCACTGCCCGCCCGTCCGCGAGCTGTACATAAATTACATCTGCATCCTGAATCACATGCCAGTTCGTCACCAGATAGCCGTCCTGGCTGATGACGACACCCGAGCCGAGCCCCTCGCCCGCCGATGGACTGGTCGCGAACCCGGCGAAACCGCTGCGTTGCCCGGGAATACCGAACGTGTAAATATTCGCCACCGCTGGCGCGCTGGCGGCGACGGCCTCCGCATAGCTTCCAGGCGCTTCCGTGGCACCGCCCTGGCCCAGATTGACGATATCCGGCCTGAATAGCACGACCAGGAACGCCAGAGCGAGGCCGATGGCTGCCGACTGACCGACGAAGGCGAGTGTCCGGGTGATCGGGGGCATTTTGTGAGTTTAACAGGCTCGGTAGTCTGCCTCTCCGGTAGTTAAGTGCTCAGGGCGCTGTGTATAATCGCGCGGGCTTGAGAATGACCATCTGTGCTTAGTGACGAGGCCCCTCTAGGGTGTGGTTGTCGTGATTTCACGCGCCTCAGCAGAAAAACACTATCAATCGAGATACTTACGGGCAGCTGATCGAGAGCATTATGTTTACCGGCGAGCGGCCCTTCGACACGATGACGAACGCCATGACCGACGAGGATGCGGCGCGATGGTTCGGAGTTGCTCCGCCCGATCTATCTCTGATCGCAAGGAGTCGCGGTACCGATTATCTCTATAATTTCCTGCGCGGCTTCTACGAGGATGACGCTGCACTCAGCGGTGCCAACAATTTATGGCTGGAAAATACGGCCATGCCATACGTTCTGTGGGAGCTGCAGGGCGTACGTCGGGCCGTGTTTACCGAGACGGAAGGTGGCGTGCCGACATTCGAGCATTTCGAGACCGTCAGTCCCGGTACGCTCGACGAGGCGGAGTATGACGAGCTTGTACGCGATATAGTGACGTTTCTTGATTACATCGGCGAGCCGATGCAGCTGGAGCGACGCGCATTAGGTGTTCGCGTTATAGGCTTTCTTCTGATATTTCTCCTGATCGCCTATATGCTCAAGAGAGAAATCTGGAAGGACGTTCATTAACGCCGCTCTGATCTTTCATTCTTTATCACGTTACTAGGAGAATTTCCCATGGCGGTAATCGCTAACCGTCGCTCAGTCATGACGCTTTTTTCGACCCCCACTGACGTGTGGAGTCATCGTACGCGACTGGTACTCGCCGAGAAGAGCATCAACGTAGATCTAATCGATGTCGAAGATGGAAATTTCCCTGAGGATCTATTGGACCTCAATCCCTACAACAGCGTTCCTACGCTGGTTGACCGGGATTTGGTCCTTTACGATTCCCGCGTCATCATGGAGTATCTCGACGAGCGCTTCCCTCATCCTCCATTGATGCCGGTTGATCCTGTCACTCGTGCGCAATTTCGCCTCGCCCTATACCGCATAGAGCATGATTGGTATGAGCTCGCGGGCGAGATCGAGGAAGGCGGGGATAGAAAACCGGTGACCAGAGCAAGAAAAGCACTACGGGACAGCATCGTCTCAAGCGTTGAGATCTTCGGGGTGAAGCGCTTTTTTCTCAGCGACGAGTTTTCGCTCGTGGACTGTAGTATCGTGCCGGTCCTGTGGCGTCTCGAGGTCTTCAATATCGATTTGCCGTCGCAAGCCAAGCCCATACAACAATACATGGACAAGGTTTTTTCCAGACCGTCGTTTCAGGACAGTCTGACTGAGTTAGAGCAGGAGATGCGACAATAGACTCATGACGAAGGTTACATCCAAGCGGCCGTACCTGATCCGCGCTATGCACGAGTGGATGACCGACAATGCGTTGACCCCCTATGTCGTCGTGGCTGCCGACGCTGAGGGGCTGCTCGTACCCGAGCAATACGCCTCCGACGGCAAGATCGTCCTGAACGTTAGCTACGCGGCCACCCGAAATTTTACTCTCGCTGATGACCGTATGAGCTTCGAAGCCCGTTTCGGGGGTGTCGCTCAGCGCGTGGACGTACCGCTCTCGGCGGTCATCGGTATCTACGCTAAGGAATCTGGGCAGGGTATGATCTTCAGCGATGACGAAGCGCCACCCTCGGAGTCCGCCGAGGCTAGCGTAAGTGTTCAAGCGGGACGACCCACCCTCACCGTCGTCAAATAAGCTCCCAAGCAGCCTGTTGCTTATTCAGGGCGTTTACCTAAGATGGCGTCGTCGATCAGGTCGCACAGACAATGAATAACAAGCAGGCGCACTTCCTGGATACGACAAGTTCGGTCTGCGGGGACTCGCACCTCGATGTCTTCCGGGTTCAGGCTCCGGGCAATCGCGCCGCCGTCCCTTCGAGTCAAAGCGACTACCTTAAGA
>CAUZMW010000106.1:0-7501 GCA_963581225.1 Gammaproteobacteria bacterium
GGCCAGTCATTATCGATATTCCCGACAACAAGCTCTTGCGTCTTGGAGAAACGCAGCGGCTTTGTAAGGCGACGATCAGCGGGGTTTTTGTCGGACGTAGACGTTAACTTGTCAGTGCCGCGCCGACTCACCCGGCGATGCTGCGCTCCCAGACGACTTCCTTGTGCCCCGTGGTGCTCGAATCTCCTGACATTCTTCCGGTTCCTTAGGCTACGGCAGCGGTTCGGCCGCTCCAGCGCCGTCCATTGTATTCGACTCTCAGGCAGGTGTGCTGTTCGGTTATAAGCACGGCCATTGCTGTCCTGCGCTATGGACGGCTTCCCGCGAACTACTGAACTTGATTTAGCCTCTCACGCGTCAGAGCGATCCGTTCATCAAGAAAAGCTTGAAACTCAGCTGGTGCGACCCAAGGGTGTCGCTCACCGGGTTGCCGTTTGGCCAATCGTGCAGCTCGATCAAACAGATCTCCCGTCCCCATCGCATAGGAATCGAAGTGACCGGCGACTTGTACCTCGATCCCCGGGATCTGCTTGATCCGCTCGAGATCGGCGAGAAAAACCCTAATTGCCTCTGGTTCGTCAGTGCGCACACCTGGGCCGCCATGTAAATAGGCTAGATGTTCGGTGCCGCTATCGAAAACCGAAAAGCGAATAGATGTCGTGCCGGGCGTATGCCCGGGCGTTAGTTCGAAGTTTAAGGTAGTGTCGCCCAGCGTTAGAGTGGCGCCGTCCTCGATGATGAAATCGATTCGCGGGGCATATTCTCCAAAATCGGCGACCATCATTTTTCGGTCTTCTTCCGCCGTACCAAACTGAGCGTCGATCACTTCCTGGAGTCCTGGCGCTCCGCCGTAGTGGTCGCGATGTCCTTGGAGAATCAGGACGTATTTAATATCCATGGGATCAAGTCCTACGTCGCGGATATGGCTGAGCAAGTATTCCCTGTAGCCGTCCAGATCCCAGAGCGTATCGACTAGTATCAGGCCGTCTCTGGTTTCGATGACGTAGCTTGCCACCTCGCCGATGCCAACGAAGTAGAGATTGTCGAATATCTGAAACGAGTCCCGTGCCATGATACTGAGGTCGTTTCGTGGGGACAATCGGGCCGGAGGCGGTTGTGACAACGCTACTCCAGTCCACAGCAGTATAACTATTGTGAGTATAGTCAAGCGTCGAGGCATTTTTTCACCCTTTGTAATTATTTTAAGCGGCTGACCATTACGCAAAGACTCCGCGGTTTCTAGTCGACCAGAAACCTCAGAATGTCAGCTATCAGAGGTTTTTTATAGACCTTTTTAGAAAGGCACGCAAACTCATCATCACCTAAGTCTCTAGCCAGTCTATAGCTACTTGTGGGGTCCGATAGAGTCCTTCGGGTGCCTTCGTCCAGATGAGATCAGAGTTATTCCGGTATCGGGGGGCGAAGGTCGAGCCACCGGAGAAGATCTCTAGGCGAGTCCCCGGTTGCTGGTAAACGCCAACCAGTAGCATCAAGAGGATCGCAAGAGTAATGAAGAAACATCGAATCAGTCATGCGATCATAGGTAAAGGTGCGAGTGGCCGCTCCCCCTTGTAGATTGACCGCATCCTCCACATCGAAGTCAATTTCCAGTTGATCCCCAGAAGATCGATAACGTTCGACAATTCGTGCCTCTGAGCCGCCGCTAAAAGGGAAGCCGTCGTCATTTAAGAGGTGTGGTATCAAATGTGTCGTTTCAACCACAAGCTCATTGCCCTGCCAAACGCCAACTGAATAGCCTATCGGAGACAGAGGCCACCATTCAGGGGGCATACGGCCGTTCATCTGCACTCGACGGACCACATTGAATGATTCGTAAATAATCAGGATTTGATCGTCTTGCTCAATGATTTCAATCGGAGGTTGGGATTCAGCCGTTCGAATGAGGGCAGGTGCGATGCACCTCATGCTTGGGTCATCGGTCGAGCGATCGAAAGCAGCTAGCACCTCCTGTGCTGGCTTTGTGGCGGCAAGTCTTTCCCAGGACCCACGACTATCCATCAGCCAGGCTCCTGCCAGACTTCCGTGTTGGGCATTGGCCTGTGTTACTAGCATTGCGGCCGTGATTGCATAGCCCCAATGGCTAGTTTTTTTCAGGATATTAATGAATCGTTGTCTCATGGTAATGCAACCTCTCGGCCATCCGGCAGCACGATTGACATTACGCGTAGGTCCCTAGGGATGGAATAATGTCGCCAACCCTTGATCGTCACGCGGTCTCCGGGCGCGACTAAGTTGTCATAGACGCCTGATCTCACCAGCTCGGTTGATCCGCTAAGTTCTCCTTCCCATTCCGCCGGCATGCCATCCGCATCCGTCCAACTAAAAAGTAAACGTGCGTGCGGGTTCACGAACAAAAATTTGTTAATGATCGCACCCTCTAGAACCACCACGTTTTCACGGTCGGGGTACATGCTTCCACCGTGATGGGCGAATGCGAAGGTATTACCGACCAAGAAGGCTATCGCAGCCGTGACAGTTGCTATTTTCATTACGAGCTTTCTCCGTTTACACCAAAGCAGTAAAACTGACCAATACCGTGTGTTCTCGGCAAAGCCGGTTGGCTACAGCCGCGAGTCCCATGCGATGAATTCCAGGAACCGTTACCGCCACCTTCCCGGTCCGGAAACCCAATCTGTACGTTCGGTCTACCGGGACCACCATAAGCTTCCTGCTCCGCGTCGGGGTCTGCGTTGCTTGTCCAGTTGTCGCAGGTGTAATCGATATCTGGGGGGTAAGCGCGGCCATCCGGCTGAGAACCCGTTATTACTTCGTGACGATTGGAATAAGGTGTATTTTTGACGTACTCCCAATCGTTATCCCTGGGATCGAGAAAGTCATACAGACCAGGCACGATAGCGCCTTTCTCAGTGAGACCCGACTGTTTGTGCAGATTGTTACCCATTCGGGCAAGCTCAAGAGTGTCTCCATGCAGATGAGCAACGCTACTGGCGATCATGACTCCGTCGTAGTTGTGCCAAGGACCTTCGCCAATACGATCACGGGCATTGATAGCTGGTTTGCCAGGCCGAGCCTGCGTGCTGAGGTAAGCCTGCCACGTAGAGTCTCCCGCACCAACGACCGTAGCTAAATTTTGGCAATGTGCGTCTGCTCCGGCCAAGCCACCCAAATTACCACCATCTCCAATCGGCTCGCTGGTAACGAAGAAGCTCATGGGAATCCCTCCCGGCATACCATGCTGAGCTACCGCCATAGGAGAGGCGACAGCAGATAAGACTAGAACGGACGCAAAGATTCGCAGTCTTGACATTTTCCCCTCCACGTCAGCGATCTTATGAGATCTATATCTTACCGCGATCCTGATGCCTACGGGCCTTCCGGCACCACTCAAGAGAACGCTCGCCTGATACTCGCCGTACTACGAGTCCCAGCTACCTAACTGGCGCCGCGCAGGTGAAGTTGTCGGCCTCGTCGATGCTGCCGGTGCCGTCGTAGCGCGCAACCTGCGGATACGGACACAAAGGGCGCGAGCGCACGACGTCGCGACCTTCGCGCTGTACTGCAACGATCGCGCGCGGTGCGCTGCCCTGCTCGCGCCACGTCTCGAGCGCGCCGAGCATGTCGAACTCGTTCGGGCCGTGGCCGCCGCCACAATGGCCCATACCGGGGATCATGTAGAGCCGCACGCCTTCCTCGGTCCGCTGCGTGCCGAGCGTATCGACGACCTGCTCGTAGTAATCGATGGACCCCAGCGGCGGAATGTTCTGGTCCGCCCAGCCATGATAGATCAACAGCCGACCGCCGCGGCTGATGAAAGGTTCGAGGTTCGGCGAGATTGCCGCAAGGATTCCTCCGTCAGCCGCGCGCGCGGCATCGAGATTCGACGCAACGTCAATCGAACGGTAGTCCCAATCCTCGTCGGGAAACACCACGTGCTGAAAGAGACTGAAATACATGCCGTTGGGGTTTCTGCCCGCGACCCCGCCCCAATGCATCTCGCTGCCGGGCTCGAGTCCACCCGTGAGCACCTCGCCCGTGCGAGGATCGACGATCGTCGCATAGATCTTGCGCGCGGCGATAACCTGCGGCTCGGTCAGACAGGTTCCCGAATCACTGCCGCTGCATTGCAGCACGCCGGGATCGAAATCGCAGGCGACCGGATCGCTGATGATCCCATCCTCGAGGCCGTCACCCGCATCGCACATATCCATCGCCGCACGGTGGATCAGCGCGTATTTCTCCGCCGGGATGAAACTCTCGGGCGTTTCATGAGTAGCTCGGATCATGCCGAGCGTCTGAAAAGCAACGTCGGTGCGATCATAGCCCGGTGCGCCAGCGATGATCGCATCGAAATCCTCAGGGTAGCGCTGCGCGGCCATGAATGATTGCCGGCCGCCGCCGGAGCAGCCGTTGAAGTACGAATAGCGCGGCGCGGCGCCGTAAAGCGCAGCGATGGTGGCCTTGCCTTGGACCACCGTCTCGTGCACCGCGCGATAACCGAAGTCGATGAGCTTCTCCGGGTGCCCAATCGCAAAGCTTGCATCGGCCGTCGTGTGCCCCGTGTCGCTCGAGGCCGTCGCATAACCGCGGCGCAGACCGTCCGCAAGTGCGTCGTATTGAATCGAACCGCCCCAACCACCGTTACCAACGGACAGAAACTTACCGTTCCATTCGTCGGTGGGCAGCCAGACCTCGGTCTTAATATCGGAGTCCGACGTCGGCGAGATTGTGAGTTCGACGCGACAGAACTCTGGCAGATCGAGCAGCGCCCGCTGGCCGTTCGGTGGCGTGAAGTGTCCCGCAATTTCGGGCCTCGCCGACGTGACCGTCGTCGCACCCAGATCCAGGGAAGCAGCCAGGTTCTCGCAGGTGGCGGTCGGCGCCTCCTGCGCATGGACGGATGCCGCAACTGTCGTGGCGGATAGTGCGCTAACTAGCCAGCCTTGATACCTTCTCATTTAGTGGGTCGTCTTCGTGTCAGGCGCTACGCCGAGTTGCTGGAACAACCATGGCTGAATGATGTTCTGCCGTATCCAGCTGCTCGGATATTCTGCCGAGTCGCCCATGTGCCCACCCTCGGGATTAACCCACGACAGCTTGGGATCACCGCGCTTCATCATGAGGTAGAGGTCCGCTATGGGTTGCTGCGTGTCCTGCTCGCCGTTGATGAGCAGCATGGGAGCAGACGGCTGATCGATTAAGCCGCGCTCAATTAACGACATTCTGGGTCCATAGGCAACGAAGTCCTCCATGTTATCCACGCCATATACCACGGAGCGGGCCGGGAACAGGTCAAAGAGATACTCGGGGCTCATAATGGCCGTTTGCTGCCACTCCGGCTGAAAGTAATGGTGAATGCCGACGCCGTGTAGTACGGCGCCTCGAATACGATCGCGCTCTGTGTAGGCCAACACGGCCGCCCAGTAGCTACTCCAACTGCGGCTCTGGACTGCGATACGCGATGCGTCGATTTCAGGGCGCGTCGCCAGATAATCCAGTGCTGCTGAGAAAATGCGCTCGGATCCCACATCGATCAAGACGGGCGCTTGCCCCGTACCGGGCATATCCATTGCAAACACCGCGACACCATTGTCGATATAGCCATCGGTGTTCACCATCACGTCTTCCTTGCGAGAATCGAGGCCGTTGATGCCGAAAATCAGCGGCGCACGGCTGACCCCACGAGGTAACCTTAGATAGGCTACGATCTCCGAGTCTTCGAAAGGAATCCGGACAGTCTCGATCGGGGGATCGAGCAATAGTCCATAACTCTCGAATGCGCGCAGCCCGTCCTCGTAGGCCTGACGTTTACCGGGTGAATGCTTCTCAGTCGGCCAGCGCCCAGTGTTGTAGTAACGAAAGGCGTAGAGATAGTTCGACTGCGCTTCCGCCGGAGATGAGGACTTAAGTCCGTCCGCACGCGCCATGTATTCATCGGCAATTTCTGACCAGACGGCGGCCCAGTGGTCACGGTCGAGCGACTCGAGCTTGTCGACCGCGCGCTCGGCATCCTCATACTTGACGCCCCGCCAGCCTTCCTCGGCGGCCCGGAGCAGAATCTCGGCTTTGAGTTCTTCCAGGCTCCGCGGCCCCCAATCTTGTGCGAAAGCTATGCCGGAACTAATCGTCAAGCTCAGGGCAACAAGCAATCCAATCGAACGCGTGGGTATATTCATTTTAGGTCTCTCCTGGTCAGATGCGCACGCCGATGATGACTTCCAATGACGCCATGACGGTCTTAGTTACTCCCGTTGACGGAGAAATCCTCAACCGCGCTTCGAGGGTTTTAAGAGCCAACGGAACTTCACGTCTAGATTGGAGTGAGTGCAATATGAGTAAGGTATCGTCGGCAGGGAGTAAGTGGCCACACAGAAATTCTGTGGGGTGTTAGTCACGAGGTGCTATGTATGGGTTAAGATATGGGCAAGGCTCAAAAGTAAGGTGAAAACAACAATAAAACCAACATATTACAGAAAAAAGTGGTGGAGGCGGCGTCAATCAAGAAGACACTGTAACCTATTGAAAAAAAAACTAATAACATATCTATACCTGTAGAGATGCCCCCAAATATGCCCCCAGCCTAATTCTTAGCGGCAGCTAAGGTCTCTAGCTAGCCTCAGGCAGCAAGTACTGCTGCAGTTTCTCTACTTAATGCATTAGTCGCCCCAGAAGTACTTATGAGCAGCAAATTTAGCTCATTGTCTGAGCAGTTTCCTATTAGTAGCAAGGGGGATTCATTTCCTCGCAAAAAGGGGGGTAGGGGTACTCCTCTGGCACGACTGCTCATTTGCCTTCAGGAGAAGCGTATGACGCGGCCTAGATGAGCTTGGAACGCCGCGGCCTCGCCCCGAACGCCGATTCTCATCCAATTTCGGGGAGATTCCGCCCTTCAGGTACTGACCTGCCCCCGAAGCTGTAAACGCGTTAGTCTGAGACGATACAAATATCTCCCCGGAGAGACTCATGCTGATTTTAGTCACCGCAGTCACGGTAGCACTAGTCGTTTCTTTTCTATGCTCAATTTTCGAATCTGTACTGCTGTCGATTGGGCCTGCCCAAGTTGAAGCACTCGCAAGCGCGGGCAAGCGCTCGGGACGACTCCTGAAGGACTTCAAACGCAGGATCGACGTACCCCTTGCGGCGATTCTGATAGTGAACACGATAGCCCACACGATCGGAGCAACGGTCGCGGGCGCTAGTTACGTGGACGTGTTCAATGAGCAGACGCTGTGGCTTTTCTCCATCGTCTTCACCACAGCGGTCCTGCTATTCACCGAGATCATTCCGAAGACACTCGGCGTGACCTACGCACGGACTCTGGCAGCGCCAGTCGCTCACTCCATTCATGTGTTGACCCTGGTGTTGCGGCCACTGGTGGCGTTGGCGGCGCGTATTTCGCGAGCGCTTCGGAGCGCCAATGACATCCCGGTAATTTCTGTCGAAGAGATCCGCCTGCTGACTGCTCTGGGACGTAAGGAGGGTCTCGTGGGCGCTCGTACGGCAGGCATCATCGTTGGCGCGA
>CAUZMW010000107.1:0-7244 GCA_963581225.1 Gammaproteobacteria bacterium
GTTCCAGAAGTCGATGGTCGCGCCAGGATACATACGCTCTAGATGACCGCCGATGTTTCGTTTTATTCCATCAGCATATTTGGTCGAACCGCCCCACTGCTTAATACCGTCGGCATACACCGGGCCCGTGTAAATTTGAGCCGGGTGGTATGCAGTAAGCGCCGCAAGATCAGCAGCCTCAACGCTTTTATTGGCTAATCTATCGACTTGAGCTTGCTGCGGATGAGCCCGGCACTGACCGCCCTCATCGTCGTCATTCTGGTAATTCGCACGAACGGACAGGTCGATTGTCCAGTTGTCGTTGGGCTGAAATCGTATGGCGGCACCAAACGCCTGCAGGTCGGACGCGCCGATGTCGGTTTTGAGCGTCCGGTTGTAGTAATAACCGTCCGCCGTCTCCTTCGCAATGTTGAAACGCGCGAACACGGTGTCACTGAACGGGACGTTGACGACGGCTCGAAAATCCTGCTGGCCGAAATCCGCCACGCGTAGCAACGCGCTGGCCTCGAAATCGGGCCCCGGCTTGACGCTGACGATGTTCACCGCACCACCGGTGGTGTTCTTACCAAACAGCGTCCCCTGGGGACCCCGCAGCACTTCTACACGCTCGATGTCCACGAGGGACATCATCTGACCCGTTGTATTGGGCAGGTAGTGTCCGTCTAGGTATAAACCAGCGCCCACCGGCTTGAGAGCACCCGGGGAATCGTTGCCGATACCGCGGATGTAAATCGCCTTTCTATGGCGCCGATCCGTGGTGGTAAAGGCCAGGTTCGGCACAAAATCTCCGATCTGGTCAATGTTATAGATGCCCTGGGCCTGCATGACATCAGCCGTGATAGCCGCGATGGACAACGGGAGATCCTGCATGTTTTCCTCACGCCGGCGGGCCGTAACAACGACCTCCTCCAGCAAGGCCGCGGCTAAGCCGGACTGCTGCTGAGCGGCTACTTGTCCTGGCGCAAACAGAAACGCAGACGTTAATGGGGCAGACGCCCACATCAATAACTTAAAAACTCTCATGCTCTCCTCCATTAGTCTTAGCACAAACACAGATCCTCGCCGGTTTTCAGTTTCCGTCGGGGGTGACGGAACACCGGTCTGGAAGGCCATCTGTTATTAGATCGCATTCTCGACCATCACTTGGCAGCATGTCAACACGCGCTGTAGGAAATAAACAACAGGGAATCAACAACGACCCACTTTCGGTTAGAATTGGCCTAGAATGCCAACCGACGTTTCAACTCAGGTCGATTTTGGAGGGAGCCTGATGAGATGGACGACCGCAACCTTTATCGTGATGGCCATCGGTGGGCTCGGCTCAGCTGACCTGCTGGCCCACCACGGCGGGTCGCTTTACGATTCCTCGCGAACGGTGACTGTTCGCGGGAACATCACCAACTTTCACTTCGTTTATCCGCACACGCTCGTCTACATCGCCGTGACGAAGGACGATGGGGATATCGTCGAGTGGTCCGGCGAGCTAACCACACCGAATCGTCTAGCCAGAGGTGTCGGCGGCGGGGCCACTCCGACTCCGATCAAGTGGACTGCCAACACCCTGTTGCCCGGTGACGTTATCGAGTTGACGGGCAATCCGGCCCGAAACGGCGCTCCCTCCATGCGAATCCGAGGGCTCGTGCAGGCGAGCGGTAGAGCACTTATCGGCGGGGAAGCCATGACGATCGAGAGCGGCCCCATCACACGAGAGCCGCTGCCGGCAGGGCAGGGAGCAGATCTGCGAGGTGTGTGGGTTCGCAGATATGAGCACTCCTACGAGAACTATGCGTTCAGCGAGGAGCTCCCACCCATGACTCCCTGGGCGCAGGCACGTTTTCAGGCCTCGCGGCCGGTCTTTGGACCCGCAGGCGTTACGGTCTCTGACACGAATGATCCCACCTATCAGTGCCTCCCCCCAGGCGTTCCACGAATCTATGCACACCCGGCCGCGTTCGAAATCTTTCAGTTTCCTGGCCGCGTCATGATCGCGTACGAGTATCAACATCACTTTCGAGCCGTGTACACAGATGGCCGCAGCCATCGTGAGGGTCGCCCCACAACCTGGATGGGCGAGTCCGTCGGCCACTGGGAGGAAGACACCCTGATCGTGGAGTCGGTCAACTTTAATGACAAGACCTGGATCGACCGCCGTGGAGTCCCTCATAGCGATCAAATGCGTGTGTTGGAGCGTATTCGTCGGGGGGACGATGGACAGCTGATCGTGGATATTACGGTCGAGGACCCGGTCGCGTTTACCGAGTCGTGGACGACACGAAGAGTATTTGACTCGGTAAACTGGAGGCTCGAGGAAAACGTTTGTGTAGAGAATTCCTTGCTCGAGGAGTTCTCGGAGTTCGAACGCGAGGTACTGGAATACGAAGGTGAAGAGTAGCCTCGCACTCTGTCGAGGACCCAAAACCCATAATCAAAGAAGGTATCGTATTATGAACACAAAATTAAAAATCGGAGGCGTGTTCGCATTGCTGGCGGGCGCCGTATTCGCGATCCCGTATACGAATAATATTGCCCAGGCGCAGACCGCGCCCCGCTTCCACTATGATCCTACCTGGCCTGACCCACTACCAAATCTCTGGAAATTTGGCGGCGTCACCGGCCTGGCCGTGGACAGCAACGACAATGTATGGGTCTACAATCGGCCAAACAACGCGATGCCCGTAGAACGTCGAGCCGAACCCGGAACTGACATTGCGGTCTGCTGTGTACGACCGCCCTCAATGATTCACATCGACAAAAACGGTAACGTCATCGGCTCCTTCGACGCGCCTCAGGGGCACGGCATGGCGGTTGATGACGAAGGCTTCGTTTATCTGGGTCAGGACACGGTTCGCAAGTACGACCCCGGGACCGGCCAGATTGTCGCAGAAGTAGCAAAAACACCCGAGAAAGAACCCGACGAAGAGGCCGCTATAGCCTCCTTTCGCGAGATGTACCCCCCTGAGACACCGATGATCGTCGGTGGACTCGAAGAAATCCGCATCGTTGAGGAAGACGACGAGATGTACGTCGCCGACAACTATCTCGGTGGGCGTGTATTGGTTTTCGATCTCGACACCTTCGAGTTCAAGCGTGGCTGGGGCGCGTATGGCAAACCGCTGGCGGAGATCAGCACCGACGACGCCGATCACGAGTACACCGCCAACGGCCCGATGCCCCAGGACTTCGCGGGCCACCTGACCCTGAACGTCTCCAATGATGGCCTCGTGTACGCGGCGGATCGAAACGCGAACCGCATTCACGTCACGACCAAAGACGGGGAGTTCCTCAAGGAATTCACCCTCGCGACGGGTACCGGGGCAGGTGGCTCCACCGGCGGTGTGGCGTTCTCACCCGATGCCGAACAGCGTTTTCTCTACATCTCAGACCTTACGAACAACCGGATTTGGTTCCTCAACCGCGACGATGGCGAGCTACTGGGACAGATGGGCAGAATGAGTGATGCCGGCGGTCAGTTCTACGGCCTCCACATGATCGACGTCGACTCACAGGGCAATATCTACACCGGAGAGGTTCAACAGGGCGAGCGTGTGCAGCGATTCGTACCCTCCGAGAGTACGCGGGGGCAACTGCTTCAGCGCCTGGAGAATATGCCATAAGCGGTTGTGCCGCTGGGCCTCGTAACGAGCGAAACTTTCGAGTAGACGCGGGGTAGCGAACCGATGGTATCTAGTTGCCGTCGGTAGCCAGGCTCTCTAGATATCTCGCGTAGCGTTCGTCACTGGTGCCGAGGAAGGTGCCCAGGGGCGGGGTTCATAGATAGCGTCCCAATAGAGCGGATCGCCCGGTAGACGCTCGTTCAGGATGCCTAGGTATTTACTCTTGGGCCTATACGATTCTGTTACGGTAGCCCTAAGAACCAGGCGGGATTGCGCTTGGTCATGACATCAATCTCCGTCTGCGTTATGCCGGCCTCCATTAGACGCCCGACGATGACGTTTAGCCCATCGGCGTGTACCGGATTCCCCGGTTGTCCCAGATCCGTGCTTAGCGCTACATTCTCCGGACCCACCTCGCGGAGCTGCGCAACGAATTGGTCGAAACGCTCATCGCCCCCCAGCGCCAAGGAAATCGGGTATTCGAGTAACGCGCCCAGGCGACCAGCTTCCCTCTGTGTTTCAGCCGTCATAGCGACCGACGGTGAGAACGGATGCGTTACGATAATGCGCTCGATGCCCCGAGCCCTGGCAGCCCGGATCAATAACATCGACTCCTCGGGGCTGGAGTGCCCTGTCGCAAGCGCCAGGTCATGCTGCGCTATTAATCCCAGGACCTCATGCACCTCCGGTAATAATTCCCCATCGCGCGAGATGGGTACGTGAGCGGGGTTTTCGGAAATCGTCAGGTGACCGTATTCGGAATCGCGGGTCGGCATCCAAACCACGCGGCCGAGGCCTCCCGTCGTATCCGCCATATATTCGACAGCAAGAGGATTGATGCCACCTACGGCGCGATTGAGTGTAATTCCGCCATAGACTTCAATGTCCCGGACGACCTGAGACACCAGGTAGGCAAGCGAAGCAGTGTGCGTGTAGTGATTCTTGAAGAGCAGCGCACGCATGCCGTAGCGGCGCGCCACTCGCGCTGTTTCGATAGCATTGACAGATCGCGCGTCGCTGTCGGGCGCGGCGTGAACGTGGAGATCAATCATGCCTTCGAGTTGCGCTTGTGCCGACAGTGCAGGGATGAGCAACCACACCGCGATTAGTCTTTTCATAACGAGCATCTCGTAGTCATAGTGAGTGACACAAATCTACGTTATTCGAACATCTGCTTTCGCATCCAAAAGCGGTTATTCCATTACGCTCAATGCGTCAACGCATAAACCGCGAAGTTGACGCCCAAGCGAATCGACGCATTGGCCGCCTCTTCCGGATAATAATATTCGTCGGCGCGCTGCCAGCCGTCGGCGATATCGTTGTTGAACGTGATCATGACCATCACGCGATTGTCGTCATCGAGGATCGCGCGCCAATGCGGCTCGGCACCGTCGTTGCGGTAACCGTGCGGTAGATGCTGCCAGGTCGGTATCTGCGGCATGTCGCTCAAATCGTAGACCGAATGAAAGATCGGGTGTGCGTCGGGCAGCTCGACGATGGCCGGTCCGGAAAGATGCGAAACATCCCTCGCACGAAGCCTTCCCATTCAACGGTGCCGTAGAAGCTGTCGCAGAGCAGGAAGCCGCCTCGCATTAGATACTCGCGCAGCTTCAGAGCCAAATAGATGAGAGAGACGACTATGGTTGCCGTTCCAATAATCTCCGCCAAATTCGCATGGTACGAGAGATCCATATCAATCTTAGCCTCTCAGGCTCCGTCGAATGACTGCACGGTCAGAAGCAGTCACTGGCAGCACGAGTCGCTCATGGTTCCACTAATCGCCCGTATACTGGAATACGAACAATCCTGTTCCGACGCAGGACTCGCCCTGTCCCACGCAGGATTCACCTGAACGGTCGGAGGCGTAGACGAGACCTCGGTGGTCGATATCCACGTCTGTGAGCTGGATCACCCCGGGTCGCGCTTGTGACGGCCGCGGACTCGCGTTGGTTTTCGGAATGTAGTAACCGACTTCCCTGAGATTCTGAGGATCGGAAATGTCGAGAACTCTCACGCCTGCGTTCAGGTAAGCAATCCAGGCCAGTTTGTCCTCGAACCGGTTCAGGTATCCGTTGACCGTTTCAGCATGCTGATGCGGGCCGAAGTTGCCCCCAATGTTGCAGAAATTTCCGATAGGCACTTGCCAGGTCGACAGGGGCATCGGATGCGTTTCATGCGTAATGTCGAACATGTAAACCCGGCTCTTAAGGCCGTGTGGGCACTCTAGCCCATCATACTCGTCGCTGACCAATGCATAGGTTCTGGGCAGCTCGCCCTCAGCCGCCGTGATATTTAGCACTTTGTCGTAAACGATCGGTGAGACGGTGTGCGGTCCTCGGCCCGGAGGCGACGTGTCATAGGACCAGACTAACTTGGGATTAGTCGGATCGGAGATATCCCAGGAGGCGATATGGCCACTGCCGATGCGGAATCCAGCGTAGATCCTGTTGTTCGTCTCGTCGACGATGGGATGGTGGACGTACTGCTCCTCGAAGCCATCCTCCTCGTCCTTCTGACCCGGTAGCCAGGCCCTTCCGACGAATTGCGGGTTTGTGGGATCCTTGAGATCCCAGATATGGATCAGTGTGGTTCTAAAGCCCGGCTCGCCGGATGCGCTGTAGAAAAGCCCTGTCTCCGGTGACCAGTGGCCTTTGTGTGCTCGGTTGATCAACGTTCCACCACACTCGGGACCGCAGGAGTTCTCTGGTGTGGCGGTAATCTCTGCGACTAACGTAATCCGGGAGGGATTCGTGCTTCGAGACGTTATATCGAAAATCTGAAACTTCAGGTCATCGCCGGCCTCGGAATTCCGAATGAGATAGTCCCGCCCCGGAGGGTCTGAGTCGAACTCGTAGTCATAGACGACGGAGACGGAGCGGGAGTTCGCACTCATATCGTTTGGTATGTGCCAGACGAGTAATGGATTGGTCGGATCGGATATTTCGAGAATGGACGTGCCATTCCACTCGTTGTGACCCGTGATGGGGTTGAGTGTCGCATCGCGCGTCCGCGTGTTTGGGACATGCCCAATGTAGACCCAGTTCCCGTTCGCGGAATCCGATTTCGTAGTGACCTGCAGCGCCTGACGGCCCTGCATGTCGTTGTAGCCGATGAGAGTCACGTTATGGGATTCATCGGCCACAGCGGTTTCGCAGGCACCCAATACGAGTCCGTTCACGCACAGCAACACGGTTGCGAGAACAACAGGGGACCACAAATAGTTTCTCGATTTTACATCGGTCATCTCATTTACCTCGAACCAGATGCGAAAAACACAGAGAGCTAGTGGCAGCTATCGGCCAGAAGCAGACGTTCACGTACTTCTCATTCTTTTGCAGGTACAACGTTATCGCCAGCCGCTCATCGAAGAAAACTAGCGGATCTCGGTACTGCCTTTCATCGCTGGAATGGTCAACGCAGGGTCATGGCTGCCAGACCGTTTTCGAGTTGGACGATTACGTATTGTTTTCCTTCATGTATCCAACTCGACATCCCGTATCGAGAAACGCCTGGTATCTCTACTGCGCCAACTCGCTCCCCGGTTCGTTTATCGATCGCAAACAGATGCGGCGTTCCGTCGCTGGTCTGACCTGTCGCAAGAAGCAGCGTGGGGGTTGCCATCATCGCCGC
>CAUZMW010000108.1:0-6941 GCA_963581225.1 Gammaproteobacteria bacterium
GAGATTCTTCCGATAGCGACGAACGAGATTAATCGGATCGTGCTTCATCCATTCTCGCCAACGCGCCGGGATAAGTTCGCCGGTCTCGAGATTGAAAGGCAACCGGAATCCGTTCGGCGCCTCGGGGTCCGGATCGTAAGAAGCCGCCATAGCAAGATTCATCAGGCAATAGACTTCGTCTCCCGCGAGCTTGCCGCGACTCCAGACGTCGGCTAGAAATCTCGACACGCGTCCGTCGTCCAGCCCCTCCTCAACACCGATCTCTTCCCGACTCACGTTAATAGCGCCCGAGCGCCGCTCGCGGGAACGATGGCTTGCTAGCTTACTCAAGGTATTAGGCCAATCGGAACGATAGACGAAATCGAAATACGCGTCACCGGAATGATTCGCAATCGCTCCCCAGTAACGCGCGTATTTCATGCCATGCAGCATCGCGCCGTAGCCGCCAGAAGATCGACCGAAACAACCGCGAGAATCTCGCGTCGCATGCGTTCTGAATTCACCGTCGATGAACTGAATCAACTCCTGGGTTAGATAGTCGGCGTATTGCCCGATGGCCGACGAATTAATGTACTGATTCCCGCCCAGGGCCGTAAAGCAGTCGGGGAAAACGATCACGCACGGGCGCATCTTCTTTTCGTGAACGAGACGGGCGACGCGCTCCGGCATATTCTCGTCGAAGTTGCGCCAGTTCGTATGCGATTTTCCCGATGCCGTGAAGCCGACGAGGTCGAACAACACAGGGTATCGTCGGCCGCGACCGCGGCCGGCACTTTGATCGTACTGCGGCGGCAACCAGACATCGAACGACCGTACATGGGGATCGCCGAGCGGATTGTCGGCGAGAATTGCCGACGTGTGCTCGAGCGTGACGACTCTGCCACTCGCCCATGCCGTTCGTTTTATCGCCATGCCACTGGTTTCCTTAAACGATATATTGTACCGCCGACCGGTATTTAACATCACCAAGTCGTCAACGGCTGCCGTCGCCGAACGTTACTATGCCTTGGCCACGACATCGATGCGCCCTTGCAGACAGCTCGTGGCTGGCCGGCGAAACGTTCTCGCTGGCGGATGTCTCCATGGGCGTCTACGTGACTCGCCTGGACGGCCTCGGCATGGCGCCGCTCTGGGGAGATCTCGGCCGTCTGATCGACTGGCACCAGCGGTTCAAATCGCGCTTGTCGTATGCGGCCGGCGTGGAAGGCTGGGGCGATTACTCCTCGGCGCAACATGACCGGTGCGCGGCCAGAGCATTTCCAGTGATCAAAACATTATAGGAAGCCGCCTGATAAGCTCTCGCGCGCACGAACGAAGGGACCAAACAATAATGATTGAGGCGCTGATATCCGGTCTGGGACTGATCTTCCAATGGGAGGTGCTGGCGTATTTCGGGCTTGGCTGCGTGATCGGCGTTTGGATGGGCGCGATACCGGGTCTGGGCGGCGCTATCGGCCTGGTGCTCCTTCTGCCGTTCACATTCAGCATGGAACCCGTATCGGCGTTCGCGCTATTGCTGGCGTCGTGGGCCTCGACATCGACGAGCGGCGCGATCACCTCCGTGCTAATGGGCATCCCGGCCACGGCGGCCTCACAAGCCACCGTCCTCGACGGCTACCCGCTAGCGAAACGCGGCGAGTCGGCGCGTGCACTCGGCGCGGCTTTTACTTCGTCGGCGATCGGCGGCGTGTTCGGTGCGGCCGCGCTCGGAGTCTCTCTGCCGCTCATCCTGCCGATCATCCTGGCGTTCGAATCGCCCGAGACTTTCATGCTGGGCGTACTGGGACTCGCCATGGTTGGCTCACTGGCGGGCCGGTCGATCATGAAAGGCATCGCCGCGGCAATGTTTGGTCTCATGCTGTCGATGGTGGGCTTTCCGCAATCACAGGCGATCCCGCGCTACACGTTCGATACGCTGTATCTGCTGGATTCGCTGCCGTTGATCCCAGTGCTGCTCGGGTTGTTCGCCATTCCGGAAATTATGGAGCTGGCGATCAAGAACGTCTCGATCGCGCAGACCGGTTCGAGTAAAAAATCGCGTGCGGGTCTAATGCAAGGCATAAACGACGCGCTGCGTAACTGGTGGCTCGTCATTCGTTGTAGCATCATCGGCGCCTATATCGGCATGTTGCCGGGGCTCGGCGCTTCGATCGTCGGCTGGGTAACTTACGGCCATGCGATGCAAAGCGCCAAGGATCAATCGCAATTCGGCCAGGGCGATATCCGCGGCGTACTCGCGCCGGAGGCTGCCAACAATGCGTTGCGTGGCGGCGCGCTGATTCCGACCGTGACGATGGGCATTCCCGGCAGCGTCGGCACGGCCGTCCTGTTGGGCGCACTGATTATGCTGGGCCTACGACCCGGACCGTCGATGCTGTCTGAAAATCTCGACTTGACATTCAGCTTCGTCTGGATGATCGCCTTCGCCAGCGTTATCGCCACAGTCATCCTCCTGTTCACGGTCGAGCAGGTGGCGAAAGTGGCGCTGCTTCCGGGTCATCTGGTGGTACCCGGCGTCCTGTTATTCGTCTACATGGGCGCGTGGTTGGGCGGCTCCTCGCTCGGTGACTGGATCAGCTGCACGGCCTTCGGCGTCCTCGGGTTCGCGATGAAGCGCGGCGGCTGGCCGCGACCGCCCGTCATACTCGCACTCGTGCTCGGCAGCATATTGGAAGGCTACTTTCAGATCAGCATGCGCGTGCATCAAGGGATCGGCTGGATGACTCGGCCCATCGTACTGGTACTCATCGTCGTGATTATCATCACGTTGATTTTCGCTGCGCGCGGCATCGCGAGACAGAAAAAGTCCGCCAAGCCGGCGGCCGGCGAGGGCTCGGCGAAAAACCACGCGTTATCGCTACTGCTGTCGACAGGACTCTGCGTCTTGTTTATCTGGGCGGGCGTTACCTCCCTGCAGTGGCCGCCGCCAGTCAGACAACCACCGCTGCTGGTCGCTATCCCAGGTGCGGTTCTGGCGTTCATCGTGGCCGTTCGCGATCTGATTGAACTGCTCGCCGAAAAGAAGAAGGAAGGTAGCTGGCCGTTAATTCTGCGCAAATCCTACGAGGAGGCCTGGCTCGCGAAAGCGATTCCGTTTTTCGGCTACCTGACCGGGATTATCGTCATAACAATCGTCGCCGGGCAAAAGATAGCGCTGCCGTTGTTCATCGGCGTGTATCTGTGGCGTTGGGGAGGTTACCGCAAGCGTTTTGCTTTCGCCTATGCTTTCGCGGGTTGGCTTATCGTTGTGTTTTTCTACGGCGAAGTAATGAGCATGTTCTTCCATCCGTCGTATCTTCAGCTTTGGCTCGAGACGGCCATGCCGGACGGGGTACCGGCCTGGCTGATCGTTTAGGAGCGGCCGCCTGGCCACGATGCCGCACCGAAGAACCGCGACGAGGCGCCTATCGGGCTATTCGCCGCTAAGTTCCTGTAATCGTCTCAGTCTACTCGGATAAAGCGCAGACAACTCTCTTAGGCGCGTAACCAGCAGCCTCGACCAGCGGCGCGCAATATTTGGGGTGAGCGACCAGATTTCAACCTCGGCGAACCGCCCTTCAACGCGCTGATGATCGACGGTGCGCGCGAGGATTTCATCACTCATGGAATCCCGCAACTCAATTATGATATTGGCGTCGAACGCCCACTTAACTGAACTGACGCTACTACCGGCAACCTCGGGAGGGACAGCAGAGGTGACGTCTGTCAGAAATCCTTGGACCATCAGCACATCACGTCCGGGTTCGCTCGACAGCTCATACGAACGGACGCGCGACACGGCTTCGTAGAAGGACTCGCCGAACTGCTCAGTCAGCCGAAGTCGCAATGAGTCATTAACAGGGAATTCTATTCTCGAGTTTTCGTTGTTCGTACCGTCGGTCGGTCGCCTCGCGATACTGGATGATAGTCGGCAAGAAAAATATTCGCGTGTAGCGTGAGAGGTCCGTGTCCGGCTTCACCCAAGCCGCAGGCATTATCGACGGATGCACGGGATAAAGTCCGTCTGCGGTGACTTCCGCGCCCGGCTCCGTGCCCAGGACGGGCTGCGCGCCGGGCCCGCCGCCAGAACCGGCAATGCCGGCCAGCGCCAGAAGCGTCATTCCGATGTATCGCTTCGCAAACCCCCTTAATCCCGTCGCTATTCGTCGCGGCTAGCTCAGTTCTGCAGATCCTCGTCTTTGAGTTCAACACAGGCATAAGGCTCGAACGGGACGTCAGATGCGAACACGATGTCCTCGCCCGTGTACTGGCCGCTAAGGTAGAGCGAATCCTCGGCGACGTAGGTTCGCGTTAATCCCTGGGTGGTCGCGTCGTAACTAAATCTTTCGACAGCGTGCATCGAGTCGCTGTGCTTGACGACTCCGCCGGGACCGGCAGTGAGGAATCCTTCCTCAAACCCGATCGTATCGACGACCAGCACTCCATCGTCCCAGCTACCGATAGAGTGACCGGCACGGCTTGGCGTGATGTCGGCAGGATGTTCGGTCTGGTCCATGTGGATTGTCCGAACGATATCCATAAAACCATACTTCAACGTAATCGTATCGTCGGTCTGGGCGATCTCGTTAACGTGACGGTCGAACTCCCAATCGAAGAAAATATTTACGGCCATACACGAGAAACGCGGATTGTCGACTGCGTGGTTAACGCCCTCGATAGCCTGCCGTCCCGCTGCCGTCAGCTCGATACCGGGACCGGAACCCATACCCATGCCCATGCCCATGCCCATGCCGCCAAGTCCGGTACCGCCGGTCGGGGCTCGTTGCGGCGCGGCCCAAGAGCCGGCAAGATCGAGTTGCCCCTCAACCAGCCGAGCGACGGCACTCGTCGGCGCATCGAGTTCGCGGCGCTGATCATAGCGCCCCAGCGTGCTGCCGTCGGCGAGTAATCCCGAACGGAGAGCGCAGGCATGTTCCTCTCGTACGCCCTGATCGCCGGTGATTGTAATACTGCCGCCGATCGGAAACAGATCCTCCGTCCAGCCGGCGCGCCTGAGTAGAGAGCCCGCCTGTAACTCGCAGCGCCAGGGAATGGTCTCGCCGTCCGGACCTCTGACGTCGAAGTAAACGTATCCGTGTGGATTGACGAAACGTATATCGGTGACGACACCGGTAATCTCCATCGGTTGCGAGGAGTCGAACTGGCCCGGCCCATGGTGAGCATTCACCGTACCGCAGCAGGCGAGAACAACTACATAGCACCCGTACTTCACGAAAGTCTCCTCAGACAGTGATGGTCGATCGTGGCCAGGCGCCCACTTTCGTAAAAGGGCCTACGAATACGGGGACGGTCTCGTTGCGATTTTTAGCGACGTATCAGTAGCCGTTATTGCGCGCGATCTGCGCCTTGATGTAGTCCTGAACTTCCGGCGTTACTTCGGTGGTCGCGGCCAAAATACTCGCCGCACGCTCATGCTCGACCGGCTCCGGCGCGTAGCTCAAGATTCGATCCGCTTCCTCTATAAAAGCGGCGCTTTGCATCATCGGCGCAATCACATCACGAAACGTCTCGACGGCCTCCGGGTTCATATGCGGCGGCCCCAGAAATACGTGCTGCATGGTCTGATCGATCTCGATCATCGTCACGATCGCATCCCAGTTGGTGCCGGACGGCGGCTCGCCGTTGATCTCCTCGTACAGCTCATTCACGGTCGGGATATCCGGGACGATTGGGCTCCTAACGAGGCGCCCGTCCGCGGTTAGCTGCGGCAGGCTGAACAGGGGCGCGTTGAGGTCCTGCTGATCCAACAACGGCACGGCCTCGTTCAGATAGGCGTGGGCCGCATCCGTCGCCATATTGACCTCGCCGCTCAGGACGGCCGCGCGGATTCGACCGCTGCCCGGGTAACCGCCAACGAAATGGTAGTTCACGCCGATGAGGTCCAGCCCCATCGTGCTCGCAATCATGCGACCATGTTCGGCCGAGATGCCGCCAAAGATCAAGCCGTCAGCGCGTAACACATCGCTGGGCGTCTGAATGCCACCTTCGAGCATGTCCTTGCGGACATAGGTGACGAGCGGCGCAAGCTGCGCGCCGCCCAACACCGTGAATTGGGAGTATTTAAACGAGTGCCCTGGAAATTTCAGCAACTCGCCGAGCGACGAGCGCGGCCCATAATAAACGGTCGTGCCGTCTTTGGGCGCCTTTAACAGCACATAGATATGCGCCGACATCATCGATGCGCCAGGCATATTCTGAACGATGACATTCGGGTTGCCTTCGAGGTTGAGCTCGAGATGCTTGGCCATCAGCCGGCCGACGGTTGTCCCGCCGGCTGATGCGTCCAGCCCCATAATGAGCGTGATGGTCTCGCCGTCGTAGAAGCCGTCCGCATTGGCGACGCTGGAAATCGAGCCGGAAACGGCAGCCAGCATCAGAGCGGCTGCACTTAGTAACGCGTACCACCGCGTCGATCGTCGGTTTTCTATGTTATTCATTGCCGAATTGTCCGCCAAGACTTCGGGTATCACAAGGTCACATTAGCCCCTTCCCGTGGCCAATGCGCTTAGGTGTGCGATTTCAAGGGGTTTGAAGCCTACTTGCTGACTTTTCTGTCCGGGCGGGCGATCGGGAAGGCTTTGTCCACGACGGCGTAATCAAGGTAACCGAGGCGAGAGATAGGCTTCAGTCGCGGTGTATCGACCAAACCGTCTGTTAACGCCGCATCGATGATATGCACGCCGACCACCTCACCCAATCACCATCTTCGTTCGTGAGCCGCCTCCTGCGGGCGGTAGTTCGATCACTTTCCAGGTCCGGCACTCAAGATTGATCGGCGCCTCGGCCACGCGAAATGGCTTGATCAACACGGACGGCGCTTTCGTTAGCCCGGCGATCTCGAACTCATCGCGGACGCGCTCGACATGACCGGAACTCATATTCATTGCTTCGCGATTGTCCCAGGTCGCCATGTTGAAGACGAACTCGCCAGTCAGCTCGGC
>CAUZMW010000109.1:0-6911 GCA_963581225.1 Gammaproteobacteria bacterium
CGTCATCAGCGCCTTCGTCGTCAGCGCCTTCGTCATCAGCGCCTTCGTCATCAGCGCCTTCGTCGTCAGCGCCTTCGTCATCAGCGCCTTCGTCATCAGCGCCTTCGTCATCAGCGCCTTCGTCGTCAGCGCCTTCGTCATCAGCGCCTTCGTCATCAGCGCCTTCGTCATCAGCGCCTTCGTCATCAGCGCCTTCGTCATCAGCGTCTTGGCTTTGCCCTTCGTCGCTTACGTCTTCGGCTACGGGTGCCGCTTCGCCCTCGGCCTCCTCTTGGGTTTGGCCACAGGCTGCGCCGAGCAGCAGCACTAAGCTGGTGGCACTCATCGTAACTATTCTGGTTAGGTTTCGCATTGGAGCTCCTGAAATTCCTATATTTAAAGCAACCTAAGAATAGGCAGACTCGGTGCCGTAATGCAAGTATCCGGGGTGGTTCCGCTATTCGGGGTACTGAGAGGAGCGGACATTCGTTGATCGGTAGCACACGAGTCCGACCTCTCGCATGCGCGAGGGTCGGAGGACGTTACCGTGAACCGCTGGCGGCGGTCCCGGCCTCACTTCGCAAGCGGGTCTGGTCGTACCTGGAAGTGCACGACGATCGGTTTGTCTGTGCCGCCTACCTTCCAGAAAGGCGTGCGATCACCCTCGGACACCCAGAGGCCACGGCCTTTCCAGCCGGCGTTCGGGTCGTCGATACGGCCGTCGAAGCCCTTGGTGTAGAAGCCGAGGGGGTATGGGATTCGCATCGTCACCCAGTCGCCATCGACCAGCGCGTGCACGCCGTCGTACAGATTGGCCGTCGACATGGGCACGTCCTCTCCCAGCCCTGCCGTATTGTGCTGATCGACCCAGCTGTAGTAGCTCGACTCGATGCTGTACTCTTCCAGCCCGGGGAAGCCGGGACCGGGATAGCGGTGCAGCGTCCAGCCCTCCGGGCAGTGATCGCCGGTCGCCTCGGGCCCGCTCAGCGGCCCCTTGCACTTGCTGCGGTCGAACGCGCTCAGGTGTCCGCTGGCGAGAGATCCCCACACCACGCCGTTGCTGTCGATGTCGGCTCCGCGGATCCCGAACCCGGGAAGCGGAACGTTGTACACCTCGGCCAAGGCGGTCTCTGCAGGGTTCTCACCCGGTTCGAGCCTGACGACTGAGCCGGGGTAGGCGGTGTTCGATCCCCAGATAGAATCGTCAGCCGGGTTCGGCATGACCGCGTAGAAGCCTGGGACAATGCGCGTGTCCAGCTCCGGATTCATCGGGTCGCCGGGCTCCACGTACGCATCCCGCTTGCCGTTGCCGTTGGTATCCAGGATGCCTGGAGTCCAGCCCTGGGAGGCTTGAGCGTCTCCGGTCTCGAGGAACTTATTGGTATCGAGCCAGCCGACGACCTCGCCGCCGCCGCTGGTCCACAGCGTGTTGTTCTCGTCATAGCCGAACTGCAGATGGTGCGTGGAGTAGCACGTGTCGATGAAGGTGTACTCACCCGTCTCCGGGTCGCGCAACGACAGATGCCGATTCGCGCGCGAGGTCGGGAACGCCTTTGCGGAGGGGTGATCGGAGCCCTCCCGGCAGAAGTCTCCATTGCTCGGAGCCCGGATCCGAGCCGTGTACCAAACTCGTCCGTCCTGGTCCAGCATCGGGTTGTGGGAGTTCGCCTTGCTCGTCCAGATGCGCTCGTTACCCCAGTAGGGTGAGGGCTGCATCACGTCGCCCTCGAACGGAGTGTCAGGATCCCGCACCGGCGCCAGGAAGGTCGTGGCCGTGTTGTTCGTGGGATCGAGAATCGGGAAGTTGTCCGTTGAGACCTCGGGCGATCCGTAGATCGGACCGTGTCCGTTGACGGTCGGATTCCGCCGGTCGGTAGAGCTCAGGTCGTGCAGATAGGCCTTGGGGTCGGACCAGTCTCTGACGGTCGCCACGATGTTGCGCTCGAGGCCCTGCGGTCGCTCGGGGATGAACGTCGGGAGCTCGCCCGCCGCGATGCGGTCGGTCCAGTCGGCGAGGTACTTGAAGGGTATGCCCTGGAGATCTCCGGCGAGCCGCGTCATCATGGTGGCGCCGGCCTGGCCGGACTGGACACGCCGAATCCACGCTTCCTCCGAGTTGTCGAACTCGCCCAGCTTATCGGAGAGTGTCCGCGTGGCCAGATTGCCCAGCTGATGACAAGTCACGCAACCATTGGTCTTCATGGTGTTTAGATAACGGTTTAGCCCGCCGTCGATGTTCTCGAGCTCGCCCTCATCGGGCAGGTGCATCATAGCGTACCAGGAGATGGCGGGATAAATCTCGGCCGCTATCGCCGCGCTGGGCGCAATGATCGCATCCAGATCCGTCGCATCGCCGGGGGTCGCGGCTACCTTCTCCGAGTCCGCAAGACCGTAGCCCCGGACCCAGACCTGATAGTCCGCGTCGGGGAGGTCGGGGACGACATAGCGCCCCATATCGTCGGTTACGACGATCTTGGCATAAAAGGTGTCGAAGTCGCCGGTTTCGGCGATGACCCAGACGCCGGCCTCGGGCCCGTCTGTGCTGGTGACGACACCGCCGATGTCATTGTTGTCGATCGCCACCTGGGCGTTGACGGTTGTCCCTACGGCGACAAGCAGCGAAATCGTTGAGATTACGACGAGTTTTTGAATGTCGATTTTGGTGTTCATTTTCCCCTCCTCTTATGACGCTATAGTACGCTTCCAGCCAAAGTGAGGTAAGGGACGATGGTGTCAGAGTACCGCGCCACGGTTAAGTGGGAGCGAGGCTAGCAGAGCTTTCCGGACAATAAGTACAGTCCGGCGCATACGTGGCTGTTGCCAATGGCCTGACCGAGGTCGAGCTTCTTCAATTCTTCTCCCCCAAATATGCAAGAGCTTGCATATTAACTGTTAACCGACGGCTGCTTCCTCTACGGAATAGTACCCAACAGTTGCGGCTGAGCGGTTTACGGATCCACTTCTGCGCTCTCAGGGTTCGATCCCCCGAGAAATAGCCTCTGCCCATCGGCCAACGTCAGATCCCTGCCGTTGGCGCGCTGCCCGCCGTCCCTGGCCTGATATCCCCTGACGACGATCTGCGTTCCGACCGGCAGGGAATCCCTTGTGAAGCCACGCCGGAACATCGCGTTCGGGGCGCCCGCTTCGATCTCCCAGGTCTCGACGGCTCCATCCTCGGTGGTCACATCGATCGTGATCCAGCTATGGGGATTGATCCACTCCATTCGGGTGACGACCCCCCGCAACTCGACGGGTTTGGCCGCATCAAATTCGGCCGAAAATGCGTGATGGGCTTGTACTGTGGCTGTGGCCAACAACAGACTGCCGGCGCTCGCAATGAAAACTTTCCATCTGCTTTGCATTGGGTTCCCCCCTATTCTGTCTCGGTATTAGCCTCTCTCGAGGCTCTGGACCCGTTGAGCGAGTTCTCCATCATCCGGTAGTTGCCTTCGTGGCAGCCGAACTCGTATAGATCCACGGGGGTCTGGTAATTCGGATCATCCGCGCGCCAGGGGGCGATGAATGTCCACGGTTGCGTCCATGTCATCGGGTCGTGCACGGTCACTTCGTATTCGATAGTGTTTTGGCCGACCTTAGTGATGCGCTCGACGAAGCGCATGTTGCCTTGCGGTAGCCCCAGCCCCCGAAATTCCTGCTTGTCCGTGAAGTTGCGCCAGTCGACGACGAGTGTATTGCCTTCCCAATGGCCGCGGGAGTCCCCGTTCCACTGGCGGATGCTCGAGTCGATATGCGGACGCCCGTCCAGGGGAATGAATCGCGTATCGTGCATGCTCTCGTAATAGATCACCACGTATCCCGGTGTCTGTAGGATCTGAAGCCCGTGGTTGTAGGCTTGTCCGATCCGCGGCATCGGGCGTGCAACGCAGCGCGTGTAGGCTGGATGGTCCAACCAAGTGGCGTAGCGCGTGTACACGAAAGGCGGCTCGCCGACCTGTCGAGAAGCGAGCTCCGCGGCCCTCTCGTCATGGATTTCCTGTGTCCGCTCCGTCAGCGGCGGCAGGCGCCCGTTGGCGGGGTCGACGATCAGCGAGGTGCGTGCGACCAGTTGTCCCTTCTCGTTCGATGTCCAGTACGCATTGTAAGAGGCGCCGAGATCCCCTGGCGCGGCGGCCACCTCGTCTGTCGCTCTGCGTTCGGCGGCTTGGGCTTCGAGCTCGGCCAGCTCTCTCTCGGTGTACGTTTCCTTGTTCCCAAGCCCCTCGGGCCGTTCCAGCGGCGTTTGTGTGGAGAACGTATAGACGCCTTGCAGGTCGGGATCACCCCAGGCCGTGCGGCCTGGCGCCCATGCGTCAGTGTCCTGGCCCGCGACAGGCGCCTGCGCCAGGAACCCCATCAAGAGCGCCGTGGCCGGCTTAAATACTCGAGCATTCATCTTAGACCTCCTGCCCGCCGATCCCCTCACTCACTCGAGGGCTCTAGCAGATGCTCGTACATGAACATCTCGGCGAACTCGATACATTTGAATTCCAGCAGCTGAACGTCCGGCTCCATCCGGCGGTACAGCGGCATTGTAATCGTCCAGGGACGCGTGAATACGTTCGGGTCCTCGATCAGCGCCTCATAACGAAGGTGATTCGGTGTGATGGGCGTGTAACGTTCCGTAACCCGCAGCGCATCGCTATGGAAGTTCCCCGCCCGATCGAACCAGGTTTTATCCACCTGGTCCGTCACCTCGACCACCAGCGTGTCCCCTTCCCAGCGTCCAATGGACCAGCCCATCCATGAAGGGGCCGGGCTCGGTGGTTCGCTGTCCATGTGAATGATGCGGGCCGCGCTGGCAAACTCGTACGCGATGAAGACCTGGCCCGGGGTTTGAACGATCTGGAACGGGAAAGGCATGTACGTGGCACGTGGCACACCGGGCATATAGCATTTGGCTTCAGAGTCGCCGGCGACCTCGTTCGTGGGTCGGTCACTCGGACGCGTGAGGCGATTCTCGAAATTCTCCCGCTGCTTGTCTTGGGCCCAAGACTGATACGGGATCTCATTGCCTTCTATCACCCCTTGGCCGGCGGGCAGAGCGCCTATCGCACCGAGGAGGTCCGGAAAGGGCGACGGCCCAGCTGCATGAGGCCGGATATCCCAGTTGGCCGTGTTGAGCGCTTGCCAGATGCCGTTGAGATCTGGGTTGTCCGTACCAATCAGACGTGGCGCCCGATAGGCCTGGGGTTGGGCCGCTATCGGCGCTGTCGTCATAAACAAGACTGTCACAACGCCGCCGATCGCAGCCAGACTGATCGAGCCTCGTAGCCAGTTTCGCATGCAAGCACCCCCTGCGTCAGAGTCTAGGTCGTATGCGTTTAGTTGCCAAATCGTTTGCCGACAGCGGTTTCGACTCAGCCCCAATGTCCGCTTTTTTCTCAAAAGTAGACGTTAAGAAACACGCATTTAGACTCAGTCCGAGTGTCTGCTTTTTTCGATTCGAGACCTTAGCTTCAGTTGCGAAATATAGCATCTTGAGGTGCCTGCATTAACTGGTCCAAGTTGAAAGTTAGTTTACGCAGCTATTGGATGATTGGCGAACTCCTCGATTGGCGTCAGTGATTCGGGTGCTGGTGGCCGATTGACCGTACCCCTTAACCCGAGCCACGTTGAATGTGGGAGATCTAGCATACCAGGCGACTTTCCGTGCGAACACTGCCGGCGGTATCTTGCCGAGTGATCGATGCGGTCTGACGCAGCGCGGAAATCTCGCCGGTACGTAGGCCTGTCCAGACCCAAAACTGTATGAAATTCCGAACTTGTCCGGTGGCCTTCGTCAATAGCCGTTTAATCTCTGTTGGCGTAAATGGCTCGGCTTCGGGCCTCTGACCGCCTTTACGCTTGATCGTTAAGCCGAATAATGGATTCTTCTCTATTAAATCTTCCTCGTACGCCTCAGCGAACATAGCTCTAAGAGGTATCAATAAATTGCTAATACGTTTCTGGGATACGGTGAGTCCGGCGGCCCAAGCTTTGACATCAGATCGAGTGAGGTCTGACAGATATACGATACCGAAGGCTGGAACCAGATAATATTTGACTGATTTTTGGTAATCGTAATAGGCCGATTTCTCGACCTCGGGCTCTTTTCGAGTTAGCCAGTCCTCCAGAGCGTTCGCTACCGTAATACTATTTCCTTCTAGGCCAGATATGTGGATTGAGTCTTTACTTGATCAGGCTGAGTCTGGGGAGATTCTTACCTGGGCCGGATGCGAGCTGTAGCGCCAGACTCAGATTGCGTCTACCGCCGGTTTTGATACGCTTGAGGAACGCGCGAACAACCACGTAAGGAGGCCATCGTGTTCAATCAGATCTCCAATTTACTCGGGCACTACGAAACGGGCCAACTGAGCCAACGTGATCTACACGTTGGGCTGACCGCCCTAGCAGTCACACCGCAAGCTTCAGCGCAATCGTCGTCCGCGTTGAAGGGGGCGGAGATAAATCACATCGCGATTAACGTGCCCGACGTACAACGTTCCCGAGATTTCTATCGTGAACTCCTCGACCTGCCAGTCCTCGACGAATCTCGAAGCTCAAGCTTTCTCGGTCTCGGGGAAGGCAACTTCCTGTCAATCTTCCGGGGAAGCCCTGGTCTCAATCACTACTGTATCGGCATCGAAAATTATGAAGTTGACCGGGTGATGAATGAACTCACACGCCAGGGCCTACAACCGAGACAAACGGCTGGAACGGACCGCGTATATTTCGATGATCCGGATGGGATAGAGGTACAACTCTCAGCTGCGGGGCACCAAGACGTTTAGGTATAGAAGAAATCACAGTGGCTCAGCTGCTAGGCAAGCTCCTATGCTGGCTTGGATTCCATGACTACTATCTCGTCAGCAAATCGTTCGAGTTTCGCGCTGGTGCAGCAGTAGAGAAAGTCGAGTGTCGCCGGTGCGGCTTTACAACGACTCGCCAGGGAT
>CAUZMW010000110.1:0-6798 GCA_963581225.1 Gammaproteobacteria bacterium
CATGAACCCGTTATTCGAAGCGATTATCTCGCACGTGCCTGCGCCAGACGTGGACAGCGAGGGCCCCCTGCAGCTGCAGGTCTCGAGTCTGGACTATGACCCTTATGTCGGCGTACTCGGAATCGGTCGTATCACGCGCGGCAGAGCCGATACCAATAGCCCGATCGTCATCGTTCGTCCCGACGGCTCCACTCGCGCCGGCAGAATCCTCGAGTTCTATGGGTTCGAGGGGCTCGAACGGAATCGAATCGCCGAAGCCGGGGCGGGTGACATCGTGGTGTTCAGTGGCATCGACGATCTGAAGATCTCCGAGACGATCTGTGCCCGCGATCACCCCGAGCCACTGCCCGCGTTGCAGGTGGACGCGCCGACGATCAGCATGACATTTCAGGTCAATAAGTCACCGTTTGCGGGCAACGACGGAAAGTTTCTGACGAGCCGGCAGATTCGTGAACGCCTCGACCAGGAGTTAAAGCATAACGTTGCGCTGCGTGTTGAAGGTACGGCCGATCCGGACAAGTTTCGCGTCTCCGGTCGCGGCGAGCTGCACTTGTCCGTGCTGATCGAGACCATGCGCAGAGAGAACTTCGAACTCGCAGTCTCGCGGCCGGAGGTCATCGAACGCGAGATCGGCGGCGTCTGCTGCGAGCCGTGGGAGCAGCTCACGGTTGACTTTGCAGATGACTACCAAGGCGCCGTGATGAGTCGTCTTGCCGAACGCAAAGGCGAACTGTTAAGCATGACGCCGGACGGCCGAGGCCGAGTACGTCTGGATTACCGGATTCCGGCGCGCGGACTGATCGGGTTTCGAACCGAGTATCTGACCGCGACGGCCGGGACCGGCCTGCTCTATCACGTTTTCGATCGTTACGATCACCGCGCGCCCGGAGATATCGGTCAACGCAATAACGGCGCCATGGTCTCCGTCGTTAAGGGCAAGGCGCTCGCCTACTCGCTGTTCAACCTTCAAGAGCGTGGCTCATTACTGATCGGTCACGGCCAGGAAGTTTATGAGGGCATGATCGTCGGCATCAATAACAGGAATAACGACTTGCCGGTCAATCCGACCAAGGGTAAACAGCTGACGAATATTCGCGCTGCCGGATCGGATGAGAACATCGTACTGACGCCGCCAGTGCGCTTTTCTTTAGAGCAGGCATTGGAATTCATCGATGACGATGAACTCGTGGAAGTGACGCCGAGTAGTATTCGCCTTAGGAAGAAATTGCTGGCTGAAGGCGAACGCCGCCGCGCCGCTCGAATGCGTGCCTGACATGAACGAACCGAAACTCGATCTGGCGTACTTCAAGAAAAAGTTGATCCAGCTTCGCGAAGAACTCGAGGAAGTACAGGACACCGGCGCGAAAGCGGCACAGGTCGTCGAACTGGATCAGGCGAGAGTCAGCCGGCTCTCAAGAATGGATGCGCTGCAGGCTCAGTCCATGTCCGTCGAGACCAAGCGTCGCCGGGATCTTCAGCTCCGTCGGGTCGGCGCGGCGCTGCAACAAATCGACGTCGATGACTTCGGCATGTGCACAAAGTGCGCCGAGCCGATCAACCCGGCGCGACTGGACTTCGACCCAACCGCAACGCTGAGCTTCGATTGCGCTCAAGCGAACGAGCAGCCGCGGTAACACGCATCGAAGAGCATAGGGGCGGCCCCTCGCCAGAACGCTCGTGTCACCGCCGTGCGAAACGCCCCGGTGCCCATGACCGGCGGGTGTGATAGTTCATGGCGAACGCAACCGCTGGCAGTAACGCCGGATAAGAGCGTGGTGGGTAAGGCGCAGCGAGCCATGGACTATTGCGACCACCATTTGCGGGAAGGCCGAATCGCGACGAGGCCGTCGCTCCCACAGGTGGCCGCTCCTAGATCGGTTGCGCCGAGCGCCAAGGTTGGGACGCCTAGCGGGTAACCTCTGCGATGGCCGTCTTCACGGTTCCGGCGTCCTCGAAGTCCGTCCACGCGAACACGAGTCGCTGACCGTCATAAACCATCTGCGGAAAATCGGCCGGCCGACCCGTATCGATGAAAGCGACTGTTTGAAGATCGTGGACCGTACCGTCCGGCGACACGCGGCGAACCGCCAACGCCATTCCCTCCGCCTCGCTGCGTAACCAACTGACGATCACGTCGCCCGATTCGAGTACCGCTATATCGACGTTGCCGAAACTGCCCGCCGCATCGATTTCGACAGCATCGGCGAAAGTCCGGCCCGCATTCTCGGAACGAGCCAAACGAACGTAAGGCGTGTTATCAGCCGCGCTGAACCAGGCAACTGCCACGGAGTCTCCATCTGCTGCTACTGCCGGCCCGTTGATCGGACACCCCTCGATAATCCAGTTGTCCGCGCTCAATGGCACGGCGGCCTGCCATTGGTCATCCGCATGGCGCCGCACGACAATATCGCGAGCTTCTTCAGTCGTTCGATCGCGATAGGCGATTACCGGGCCACTGGAACTGAACGCCACGCCAGGCAAGCAACAGTCGCAGGCCATATCGTCGAGCTCCAGCGACTCAAGGCGTTCGCCGGAAGCGTCGAAGCGCGCGTAGTGCAGGCCGGTGCCGAGTAAATTGCCGGCGGCATCCTCGTAGAGATACACGCCGTCCTGGATAAAGTTACGTCCATCGAGCCAGACGGCGCCAACACCATCCTGGTCGGGAAACAAGGTGACAAAGCCATGTTCCGACTCGGTGCCATCCTGATGCAACAGGAATGGCGCCTGCCAATTAGCGCCGCCGTCTGTCGAAAGCGAGAGCATCGCGTCATACGCGAAGAAACTATCAGGCTGGTAGCGAAGCCAGTGCGCGGCCCAGAGATTCTCGGTAACCGGTACAACCGAGGGCGTGTCCGCCCAGTTGATGAACCAGTCGTCGCCCTGGGCCACGGTCCGGGCCTCGGACCAGCCGTCGTCACTGAGCGAAGAGAACTTCAACGCGTAGTCGTCTAGAACGGGATCAAGCCAGCTCAAGATAACGTCACCCGCGGGGCTTACGACGAGCCGCGGCTGTCCACTGCCCTCCGCTACCGGACTGACGATTTCAGCGACGGTCAGCGGGCCCGGCGGCGAACGGTCGCAGCCGAGCATGAGGAGTGTCGCGAAGACGAGCGCTGGAACGCCCCAGTGCACTGTGGATCTGTGACTCATCGGCCGGCTTCCTGGCATGTGGCTTCGCTAGTCGTTCTCATCCCGGTCCATGGACCTCGTACCAGACGGTATCCTCAAGCGCTTCGAAGCCGTGCGGCGCCCAGGCGGGGATAACGATAATGTCACCGGGCTCGAGGATGTACTCGATCGTGCCGACGTAACCAGAGGCCCGCCCCGTTTCCAGATAGATAAACTGCTCATCCGCATGATTGTGGTCCGGGGTCTTAGCACCCGCTTCGAGTTCAATACGCGTGAACGAGACCGTATCGCCGCCGACTCTGCGCACGTGGATACCGTCACGCACATTGCGCGCTTCTATCTCGTCCCAGCTCTCCAGCCGACCCTCAGGCGTTACTACCTGAGCGATGGACCCCAAAGAAACTATCGAAGTCGCTAACAGACCTCCGGTAACTAATGCGCGCAGCACCGCGTTCCCCTTGTGATGGGTGGACCGTGAGTATAAGTAATAACTGCGGTGCGAGCGACGGCCGGCGCTCAAGAAATGTCGGGATGCCGACGATGCCAGGGCGTCGCTTCCTCGAACGCGTGCGCGAACCGGAATACCTTGGCGTCCCCGAACATCGCGCCAACCAGCATCATTCCGGCGGGCAGGCCCGTCGCCGTAAAACCGCAAGGTATGGAGATCGCCGGTTGGCCCGTGAAGTTAAAGATCGAGGCGTTCTTGCGCCGCTCTACGGCGTGATTGCGCGGCCGCTTCGCAATCGGCGCGGCGGCAACCGTCGATGTCGGCATCGCAAGGACATCACAGCGGCCCATCACTGCGGCTACCTGCTGTCTGAACTCTTTGCGGAAAACTTGCGCAGTCTCGTAGTCCGCGTCGGAAACGCTGGTCACAGCCGCATAGCGACGACGGAGGGCTTCGCTGAAGGCTTCGGGCTCGTCCGCGAGCGCCGCTCCGTGGGCCCGAAAAATCTCCGAGAAAGTAACATCGGCTTCGCGATAGGCACGCTCGACATCCGGCAGATCCATATCGACAACATCTGCGCCGAGATCTTGAAATGTCTTCAGTGCCTGATCGACGAGACCGACCACCTCTGGATCTCCGCCGCTGAAGAAGAATTGGCGCGGGACACCTACAACCGCGCCGTCGAGTGACAGGTCCATCTGCGTAAAGTAATCGTCCTGAACATGATCGACCGAGTAGGGATCGTCGTTGTCCGGGCCTTGAATGGCGCGTAACACGAGCGCCGCGTCGCGGACGGTTCTCGTTAGTGGGCCAACATGATCCATCGAGTCGATCAATGGCATCACACCCGCCTTGCTGACCAAGCCGAATGTAGGTTTGTGCCCCACGATGCCGCAGCATTGCGCCGGCTGGCGAACGGAACAGCCCGTATCGGTGCCGATCGCTGCATAGGCCATACCTGCCGCTACGGCGACGGCCGATCCGCCGCTGGAGCCACCCGGATGATGATCGAGTTTCCAGGGATTCGAGACGGCGCCGTAATACGGATTAATGGATGTCGAGCCGAACGCCAGCTCGTGCAGATTCGTCTTGCCGAGCATCACGGCACCGGCAGCATACAGGCGCGTTACCACCGCAGCATCCGCGTCCGGAGTCCACGCCGCGTAGTACTTGCTGCCACCCGTCGTCAGTATTCCGTTGGTCGCAATGAGATCTTTAATAGCGATCGGCAGCCCATGCAGCGGCCCGCGATCGAGACCGCTGGCGAGTTCCGTATCGGCCAGCGCCGCCTGCTTCAACGCCAGCTCCGAAGTCACCGTGATGAACGCATTGAGCCTGCCGTCGAGTCGTTCGATTCTGTCGAGCATCAAGGTTGTCAACGCAACCGAAGACAGCTCGTTGGATCGAATCAGCGCGCCGATTTCAGAAATAGTCGCAAACTCGATGCTTTTCGTCGTCATATACTCCACCGTGAGGTTGGGTGGCGATTCACGGTTGCAGTCTACCCGTTGTAGCGTGATCATGATGGAACCCCAGGGGAACCTAATGGTTCCGAAACGAGCCAAACGAAGGATCGGAGCAAGACTCTCGTCACTTGACTGAATGAAGACACTTTTAAAGATTCTCGGTATCGCGACAGCGATTCTGGCCACTGTAGGGATTGGCGCCGCGATCTTTATCGGCTGGCTGTTCGATCCCAACGACTACAAGGATTATGTGGCCGACTGGGTTGAATCCCGTACCGGACGGGAGTTCGTTATCGAGGACGACCTGGAGCTTACATTCTTCCCGTGGCTGGGCGTTGAGACCGGTCGCCTGCGAGTGGGTAGTGCCGAGGGATTCGGCGACGAAGCATTCGCGACAGCCGAACGGGTTATCGTTCGCGTCAAGATACTGCCGCTGTTCCTGGCCCGAGTAGAACTCGGCAATCTCGAGGTGGATGGCCTACGCTTGAATCTCGGTCGGGACAGTGACCGTCGCGGCAATTGGGAAGATCTACTCACGCGCGCCGGCTCCACCGAAGGAGCGAGCGCCCCGGCACCCGACAATGGTGGCGCGCTCGACGACCTGAACATCGAGGGCATCACGATCAGCAACGGACTGATCTTCTGGCGCGAGGACACGACAGACGTTCGTTACATCGTCTCGGATCTATCACTTGAGACCGGCCCGGCCCGAATCGGCCAACCGGTCAGAACGGAGCTCAGCTTCGAGCTTGTCGGCGTCGAACCGCAATTTACAGCCCAACTCACAGCCACCGGCACTGCACTGATCAATCCGGCGGATTCTCGTTACCTGGCAGAGAATCTGCGACTCGGTTTCTACCTGGAAGATGGCCGCCACGAGGAGCGCGCCGCCGGGAGTTTCGAATCCACGATCAGCGTGTCCGGTGCCGACAGGATAGTCACATTTTCCGCATCCCAACTCGAGACATCTCTGAGAGACCCACCTGTTGGCCCGCCCGAACTGCAGATCGGAGCGACCTGGTCGAGTGGTCGGCTCGATCTGAACACCGGAACTGTCGAGGTTGTGGACCTGACGACCAACACCAACGGCATCCTGGCGAGCTGGGAACTTGCCGGCGAGAATCTTCTCGACGATCCCGAGCTGACAGGCTCGGTGCAGATCGTTGACGAGTCCGTCGGCGCCGCATTGGCTCTTCTGGACTTGCCCCTCGAGGCCGATGCCGATGCGGATACACTCGGCGGATTCGATCTGGGAGCCGCTTTTTCTGTACGCGCCGCCGGACGGGAACTCGTGCTAACGGGCATCGACCTCGAGGCGCTGGATATGCGGATCTCCGGCGCGGTGAGCGCGGATGCATCCGGCAACGCGTCGGGTCGTATAGACGTCCCGGAGTTCGATCCCCGCGCGGTACTGGACCTAATTCCCGCGGACATGATTGCCGGCACCGATTATTCTGGGATCGAAACGCTGGCGCTGGCGGCAGACTTCCAGGTGGATGGTCCGAGGCAGCAGACATCGGTCAGGAATATCCGCGCTGCCGTGATGGACACCTCAATTACCGGCGAGCTGGACTACTTCCGTGCCGAACGTCGTCTCGAAGGATCGGTGAGTACATCGACTATCGACCCGGCGCTCGTCGATCAGGTGTTTCCATCATTGCTACCGGACAGCTTGCCCCCGGAGCAACTCGGCACCCTGAGACTCGCCACGAGTTTTGCCTACGATACGGTGACGGACGAGCTGGCGTTCAATTC
>CAUZMW010000111.1:0-6634 GCA_963581225.1 Gammaproteobacteria bacterium
GCCGCCGGGCGTCACAACTTCCACGATGTCGCCTTCTTCCTTCCCGATCAACGCACGGGCGACCGGCGAGCCGATCGACAATAAGCCGCTCTTGATATCGGCTTCGTCCTCACCGACGAGGTGATAGCGTGTTTTGTCGTCGGTGTCTATATTCGCGAGGTATACGGTCGCACCGAATACGACCCTGCCGACCGCATTTACCTTGTCGAGTTCGATGATATGCGCATTCGACAGTTTGCCTTCGATATCGCGAATACGCGCTTCCGCGAGTCCCTGCTGCTCCTTTGCGGCGTGGTACTCCGCGTTTTCCTTGATGTCACCATGCGCTCGAGCCGTCGCAATCGCGGCCGAGATCTCGGGCCGTTCCGTCTTGAGGGCTTTCAGCTCGTCCTGGAGCAATTTCGCGCCCCGCGCAGTCAACGGTACTTGGCTCATTCCGGCACCGTCTTGAGGTGTAAGTCCTGCAGGCGGTTGACCACGACATTGTCCTGATGGTCTAGCGCTTCGCAAGTGGCTTTGGCAGCCGGCAGTGTCGTGTAGTAGGTCACTTTCTGGTGTACTGCCGCCGCACGAATCGAGCGCGATTCACGAATAGCCTGCTTACCTTCGGTCGTGTTCACGATCAGGCTGATCTCATCGTTCTTAATCACATCCACGATGTGCGGACGCCCTTCGCGGACTTTATTGACGCGCCGGCATGCGACGTCGGCCTCGGCTAACGCGGCTGCGGTTCCACCGGTGGCTACGATATCGAAACCGCGATCGATCAATGCCTGAGCAAGTTCGACGGCCGCCGGTTTGTCGCGATCGCGGACGCTGATCAACGCCGTTCCCTGAACCGGAAGCACCACCCCGGAGGCCAGCTGTGCTTTCGCGTACGCTTCGCCGAACGTATCGCCGGTCCCCATGACCTCCCCGGTCGACTTCATCTCCGGCCCGAGGATCGGGTCGGCGTCAGGAAACTTCACGAACGGAAAGACCGACTCCTTAACGGAATAGTAGGGGCGCTCTCGCGGCGAATCGACATTCTGGTCAGCGAGCGTGATTCCCGCCATTGCCTTGGCTGCGATCTGCGCCAACGGTTGGCCGATGGCCTTGGAGACGAACGGAATCGTACGCGAGGCGCGCGGATTGACCTCAAGGACATAAATCACCCCATTCTGAATTGCGAACTGGGCATTCATGATGCCAACGACGCCCAAACCTTGCGCCATCAGGGTGACTTGTTCGCCCAGCGCCTGTTGCGTGTCCGCGTCGAGCGAGAACGGTGGTAGCGAGCAACCGGAATCTCCCGAATGCACCCCGGCCTGCTCCACATGCTCCATGATGCCGCCAATGATCACCTCGTGACCGTCGGAGATCGCATCCACATCGACTTCGACGGCAAAATCTAGAAAACGATCGAGCAGTACCGGGCTCTCGTTAGACACGCTGACCGCCACCGTCATGTACTCGAGTAGCTCGTCCTCCGAGTGGACGACCTCCATCGCGCGACCGCCGAGCACATACGACGGCCGGACGACCAGCGGATAGCCAACTTTGTCGGCTACTGCCAGGGCCTCGGCCTCATTGCGAGCCGTGCCGTTGGGCGGCTGCTTCAAGCCTAGTGTCTGCAGGAGCTTCTGGAAGCGTTCCCGATCTTCGGCCAGGTCGATCGAGTCCGGTGAGGTGCCGATAATCGGCACACCCTCGGCCTCGAGAGCCCGCGCGAGCTTCAGCGGTGTTTGCCCACCGAACTGAACGATCACGCCCGTCGGTTGTTCTTTGGCGACGATCTCGAGCACGTCTTCCAGCGTGAGCGGTTCGAAGTACAGCCGGTCGGAGGTGTCGTAATCGGTAGAGACCGTTTCCGGGTTGCAGTTGACCATGATGGTCTCGAAGCCGGCTTCCTTCAGCGCGAAGGCGGCGTGGACGCAGCAATAATCGAACTCGATTCCCTGCCCAATCCGATTCGGCCCGCCGCCCAGAATCATAATTTTCTTCACATCGGTCGGATCCGCTTCGCACTCCTCTTCATAGGTGGAGTAGAGGTAGGCCGTGTCGCTCGAAAACTCCGCCGCGCAGGTGTCCACTCTCTTAAATACTGGCCTTAAGTTATGATTATAACGTGCTGTTCTTACTTCTTTTTCACTGCATCCCAGCAGGCTCGCAAGCCGGCTATCGCTGAAGCCCTTACGCTTCAGGCGGCGCAAGGTCGCCGCCTCCATAGTGTCCACGGCCGTGCCGCTGAGCGCGGCTTCTTCTTCCACCAGATCCTGGATCTGGCTGAGAAACCAAGGATCGATACGGGTCAATTCGGCGATCTCGGCGAACGAGAAGCCGAAACGAAAGGCGTCGGCGACGTACCAGAGCCGCCATTCGCCGGCCATTCGTAGTTCCAGAGCGAGCGCTGCTCGTTCCTCGTCGCTGGCAACCGAAGTCCATCTCGGCGTGAGTCCGTCGACACCGGTCTCGAGGCCCCGCAGCGCCTTCTGTAGCGACTCCTGGAAAGTCCGCCCGATGGCCATGACTTCGCCGACCGACTTCATCTGCGTGGTTAGGCGATCGTTGGCCTGGGGAAATTTCTCGAACGTGAACCGCGGCACCTTCGTCACGACGTAGTCGATCGTAGGCTCGAACGACGCGGGTATCGTACCGCCGGTAATGTCGTTACGAAGCTCGTCCAGCGTGTAGCCCACCGCCAGCTTCGCGGCGACTTTGGCAATCGGAAAGCCTGTCGCCTTGGATGCTAGGGCCGAGGAACGCGAGACCCGTGGGTTCATCTCGATGACGAACAGGCGCCCGTCGTCGGGATTGACCGCGAATTGCACGTTCGAGCCGCCGGTATCGACGCCGATCTTCCGTAATACGGCGATCGACGCATCGCGCATCGTCTGGTATTCCTTGTCCGTGAGCGTCTGTGCCGGAGCGACCGTGATCGAGTCGCCGGTGTGGATTCCCATGGGATCGAGATTCTCGATGGAGCAGACAATAATGCAGTTGTCCTTGCGGTCCCGGACAACCTCCATCTCAAATTCCTTCCAGCCCAAAACCGACTCTTCGAGTAGAACCTCGGTCGTCGGCGACTGTTCGAGCCCGTTCGCGACGATCGCTTCGAATTCCTCGCGGTTATAGGCGATGCCACCGCCACTGCCGCCCAGCGTAAACGACGGCCGGATAATCGTTGGGAACCCAACCTCTTCCAGAATCGTCCAGGCGTCCTCGAGTGCCCGGGCGATACCGGCCTTCGGGACCTCCAGACCGATCTCCTGCATGGCCTGGCGGAACCGGTCGCGATCCTCGGCCATATCGATAGCGTCCCGAGAGGCAGCGATCAGCTCGACGTTATATTTCTCCAGCACGCCTTCGCGAGCCAGATCCAGAGCGCAATTCAGCCCGGTTTGCCCGCCCATCGTGGGCAGCAACGCCGACGGCCGCTCCTTCTCGATTATTCGTTCCACCGTTCGCCAGTGCACCGGCTCGATATAGATCGCGTCGGCGCTCGCCGGATCGGTCATGATCGTGGCCGGATTCGAGTTAACGAGAATGACGCGGTAACCCTCTTCCTTCAGCGCCTTGCAGGCCTGGGTACCGGCATAATCGAACTCACAGGCCTGACCGATGACGATCGGCCCGGCACCGATTATCAGTATGCTTTGTATGTCATCTCGACGCGGCATAATCTAATACTGTTTCTAATTTATCTCTATAAAAAACTGTTTTGTAAGTTTTTTAAGTAGATGCCGCTTGTGCCCGATAAGCCTTCATAGCCGCAATGAAGCGGCTGAACAACGGCAGTAGATCGTGCGGTCCAGGGCTGGCTTCAGGGTGGCCCTGAAACGAAAACGCCGGACGGTCCAGGCGCTCGATGCCCTGTAGCGAGCCGTCGAACAACGATCGATGCGTAGCGCGGACATTGGCCGGCAGGCTGTCTTCATCGACCGCAAAACCGTGATTCTGGCTCGTGATCATCACTTGTTCGGTATCGAGGTCCACGACGGGATGATTGGCGCCGTGATGGCCGAATTTCATTTTCAGGGTCTTCGCCCCACTGGCCAGCGCGAGCAACTGGTGCCCGAGGCAGATACCGAAAGTCGGCAATTCCGCATCTACAAGCAGCTTGATCGCCTCGATCGCATAGTCGCACGGCTCCGGGTCTCCGGGGCCGTTCGATAGAAAGACGCCGTCCGGCAACAAAGACATCACCTCATCGGCGGTCGTTTTAGCCGGCACGACCGTGACACGGCAGCCCTGATCGCTGAGCAACCGCAGAATGTTACGCTTGATACCGAAATCGAATGCAACGACGTGATACTCGGCCAGCTGGTTGTCGAACAGCGTCTTGCGTTCGGGCCACAGGCTGCCCTGCGTCCACTGGTAGGGCTCCGTGACCGTGACGAGCTGCGCTAGATCCATACCCTTGAGACCGGGAAACTTTCTGGCCGCAGCAACGGCCTCTTCCGGGTCCGAATTTTCCTCGGCAATGATGCAGCCGGCCTGAGCGCCTTTATCGCGAATCAGCCGAGTCAGCTTGCGCGTGTCGATCTCCGCTATCGCTACGGCCTCGCCGCGCTGCAGGAAGTCCGTCAGCGACGACTCGGAACGCCAGTTACTCACGGCAAGCGACAGGTCTCGAATGATCAGGCCGGCGGCATAAACGTCGTTGGACTCGAAGTCATCGGAGGTTGTGCCGACATTACCGATATGCGGATAGGTCAGCGTAACGAGCTGGCGAAAGTATGACGGGTCGGTCAGGATCTCCTGATATCCGGTCATGGCAGTGTTGAACACCACTTCGCCGAGGGTCCGGCCACGAACGCCGACGGATAGGCCGCGGAAGACCGTCCCGTCCTCGAGCGCTAGTATCGCCGGCTCTGCCACGCTGAGCTCCTGAAGAATTCGCGCCTTGCATAAACGAAACGGGACGGCCGCAAGGCGCGCAGCTCATCCCGCAATAAAACGTCGGATAGGGAGTCTCAGGCAGCTATTGTAGTCCGTCGCTGCGGCTTAGCAATGCTCTTGGACTTAGTCAGCGCTCAACCCGAGCACATTTGCCATCGAATACAGCCCCGGCGCTTGCCCGGCCGCCCAGCGGGCCGCTCTAAGCGCACCGCGCGCGAAACTCTTCCGGTCAACCGCGTGATGCGACATCTCGACCGTCTCCTCCGCTGCCGCGAACAACACTGTGTGATCGCCGACGATGTTGCCCCCGCGGATGACGGAAAATCCGATCGTTCCGGGCACCCGAGGCCCGATCTGACCGTGGCGGCCGTGGATTGCCAACTCATCTAGCGTCCGGCCCTGCGCCTTGGCAACCGCTTCGCCCAGTGCCAGCGCGGTTCCCGACGGTGCGTCGACCTTGTGGCGGTGGTGCGCCTCGGTAATCTCGACATCGTAATCGGGACCCAGGGCTTGCGCTGCGCGGCCGACCAGATTCATGAACACGTTGACGCCCACGCTGAGGTTGCGCCCGTAGACCAGCGGGATGTCTCCCGACGCTTCGGTCATCGCCGTCAGGTGCTTACCTTCGAGACCGGTCGTGCCGACAACTAGAGCCGTACCGCTGTCCACGCAGGCTCGAACGTTGGCTAGCATCGCGGCAGGCAGCGTGAAATCGATGGCGACATGCGCGTCGTGCAGCGCTTGAGATCGATCGTCCGTCAACGGAACGCCTGCGGCGGGCAGTCCGGCATTTTCTCCGGCGTCCTTACCGAGTGCCGGATCCCCGGCCTCGGTAACGGCCCCGGCGAGTTCGAGGTCGTCTGCGGCGGCGATGCACTCGAGAACGGCTTGACCCATGCGCCCGGCGGCGCCCAGCACGGCTACTTTCAGCACGATCTATGCTCCCATACGCTCGAAGAATTTCTTCATGCCATCTACCCAGGAACGCGCCCGCGGGCTATGCCGGGATCCGCCGGCATGAATGGATTCATCGAACTGCTGCAACAACTGCCGCTGTTCGTCGGTCAATTTGACCGGTGTCTCTATCTGGGCGCGGCAGAACAGATCGCCGACGCCGTTCACACGAACGGATTTTACGCCCTTACCGCGCAGACGGAACACGCTCCCCGACTGCGTTTCCGGGGGAATCTTCAATGCAACCTGACCGTCGAGCGTCGGAACGTCCACGGTGCTGCCGAGAACCGCGGCTGCAAAACCGATCGGTACATCGCAACTTAGATTGCGGCCGTCGCGTTCGAAAATCGGATGGGGCTTGACGGTGACGTCAACGTAGAGGTCCCCCGCGGGCCCGCCATTGCGGCCTGCTTCGCCCTCATGCGTCAGGCGAATACGATCGCCCGAATCGACGCCCGCAGGAATTTTTACGGCAAGCGTTTTCACTTTGCGTACGCGCCCGCGGCCGCTGCAAGTCCGGCACGGCGTCTGAATGATCGATCCGGCTCCTTTACAGGCCGGACAGGTCTGCTGGATGGAGAAGAAACCCTGCTGCACGCGTACTTGCCCGACCCCAGCGCAAGTCGCGCAGGCTGTCGGCTCCGTGCCCGCGGTCGCGCCGCTACCCTCGCAAGAGGCACATTCGACCTGCGTCGGGATGTCGATATTGATCGAGTCACCGGCAACGGCCTGTTCGAGAGAGAGTTCAAGCTCATAGCGAAGATCCGCGCCGCGATACGCCTGGCTACGGCCGCGTCGG
>CAUZMW010000112.1:0-6582 GCA_963581225.1 Gammaproteobacteria bacterium
TAAGAAAAAGATCTTAAACCAATAAGCCAGAAGCAAACTCGGGGAGGTTTGTGATGAGGACCGTATCGACAATTCTTTTGACGTTAACCTTACTGTTTTCTGTCGCCGTTATCGCCGCACCAACAGGATTGCACTGTTTGAGAACCGCCTCGCCGACCGAACACTTCATTATCATAGATATACAGGCAGGTGCAGTATCAGGCTGTAAGCTGTCGTTTGGGACAGGAAATTCAGCGGTGCGATCTAGTACCTAGAAGGAAAACGAAAATGCGTAATCTGAGTTTTCTATTTTCAGCAACGTTGATTCTGTCGTTGTCAGGGTCGTCCTTCGCACAGGGTTGGCTCGAGTACACCAATCAAGCTGACTACTTCGGTGTGAATTTTCCGGCCGAGCCCGAGATTGAGGAGTTCACGTATAGCTCAGAGTTTAATGCAGTCTTTCCTGGGCGGCGATACGCCGTGCAGGTTGGAGAGAACAGTTATGTTGCGACTGTCGTCGACTTCACCGATTCTGCTCGGATTCACTCAGAGATGGAAAAGACCGAGGCGGCGAGTGGGCCAGCCAATTGGCTCTATGATCAGAGGGCATCCGTGGCTCGAGCAGCTAGGGAGTTTCGCCAGAGAGGTGGCGAGGTGACTTACGACGCCTGGTCGCATCTCGATCGCGTGGAAGGACACCAGATTCAGATTACCAATGCTGATGGATCTAGGACTTTCGCTGGAATCTACCTGAACGGCAACAGGCATCGTCTCCACGTGGTGGAGGCGACAGTGCCTCCCGGGGCGCCACCGCCCATACAGTTTCAACAATCGCTGTATTTCCTCGACGACGAGGGCCAGAGAATCCGATACTTGCTCTCGACTAACGGTTGCGCCGTAGACGCCGATAATCCTGCTATAGGAACACTTTCGGTACGATAGTGGCCGTTCGAAGGAAAGGACCTCGCTTTGAGCTAAACGGCAGCTCGTGGCCGTAGGCGGACGTACGTTAACAGTTAATATGCGCTGATGTGCAGAGGTTCTGGCGGCTCGTCACGGGCGCCGAACTCGAGGCTAAATTTAGTAGTGAGGTAAGTCCGATGACACGCATCCTTGTTCTGCCCGTGATGGGCATCGTTTTCAACGCGTTTGTTGTTCTAGAGTCAGCGCACGCTCAGGGAACACAGCCCGTCTTGCCGCCATCTGTTTGGAGCCTTCATCCGTCCACGCAGGCCGCTACCGTTCTCGTCACTCCGCAACGTATCACGCAGTGGGAGTCTGAGCTGTCGAACTGGGGCCGTTGGGGCCCAGATGATCAACGCGGCACATTGAACCTGATCACGCCAAGCAAGACTCGGGCAGCCGCCGAACTAGTGGCGGACGGTGTATCGGTCTCGCTCGCCCATTTCGTGACCGAAGAAGAGGCTATCGACAGCCAGACTTTCGGCCCGACGAGACACTGGATGACGAGAGTCGACCCGAATACCGGCGAAGTGCTCTTTGCCTTGGATGCCATGAGCTTCTCGCTGCACGACGGCCAACTGTCGCACATGGACGCCCTGTGTCATTACCGCACGGAGCGCGACGGAGAACAGGTGATATTCAACGGCTATCCCCAGAACCTCGATGAGGACGGGTGCAAGGATCTGGCCATTGACCGAATGGGTCCGGGCTATGTGACTCGCGGCATTCTCGTGGACATGCCGCTGCTCAGGGGGGTCGATTGGCTCGAACCCAGCACGCCACTCTACGTGTCGGATCTCGAAGACTGGGAGAATTTCGCGGACGTCACCGTGGGCAGCGGCGATGTGCTGTTAGTCCGCACCGGTCGATGGGCCAAGCGCGAGCAGGAAGGACCATGGGATTACGCTGGTGGAGGCGCCGGCCTGCATGCGTCGGTGCTGCCGTGGCTGAAGGATCGCGGTGTCGCGCTGCTCGTAGGGGATGCCGTCAACGACGTGCAGCCGTCCGGCGTGGAGGGCCTGCGTAGACCGGTTCACCAAATGACACAAGTATTCATCGGGTTGCCGCTCGTCGATAACGGCTATCTGGAAGACGTCGCCAGAGAGGCCGCGCAACGGCAGCGATGGGAGTTCATGGTCTCCTGGCAGATCACGAAAGTTCCCGGTGGAACCGCCAGTCCCTTCAACGCTCTTGCCACATTTTGACGCATGCCGCTCGCAATCGAATGTCCGCTTTTGGCCGATTGGTTCGAGCACTTCATGATGGCTTTTTCGAAGAGCAACTGATGCACGACAAGATTCGATTGTGCTGCTCATACTCAGTGAGTCTCGAATAGGGAAAACATGACCTGAGGTGTGTTCGATAAAGCTATCTTTGATTGCAACCATACGGCATTCGGTCTTGAGGCTCGTCTGCGGAGTGTGCATGTTTGCGACACAGCAGGTAGCTTGTTCGGTGCCTGCTGTCAGCTTGCAGGAGCGAGAGGCGAGTATGCAGGCTGCCCGATCCGAAGAACCGGACGTGAGTTCGGCTGCTAGTAGTTCTGTAGTGAACGGCTTGTTTACGCGGGGTCAAGCGTTACGGGGGGAGCGGAGGTTTCAGCAAGTGTGCGCAGCGTGCCACAGGACCAATGAGATCACGCGCAGCTGGTTCCGAGGTACAGTACACGAAACAGTGGGGGATCTGTTGGATGTGATCTCAACAACGATGCCGGAAGGCAACCCCGGTGTGCTCAGTCCCATGGAGTATGCGGACATTCTCGCTTTCATGCTCAGGTTGAATGATTATCCTGCCGGTGAGGAGGAGTTGCCGGTAGACCTGTACCTACTCGAGAATGTGCGCATTTCGGCACCCTGAGCGAGACGATCGACGACGGGATGGAGCAGCGAACTGCCCAAGAGGACAAGCCCATGATCAACACCCTTCACCGACACCGCCGAGCCGTCAGCTATAGCCTGTTGCGTTTCGTTCTCGCTGCGGGGGCCGCCTTCTTGTGGCAGGGTCCGGCCGTCTCCCAGGAGCGGGATAATCCGGTGGGAGAGTGGCGCTACATTGGCGGGGACGCCGCGCACACTCGTTTTACGGCCCTGGATCAGATCAACGCCCAAAACTTCAACGACCTGGAAATGGCCTGGGTCTGGCGGGGAGACAATTTTGGCCCCGGCGTCGACTACGTCTTTAGATCGACGCCGATCTACGTCGACGGGCTGCTCTACACCGTGGCCGGCCAGCGCCGGACCGTGGCCGCCGTCGACCCGGCCACAGGAGAGACGATTTGGACTTACCGCGAGCCGCACACGACGCGCTATGAACGGGGAATGCGAAACAACTACGGAAAAGGCGTGGCGTACGCCGAAGTGGACGGGCGCGGGGTGATCTATACTACCAGCCCCGGCTTCTTTCTCCACGCCCTCGACGCGAAGACCGGGCGACCCCTGGCGGACTGGGGCGCACCGGTGCCGCTGGACGGCTTCTCTCAAACCGGGGTCGTAGACATGCTTCCGGATCTGATCGCTGACTGGGAGCCCTGGCTGACCTCGGGCTATACCTATGATCCGTACCACGGGATTCCCAGGGACCTCGGCAATCTCAGCACGTCGTCGCCGCCTATCGTGGTAAACGGCGTAGTGGTTGTCGGCAATGTCCATGAGCAGGGTTACTACCAGACCCGCACCGAGAACATCCCGGGTGACATCCTGGCCTATGACGCTCGCACCGGGGAGTTTCTGTGGAAGTTCCATGTGATTCCCCGGCCCGGTGAGTTCGGTCACGAGACTTGGGAGAATGACGCCTGGCAGAGGACGGGGGACGTCTCCTCCTGGGCCCCGATGTCCGCGGATCCGGAACGCGGCCTCGTCTATGTACCGACCAATCCGCCGACAATAGATTTCTACGGCGGGTTTCGGCCGGGGAACAACCTGTTCGGCACCAGCATCATCGCCCTGGACGTTCAAACCGGCGAGCGAGTGTGGCACTTCCAGACCGTCCACCACGACATCTGGAACTTCGACAATCCGGCGGCTCCGATCCTGTTGGATGTGATGGTGGATGGGCGCCCGACACCGATCGCGGTTGAGACCACTAAGCAGGGGTTTGCCTATACCTTCAACCGCGTGACTGGCGAGCCGGTGTGGCCTATCGAAGAGCGCTCGGTGCCCCAGTCGGAGGTACCCGGGGAGAGGCTCGCTCCAACTCAGCCCTTTCCTACGAAGCCAGCGGCGTTCGAAATGCAGGGACTGGCCGAGGACGACCTCATCGATTTCACGCCCGAATTGCGGCGAGAGGCGCTTGAGATCGTCCAGAACTACCGGATTGGACCGCTGTTCAACCCGCCGATCGAGGTGGGCCACCCTTCCGGCCTACGTTCGTTCGTGAGTTGCCCCAGTGGGGCATCGAACATATTCGGCCCGCCGTCTGCGGATCCCGAGACCGGTATCCTCTATGTCTCGACGCTGAGGGGATGCAGATCCGAAAACATCGTACCGGGCCACGAGATTGACGAGCCCGACGACCCCATGACCACGGGCAAGACGATCGCGGACTGGGCTGTCGCCAATCGCGGCGACTTACGGGGGCCGCAGGGACTACCCATTTACAAACCCCCGTACAGCCAGATCGTCGCCATCGACATGAACACGGGAGAGCACCTCTGGTCGACGCCCAATGGGGATACACCGGACCGCATCAAGAATCATCCGGCTCTCGAGGGGGTGGACCTTCCCAATACCGGGCGAACGTCCCACGCGGTCACGATGATCACGAAGACACTGCTCATTACGGCCGAGGGTGGGGCAGGCGCGCCCGTACTCCATGCCGTGGACAAGCTGACCGGCGAGCGGTTGGGTACGGTAGAGATGCCCGCACCGGGGCGCTACGGCATGATGAGCTATTTGCACGAAGGCCAACAGTACATCGTGGTGCAGATCGCCAGTACAACTCACCCGGGCGCACTGGTGGGACTCCGCTTACCTTGATACAACAACCTTTTCAATGTCCGCAGCCGAAAGCGGAAGTTCGTTAACAGTTACTATGCAGCGGTGTGCATACGGTCGGAATCAACTTAAAGGCGACATTCAAGTTTTCTGGCCGATCATCTATATCGAAGAATATTAAAGGGGGAGAACTATCATGATCAGAATCCTGTTAACGGCACTGGCGATAGCGACATCTGCCAGCGGCAGCTCGTTCGCACAGGACGCCCGAAGTACGCTTCAGGCGGCCGCCCGTACCATGGGTGCGACGAATCTGGAAAGCATTGAGATTTCCGGGACCGGTTGGTATGGCCAGGTCGGCCAGAGCTATGTGCTGGATGGAGACTGGCCGCGGTTCGAGGTCTTCGACTACACGCGGACGATTAATTACGATGCGGGCACGTCTCGAGAAGACCTGATGCGTAGGCGTGGCAGCTATCCGGCAGTCGGCGGCGGACCTCCCTTCGCTGGCGATCAGCTCATTACGGAGCTAGTAAGCGGCGAGTACGCGTGGAATCTGCGGGGAGAGATGGCTGTTCCTCAGGGGCGAGACTATCTGGAGGGTGTATCGCACGCAGATTTTCGTCGGCTGGATATCCTACTGACACCGCAGGGGTTCCTGAAAGCGGCGCTGGAAAGCGATGATGCAACTGCGATTACTATTCCTATTGTGGGTGAATCCAATGGAGGCCTCTCCCAGGACGGTAGAATGGTGACGGTGGTTTCCTTTACCGCGCTCGGCAAATACAGAGTCAATGGGACGATCAACGATGAGAATCTCATTGAGATCGTGAGTACCTGGTTCCCGAATCCGGTGTATGGCGACATGCTGTTCGAGATGCGTTACACGCAATACGAGGAATTCGATGGCGTCATGTTCCCCACGGTTCTGCACGAGCACCAAGGCGACCCTGTGTTCAACCCGGCACATAACTCCTTGGAGATCCGTGTGAGCGACGTCCGCATAAACCCAGACGTGCCGGCGATAGTGGTCCCAGACGAGATCCGAAATGCGTCGCCGCCTGTTGTAAACGTAGAATCACAGGAACTCGCTGATGGCGTGTGGCGGATTGCGGGCGGATCCCACCACAGCGTGCTGGTCGAGTTCAATGACTTCGTGACTGTCGTGGAGGCTCCACTGAACGAGGCCCGGTCGCTTGCCGTCATCGAGGAGGTCGGTCGGCTGGTTCCCGGAAAGCCGATCCGTTATCTCGTCAACACGCACCATCACTTCGATCACTCCGGTGGGCTCCGTACTTATCTGGCGCAGGGAACAACCATCGTCACCCATCAGGGGAATCGAGATTACTATGAAGACGTGGCGTTCCATCCAGGCTCACGGAGCCTCGCGCCGGACAGACTTGCCACGTTCTATCCCATGTTTACCGCCAGTAGACGACCCGCGCCGATAGAAACCGTCAATCAGAAGTATGTCTTGAGCGACGGCGATCGAACGCTGGACATCTATCCGCTTCAGGGGAACGCGCACACGCAGACGATGGTGATCGTTTACCTGCCCGAGGAGAAAATTGTCATTAATGCAGACATGTACAACCCGGGCACACCGGTGCAGTCGTTCCGGTTACGAAACATGCGGACGCTAGGGGCGAATATCGAACGGTTAGAACTGGATGTTGAGCAGCACGTGGGCATTCATGGGCAGATCGAT
>CAUZMW010000113.1:0-6578 GCA_963581225.1 Gammaproteobacteria bacterium
AAGCGCCTGGGTACCCTTCTGCAGCAGTTCGATTCGATTCAGCGGCTGCGGAGAATGCTCGGCGAAGAGCACGCGCTCCTCAACCGCTCCGGTCAACACCGACTCGGTCATGCGATCGTGCAGGAGCGGGAAGAGTCGCTCGATCTCCTCAGCGGACACGGCCGTCGAAAGATCCAGACTATAGAGCCGGCCTCGCTCGATGCGCTGGATCGGCAGGCCACAGTTCCGGGCGATATCCGTCGCCTTGGACGCCCAGGGCGAGATCGTGCCGAGCCGCGGAACAACGATGAGTTCGCGGCCGCCGCCGGCCCACGCCACCGCAGACCCATAGGTCAGAAGCGCGTCGAGAATCTCCTGCTCCGCAGCGGTTAATTCGCGCTCGGTGTGGGCAAAATGCAGATAGCGAACCGAGACGCCACGAACGGCCGCGCAATGCGCGGCGAGCTGCCGACTTAACCGCTGCAGGCGAAAGGCGGTCTCGGCCGTCGGCCCAGGCAGCTGTAGCATGGTCATCGGTCAGACAATCTCAAGCCATTCACTAGGCGTATTCTGCTCAGATAAGTACAAGGACTGGTCATCCCGCGTCAGCTTACCGCCAAGAGCGTCACGGACATCTGCGCGCGAGTTGTTCTGTTCGCTGATGTGTAACGCGATAACCCATTGCAACTCGGGATGACCCACGGTCTCAAGAAATTTGGCAGTCTGCGCATTATTCAGGTGCCCGATAGAGGACGCTACGCGGTTTTTGACAGCCGCCGGATACGGCCCGCGTCGAAGCGTCTCCAGGTCATGATTAGCTTCGATCGCCAAGGCGTCACAACCGATCAATCGTTCTTCGATGTGGGAAGTGATATGGCCGGTATCCGTCAGCACGCCGAGCCTGCGGCCCGCGCCGGAGAATACGAAGTGGCAAGGTTCGCGGGCATCGTGGGGCACAGGGAACGGTTGCACGGCTATCCCGCCGAACTCTAGCGGGCGGTGGCAATTCAGCGTATGGATTCGAGGAATGGTTCCCGCGGCAGCTGCAGAGGCGGTCCCCGGCGTCATCCACACCGGCGTGTTATAACGCCGTGCGAATCGGGCTACACCTTGCATATGATCGGAATGCTCGTGGGTCACGAGTAACGCGGTTACATCGAGTGGCGCACGCCCCAAGAGGCCGAGCCGCTCCTCAACCGCTTTAAGGCTCAGGCCACAATCCACCATGAGTAGCGTCTCGTTGCATTCCACGAGCAGCGAGTTACCGCGGCTGCCGCTGCCTAAAGACGCAAACCGGAGCGTCACGGATTCACTTGTCCCCTGACCCGCCTTTACCACCACCGCCGGGTGGCGCGTACATTGGCACCGGGAACTGCGTGACGTTACTGCCCTCGACGGATGTGACTTTACTGACTCCCTGCTTCTCGACCTCATCGATTCGCACGATGGAGTGTAGTGGCAGGAAGGTTCGGCTGACACCAGCGAATTCGCTCTGGATGCGCTCTTCGGACGGATCGACAACCACTGTCGACCGCGCGCCAAATATCAGCTCCTCTATTTCCACGAACCCGAACAACGATCCGTGACTCACGCTCTTGGCGTAAATCTCAAAAACCTTCCCTTGGTTTATGAAAATTACTTTGTATATCGGTTGCGCGCTCATCCACGGTCCGGGGTGATCGACGAAGGCGGGCAAGCTTAGCATAGGACGAACTCGGGCGGCGCCGGCAACGCTATCCGCCGCATTAACCATAACGACGAGAGATTCTGAGACGTCAGTCACAATCATTAAGGTCCGCGCGCACGGGCTTCGACCCGGCCATTATACTTTCTGAAGGGCCGAGCCGCTGGATTCGATACTTACCGAGTTTTTATCTCGCCCTTAACATGCCGTTAGCCAACCACCTTGCCCGGATTCATTATTCCCTTGGGATCCAAAGTATTTTTCAAGGCTCGCATCAAATCGAGTGCGGCAGGCGCCGTGAATTGCGCCAACTCATCCCGCTTTAGAATTCCCACACCGTGCTCGGCGCTGAAACTCCCTCCACAGCGGCTGACCAAATCGTATACGGCTGCCGATAGCTTTTGCGCCGCATCATTCTTGAATACCTGCACGCTAGTTCCCGTGAGTGGAAGCAGATTGTAGTGCAGATTACCGTCGCCAATATGGCCGAACACCGACAGCCGGTGTGATGAGATCGCGTTTAACGTCGTTTCAGCTTCGCTGATGAACGCCGGAATCTGAGAGATACGAACCGAGATGTCGTGTTTCACCGATCCGCCGGCACGTTTTTCAGCTTCAGGAATGCTTTCCCGGAGAGCCCAGAGCGAATCCGTATGCCGCCCGGACTCTGCGATTACGCCGTCCTGGATCTCGCCGGCCGCAAGCGCGGTCTCGAGCACTCGTTCCAGTTCCGTACGTAGCCCCGTACCGGCCTGAGCCGAAGCGAACTCGAGTAACACGTAGTGCCCATAAGACGTATCCAGTGGGTCCCTGGCATCGCCAATGTTCTCAAGCACGAGTTCCAGCGACGCGCGGGAAACGTATTCAGCCGAGACGACCTGATCGCAACTCTGGCGGCGGGCTCTCGCGAGCAGTCTGCAAGCACCGCCAACGTCGGCCGTCGCGACCCAGGCGAGTTCACGGCTACAGGGCAGCGGATACAGCTTAAGGACCGCAGCGGTAATGATTCCCAGAGTCCCCTCTGCGCCGAGGAAGAGTCCGTTGAGATCGTAGCCCGTATTGTTTTTCCGGAGTCCCTTGAGATCAGAGATGATTTCACCGCTCGGCAACACGACTTCGAGGCCGAGTACGAGGTCTCGGGCGGTGCCATAGCGCAATACGGCAATGCCACCGGCATTTGTTGCGAGATTTCCGCCGATCTGACAAGAGCCCTCCGAGCCCATGCTCAGCGGAAATAGCAGTTGGTGTTCTTCGGCTGCGGCCTGCGCCCGAGCAAGAACAAGACCAGCTTCTACGGTCATCGTAAAGCTCACCGGATCGATCTCTCGGACGCGATTCATACGCGAGAGATTTAGTAGAATTTGATTGGCGGCATCGAACGGCGTCGCACCACCGCAGTAGCCCGTGTTACCGCCCTGGGGCACCACACCGAGAGATGCCTCATTGCAGACACGCACAATCTGCGCGCATTCCTCAGTGGAGGCAGGTCGCACGACCAGCGCCGCCCGTCCCTGGTAGAGGCCGTGCTCATCGACGAGCAGTGCATCGGCATCCGACCCTTCGACCAAACCTCTCGGCCCAACGATCTCTCTGATTTGTGCGAGTGCAGTGCGCGTGTCCAACGGTAACCTCTATATGGAGCCAGATGCAGTTTTCACTGCGTTGCCTCGGCCAGTCGTCATGGTTCTTAACAGACCCTCACGTTACTATAGCGGCGCCTTCGGAACCGAAGACTGGCGTACGCATTTATCCACCGAGACACCCGCGTTGCAAGTCTCGCCAGCAGAGGGCCGAGACCGCTACCGAGCAGTCTGATATTCGCGGGAGAACTGTGACGTGTTGAGCTATTTCTGGATTGGAGTCGGTAGCGCAGTGGGCGGGATGGGCCGCTACTGGTGCACCAACGTCGTCGCACGCCACTTCGGTGAATATCTTCCTTGGGGCACGATCGTCGTTAATGTTTCGGGCTCGCTACTTATCGGTATTCTCACCGCGCTCGTGACAGCGGATGGCCGCCCTCTTATTTCCGAGGATGCGCGAGCCCTGTTGATGATCGGCCTATGTGGAGGGTATACAACGTTCTCAGCGTTCAGCCTTCAGACCCTGAATTTAGCGCGGAGCGGTGAGTGGTTTTGGGCGAGTGCAAATATCGTTTTGTCTGTTCTTTTCTGCCTGGTCGCGGTTTGGCTGGGCTACCTGGGCGCGAGTGCGCTGAGCCGCTAGACGATCCGAGGGATACGTTTTAGGGGGTCAAGTGAACAGGCCGCCGTTTGCCGGGCGCTGAGCGACCTGCTAGATTCGCCCGCGGAGGGATGCCGGAGTGGTCGAACGGGCTTGATTCGAAATCAAGTGACGGGCTTGCCCCGTCCGTGGGTTCGAATCCCACTCCCTCCGCCACAAGTCGTTCTATCTACTTGATATAAAATAGATTTCTCTGGCCTTACTAATTTCACCCCACAATTCGTCCCACATTCTGAACGCGATAGATTGGAAATCGACGTGCAGGTCATTCCCGCACTGGTCCAGGTTTTCAGTGGAGGCAGTTGACCGTACCCCTTAACCCGAGCCACGTTGAATGTGGGAGATCTAGCATATCAGGCGACTTTCCGTGCGAACACTGCCGGCTTCCTGGGGGAGGTTGTGGACGTTCAAAGCACCGCGGTATCCCGTAACGGTTGCCGAAGTGGACCGCCGCCAAAGCCCGAGAGAACGCCAAGGCGGAGGATAAGTGGCCGAACTCGTTCCAGCTTTACGTCCGGTTTGGAGCGCATTCGAGACATTCGTTTTCGCTATGTTAAGAACTTCTTTAACGGAGACTTTCGGCCAACAACGGTCGTTCGAGGTGAACGAATGCTGTGTTTCCGCACGAAAGCAATTCGATAGGAATTGCGTCTATAGCCTTGAGATATGGGCGCCGAAATTAAGCTGGCCGGTGGGCTCGGAGAAATGAACGTATCTGGCGCACAGCCAGCGGAATTCGTTCCTCAGGAACTTTCCACGGGAACATGCTTAGTTCGGCCTTGGGCGCCAGCATTGCCGCTTCCATCGCAACATCGTATGGATGCGGTGGTACATCATCCGGCAAAATGAGAACGGGCGTTTGGCAGTTACGCACAAACTCTCGCGTAACGGTGAACACAAAATCAGCGTTGTTGCTGTACATGTTCGTCAGAAACTCATCCACCATTTCCATCGTGATATCTGGTCGACGCGCTGCTATCGTGGGCCCCCAATTGCCCATATTGCCTTCGTAGAAAAGGTTGGGAAACTCTGGGTCATATCCGCTTGGCTGCGCCAGCACAGCAGCGACAACGCGATCCGGGGCCCGCCGCAACAGATTCCAGATGAAGGGACCACCGATGCAAAAGCCCAGCACCATGAATTTATCGATACCCAAATGGTCCATCAATCCGAGGTGATCATCTGTATAGGCATCCCACGGCCTGTTGATCTCAAGCGGCCCGGATGACTGCCCGCTATTAGCGTTGCGCAGATCAGCCGCAATGCAGCGGTACTCGTCGTTGAATTCCTCGATTGGATTGAAGGGACGATCGAGGCCGGCGATTGTCGAATTCAACCCGCCACCTGCAATCAGCAATAATGGATACCCCGTGCCGGTCTCCTCGAAATTTATACGAACAGCGCCATTTTCGTAGACGGACATGGCAGTTCCTCCTTGCAAGGTCTGTTGAGTCATCCCGCGCAACGATGTAGCCATCGCCGTTGCAGCGGCACCCACAGCCAGTATTGTGCGTCTTATCTGATCCACTTTTGGCGGTCTCCTCGATGGTCCTCGCGAGCAGCGTGAGCATTCCGCAGCTCCAGTGTAAGCCACGCAATTTCGGTATTAGCTGACCCGCCCCCTTGGCTTCTGACACGAAGCATTCTATTTGTTACGTGAACGGTAAAATTGGGTCGATTCGAGACTATAAGACTGATTCTAACCCGACCTCAAGGAATGTCCGTTTTCGGGCAGAAAGTCACCGTTAAACCGCCTTCCCGGCACCGGCTTGACCAATAACACCGGCCCCGGACGCGACTATGGAGCTGGTCGCAAGTAGTAGTTGAATCCGTGGCCGAGCGTGTTGGCATTGCCCCAGAGCAGATACATGCCCTCGACCATGCGCGCGTACCGTAGCGGCCCGAGATCGATCGGATCGAGATTCATGCCCTCGATAAGTGCCGCGACCTTTGCCTTGGCCGCCTCGTCGTCGCCGACGATCGGTACGCTGACCGGCCCGCCCGTTGCCTCGGGGTTCACCATCGTGCGCCAGTTCATCGTGTTGAGCGCCTTGACGACGTGCGCGGCCGGCGCGAGGCTTTGGATGATCTCGGCGTTGGAGCTGTCGACCGCCCAGTCGCGCAGACCATCCTCGCCGACAATGCGCGGATTGGTGGGGTCAAGCACAATCTTGCCGGACAGATTGCCGAGACTGCGAACGACGGTCTCGACGACGTCCCACGGCACGGCGATCACGACGATGTCGGCACCGGCCACGGCGTCTGCCTGGGTCGTCGCCGAAGCGCCGGCGCCAGTCTTGGCGACGAGCTCGCGCACGTCGTCGCGATCGGGATTGCGCGAGCCGTAAACGATCTCGTGCCCCTGCGCCGCGAACAAAGGCCCGACGGCATTCGCAACCTCGCCCGTGCCAATGATGGCAATCGTATCGGCGAGCGCGCTGCCGGCGGCCGCGACGGCTAGCAGGATGCTAATAAATAGCTGATAAGCGTGCTTCACTGATTAGGCCCCCGTAAGTTGTCAGGCATCGTTATTGCCGAAGGCCAGCTAATCATACCGAGCTTACGGCCGGTGAGCTAGCCTCGTATTTCTGGTGCAGATCTAAAGTGGTAAAAAGCCACATAAGGAGATCTGAACCATGCCAAAGAAACGATACAACACCGAAGATATTATTCA
>CAUZMW010000114.1:0-6538 GCA_963581225.1 Gammaproteobacteria bacterium
GCAACACCCGCGAAAACGATTATTGCGATTGATAGACCCTTCATGTCGATCTCCTGGTTTTTTGTTTTTCGATTAAGTCGGCATGGCTCAGGGAGCATACACGACTCGGGACTGAGGGGTCAGGGCTCGTAGGAGCGACGTCCTCGTCGCGATTCTCAGCAGCGTATCCCGGCACCGTTTACGGCGATTCTTGGCAGCACCACCTAAGCGGAGGGCAGCCCATCGACGTGTTCGTCCATGCGCCTGAGCAGCGCGGCATCGGGAAGCCGGCCCATTCCTCCGCTCAGATTGTCCACCATGTTGGCAGGTTTACTCGTGCTCGGCGTAATGACCGTGACCGCGAGATTGGCCACTATGTACTTCAGAAAGAACTGCGCCCATGTACTAGCGTCGAACTCCTGCGCCCATTCCGGAAGCGCCTGGCCGGCCACACGCCTCCAGAGACGGCTGCGGCCGAACGGAAGATAGACCATTACGGCAACACCGTGATCTTGGGCCAACGGCAGCATCATCTCCGCCGCTTCGCGGTTGTCGACGGCGTAGTCGATGCCGATGAAATCGAGCGGCTCGTTGCGGATGATTTCTGCGAGCTCGGGATAACGGCGCGCACCTGTCCAGGTCACACCGATATAGCGGACGCGGCCTTCTGCTTTGAGGTCTTTTAGAAGCACGAGCTGCGTCGGCACGTCACCTAGATTGTGGACCTGAATAAGGTCGATGACGGGTTTATTAATGATGCCGAAAGACCGTTCTATCTGCGCCATCGCGGCGCCGGCGTCGGCCGGCGCCGTACTGCGCCGCCCCTGAACGTTGACTTTCGTCGCCCAGAAAACCTGCTCCTGGAGCTCGAGTTCATTGATGAACTCACCAGCGACCTGTTCCGCTGATCCACCCCCGTAGCCGGGCGCTGTATCGAAGACGGTGCCGCCGTTATCGACTAGAGCACGCAGCACCTCGCGTAACGCGGTCGTCTCTGGGCTGCGAGCCATCGATGAAAATGTCGCGGAGCTACCGAGGCCGATTATTGGTATTTCCTCACCCGACGACGGGATAACCCGGGTGATAATCTCTCCCGCCGACTGTGCGTGGAGCAATCGCGGCAACAGAGCCAGGGCGGTCCCTGCAGCCGCTGTAGTCTTTAGTAACGCACGTCGTGTGACCATCTCAGGTCTCCTGGTAGGCTATGAATAGCGGAACAGCCTATCGAAGTAGGACTCACGCGGTCAATCGAATTAATGACTCTTCAGATTCGTCGTTGCCTCTTCGCACACCCTCACACCGGGCACTGCCTTTGACCTACAGTAGAATGTAAATTTCCCTAAGTAATCGGGGATTGCCTATGAAAGCTCTACAGATGACGACGGTTCTAGCGATCTTCGCGGGGCTGCCGGCCTGTGCCACGACGTCGTGGCAGGGCTACGCGGGAGCGTTCCGGCCGGACGACGAGACGGCGCTCGTCAAAATAGAACAATCAGGAGATCGCCTCGCGGCAACCACACAAATTGTGTCAATCGACTCGCCACGGGGAGACATCATCCCGGTCAACACCCGCTCAGTGAGGCTGCTTCCAGGTGAGGTTTGTGTGGGCGTCCTTGCGACAACGTCAACGATGGATCAGGCATCCGCCGAACTGTGCTTCGACGCCTTGACCGACAACGTTTACGAAATCCGCGTTCTGGTTGCTGGAATCGAACAGGACCTTGTCGACTCTGCGAGTGTGCGGCGCACGTTCCAACGTGGTCCGTTCAGGGTGACCGGACTCTTTATGGTCGATGTGAGCTCGTCGGAAATTATTGCAGTTAAAATACCCTAGCACCTGAAACTCACCAGACAATGTCGATGAAAATTTTTCGCTCACCTAACATCCGTTGGCCGCTCGTTACGCTGCTGATCGCGGCTATCGTCGTGCTAACGGCATGGGCTCAATTCGCCCCCAGCGGTGACCCGGCGGTCTGGACGTTCGAGGTTGTCGCCTCCTTTCCACATGACCCCGACGCATTTACCCAGGGCCTCGTTGTCCACGACGGTCGACTCTACGAGGGCACCGGCCAATATGGCGAGTCCACACTGCGGCGAGTCGATCTGGCGACCGGCCGCGTGGAGAAGATGAATGCGTTGGGTAGCATCTATTTCGGCGAGGGGATAACCATTCTGGACGATCGCCTCTATCAATTAACCTGGCGAAATAATGTGGTGTTCGTAAACGATGTCGATACATTGGATCGCGTCGCAACGCTTCGCAACGAAGGCGAAGGTTGGGGACTGACTCACGATGGGGCACATCTTATTGTCAGCGACGGCTCGGCAACGCTTCGCTTTCATGATCCGGAGACATTCGAGATCGTGAAGCGCCTGAATGTTCATGCAGACGGCCAGCCGGTTAACAGCCTGAACGAACTCGAGTTTATCAATGGCGAGATCTGGGCCAATCTCTGGTATCAAGATCGAATCGCTCGAATCTCGCCGGAGTCTGGCGCTGTGTTGGGTTGGATCGATCTGAGCGCGCTCTATCCTCAGTCGCGGCGCGCGTCGGAGGACGTCTTGAATGGGATTGCCTACGACCCGGATACGGACCGGCTATTCGTCACGGGCAAGAATTGGCCGTCGCTGTACGAGATCGAGGTCGGCCCGCCGTAGCGCATTTTCCGTTAGCCGGCTCGGCATCGTTCTGCGCCGGCTTTCGGGATGAACCGCATCCGGCTATTGATGCCGAGCCGGTTGCTGACGTTGTCGAACTGAACGAGATTCAACCAGGACCAGCGCGCATTGAATGCCAGGTCGGCGTTGATCCCGTAGATGCGCGTAATGAAACGCCCGTCCGGGAACTCGAGGTCGTTCTCCGTGTAGTTCAGACCGAATCTGAACTTCGGCGACGGCCGCCAATTAAAGCCCAAATTCGTGAAGGTCAGCTGGCCGTTGTAGCAATCCCCAACGCCGACGCGCAACCACCCACTGACTTCCCGCTGGTTGCCGGTGCTAAGCCTGAATTGATTGCGGGTAAACTCGTAAATCCCGGGCGGGACGGTCAGCCCGTCTACAATCTAGAACGGCTCGGTGATGCGCTCGTACTGTGGGAATGTGCTGAGGCCGAAGGCGTCGCCCTGATGACTGACGAGATCTCCCCAAGTCAGGTCGAGGAATCGGGACTCGAGTTGTCCGGCCGGGTCGTACTTCCAGGTACCGAAAACCCAATGATTGATGGCGCGCCAGCGACTCTCCTCGGGCCGACTGCGATAGCGGCCGAAGATCTGATAGTCCCGAATGCCGCTGCGATTAACAAAACCCAACTCAGGGTTGAAATTCTCCTGAATCTCCGTCACGCGCAGAGATCCCGAAAAGCGATCGCTCGAATAACCGATCTCCGCGCCCCAGGCCGAGTCCTGGCCGACTAGTCCGGGTGTAGAACTCTGTTGCGCCCAGATCCGGCCTTCGACCGTCTTGTTGTCGAAAACCTCGCTGTTGCGGTAGTAGTAGTCGGCACCGAGGACCGAGTTCTCGTCTCCGGCCACCGGTGAACCGTAGGTTGCGATCATACCGAGCGTCGATTTTGCCGCTAGGGTATATGAGAGCCGACCGACGAACAGATCCGTCTTCTCCGGAGCACCATCGGCGCTGTCTTGATTGACGGCCAGCGTCCCGACACTCCAGGGCCCCGTACGTCCGGTGAGCTTCGCGCCCACGTTGATATCGACGGGCTGGCCGTTGTCGGCAAGGCCGATTCTCCGCGAGAAAAACGGCCGACCATTTCTATCTACATTGGCGAACTGGAGGATGGCCGCGTCCTGCAAGAAAAAATCGCGCTTCTCGGGGAAAAACAGGTTGAATCGAGACAGATTCACCTGCCGGTTATCGACCTCTGTCGCGGAGAAGTCGGTGTTCAGAGTCAGTGCCCCCGTAAGACCTTTGTCGAAACGGTAGAAAGCGTCGAGCGACGGCTCCAAATCGCTGGTTTTCGTCGCAGCTTCATGAGTCTCGGCTTCTCTCGCGACGAGCGACGGAACGACATCCAGCCCGACGCCTGATCCATGCCGACGAGGCCCCGCAGGTCTCCCGAGTGTACGAGTATGATCCGGCGCTCCTGCGACGACCAGCCACTATTCTTCCGCTCTCTTGCAAGCCAGCGCGCGAAATTGATCCCCCAGACGTCGTTGTCCGGATCGAAGGACAGCGTCTTGAACGGGATCGCCATCTCCAGGGCCCAGCCGCGCTCGTTGATTCGCGCCTCTTCCTGTTAAATTCCATCCCAGTCCGATATGAAATAGTCGTTGCCCTGGAGCGCGTCTAGACGAATACCGTTGGGATTCATCTGAAACATATAGCTATTGCGATGATCGTGGAAGGTATCTAGCCAGAAGGCGTGCAGCGTTTACTTGTCTCTCTCGGAAGGCTAATGTTTGGTGATTAAAGGTATAGGCTATGGCACAGACGAATCCTCCCTTCATGAGCGGCGTACCGGAGCTGTTGATCCTTCGCTTGCTGATACGGCAACATGATGTACGGCTACGAGCTCGTCAAAGCGATCCGCTCCTCAACCGGAAATGCGATCGGACTTCGCGAGGACGTCGTCTATCCCGCGCTCTACGCGATGGAGGCACGCGGCACGCTAAAGGCCCGGCGCAAAACGGTTAACGGCCGCAACCGTGTCTACTATTGCGTCACTGCGAAAGGTAAGCGTCGGTTGATGAGCCTCACAGAAGAATGGCAACGGGTTACCGGCGGCGTCCGTACCGCGCTCGAGGAACCCGGCCGTGCCTAGGCGCCAGGACTTGCTGCGACGGCTTTATGATGCGGGAATCACACCCAGGTGTTTGCTCCGTCTCGATGCCGAACTACAGGATCACTATGTCGATCTCGAACGTGAAGCGCTCGGAGCCGTAAAAGACGTCGTGGTAATAGAGTCCACAGATAGCTTGTTCGAACATGCGGCGATCGAGGCAGCGTACAAATTCAAGTACCGGCCCCGGATAATTCGTGGCGAGTCGATCGAGGTGCCGGGCGTCCGCAATAAGATCACATTCGACATCGCCGTCTAGCCGACACAGCTGGTGACCGGTCCGATTGAAATGAGTCCGACGACTCGCACGCGACGCGCCTGGTGGGTCGGTCTGGGCTATTTGCTGGTCGTATTGATCTGGGGAACGACGTGGTACGGCATTCATACCCAGGTCAACGGCACATCACCCCATCTCGCCGTTGCATCCCGCATGGGCGCAGCGTCCGTCGTGTTCTTCGCCATCGCGACTGCACGACGAATACAGCTTCGCTTAACGTCGTTCCAGGCACGGCAGGTATTGATTCAAGGCGTCTGCTTCTTCGGTCTCAACTATCTCGCGGTCTACGCCGGGACCCAGTACCTTACGTCCGGTGTGGTCGCGGTGCTATTCAGCATTCTCGTACCACTGAATATCTTCGTCGAGTGGTTGCTTTACGGCGTGCGCCCCCGACTCGTCGTCGTGGCCGCCGCCGCGATTGGAGTCATCGGAATCGCCACGGTGTTCAGTACGGAGCTTCAGCGTGCTGCCCTCTCGGGCACGGCGCTGTGGGGCGCCGCGCTCGTTCTATTCGCCGCGATTCTCGTCGCTCTCGGCAACGTTCTGGCGACGCGCCTGGCGTCCTCTGAATTAAGCCCGCTTGTCATCAACGCTTACGGCACGGCCGCGGGTACCGTCTCGATCCTGCTCTGGGGACTGATTAGCGGCGCGTCGTGGTCGATGACCATCACGCCGCCCTGGCTGATCGGGCTCAGCTATCTCACGTTGATCGGTACCGTCCTCGCGTTCGGCATCTACATGACGATTCTGCCGATCGTCGGCTCGGTGGCTGGTGCGTACGTCGCTGTGCTTTCGCCCATCGTCGCTATCGCCATCTCGTCAGTACTAGAAGAATTACCCCTTACGGCCGCGACGTTTGTCGGCGCGGTACTGCTACTGATCGGCCACTCGCTGCTCGCAGCTCGGCGCAGGCAGTAACTGGATCGACGAGGTGGTAGAATTGGGGCAGAAGTTAAACGACCGCTAACGACCCAAAGTGGCCGAAGCGGACATTTGGCGTGCGAGTAATTCTTATTAGGGACATACCTCTATTCGATTTCGATCTCTTGGCCCGATATTTAATGGAACTTACTTCACAGAGTCGGAGAGAACAGTGAAAGGTAGATTACGAACAACAATCCTGTCTGCTGCAGGCGGATTCGTGTTGCTTTGGTATACGGGAGGAACCGCCGCTCAGCCCACACTAGCAACCGGGCCGGATGCAGATGTTACTGAAGAGGATCTTCATCGGGTGGATCCGTCAATCATGGAGGCTGCTTGGGTTAGGCTGGATCTGGATCTATCGCGCTATTCGAGGATTCTGCTCGTGCCCACCGGCATCCAGTTTCGCGAAGTGCCTAACCGACGTTACAACGTGCTTTCTAGAGGTACCGTAACGGAATTCCCTCTCGATGACGGAAAGAAAGAATGGCTTCGTGGGATGTGGCGCCAGGCCGTCGATGCAAGATTTGCGCAAGAACCGTCTTATGAGTTCTACGACGGGGTAG
>CAUZMW010000115.1:0-6505 GCA_963581225.1 Gammaproteobacteria bacterium
TGTATGAGCGCTGGCGCGCATTGTTGCTCGACGTGCTCGATCCGAGTGCGATCTCTGGGAATCCGCGGCGCGCGGAGCTTCGTGCCGAAGCAGCCCGGTGGAGCGGCCGCGCGGAACCGGACTCCGCTGGCTATCGACTGGTCCGTGAGTTTCGCCAACAGACCGGCGACGACCTCCTGTCGAGTATTGTCTCGGGATGTGGGAACTTCCCGGAACCGCTCGCGCTCCAGCGCCGCAGCCAATCGGAAGGACCGATCTGGCGTCTGATAACCGAGCAGCCCGCGCATCTACTACCGTCGTTCTTCGAGAACTGGCGGGAGTTTTTTCTGTCCGCGGCCGAAAAAACGATCGCCACCTGTGGTAACGATCCACTGGCCGAGTGCACCTGGGGTGAGATCAATCAAGTCGAGATTACACATCCTTTGACCAATGCGATCCCCTTTCTTGCGCCATGGCTGACTGTTCACGACGAGCCATTGCCCGGCGGCGATCACACGCCGCGGCTACAACAGGGCGCTCACGGCGCGTCGGAACGCTTCGCCGTCTCTCCTGGAAACGAAGCGCAGGGCTACTTCCATATGCCGGGCGGTCAGAGCGGGCATCCGTTGTCCCCGTTCTATCGCGCCGGCCACGAGGCGTGGGCCCGCGGCGAAGTGCAACCCTTCTTACCCGGAAACGCCGCGCATACGCTGATGCTGAGCCCAGCGGAATAAGCGGTTATCATCCACCGGGCTGGGCACGCCTAGGTATCCGGCCTGTATTAAGCTTCTCATAGGATATTCGAGCATGCGAGAGAACAAAAAAGTACCGAACCATGCCGTTCGATTATCAGGCGTCTTGATACTGGTGCTCGCACCGTCCTGCGGCGGATTGTTAGCAGTTGGGCAGAATGCTGTACCGGATCTATCCGGTAATTGGTGGCGCACGCAGGACCTGCTCGGCAACACGGCCCGTGTTGCCGAGCAGGCGCCGCGCCAACTCTCAGCGCATGGTGATGCCCTGATGGCGGTTTTCGATCCGGCCGATGATCCAGCCGTCCGCTGTAAGCACCCGGGAGCCGTTCGCGTGATCCTGAGTCCTTACCCTATCAATTTCGAATTACACGACGACTATGTCTCGATCGCCTACGAGGAATGGGCGACGACGCGAACCGTTCACCTGACCGCGCAGGACCTCGACCCCGATGCGACGAATACCCCGATGGGCCACTCAGTCGGTCGATATGAAGACGGCAAGCTCATCATCGAGACGAACAACCTCGCCAACGGTCTGAATATGAGCACTGGGTTTTTCTGGACCAGCGAAGAAGCACACATCGTCGAGGAGTACTACGTCGTCGAGGACAACACCTACCTGACACTGAGAATGTCGCTCACCGATCCGGTCATGCTCGCGGAACCGTGGGTCATCGAGAAGCGCTGGGTACGTTACGACGGCGACTTACTCGACTTCGAGTGTATCGACCGCGAACGTCCCTAGCTCCAACAACGAGAACGGATCGACGCGCGCGCTCAAGATTCGCACACCCCAATGCAGATGCGGCCCCGTAACGCGTCCCGTCGCACCGGCCAGCCCGATGACCTGCCCCTGCTCCACCATCGTGCCCGGCTCAACCAACATCTCGGACAAATGCAGATAGGTTGAGTAGACACCCAGACCGTGGTCGATAAACACAGCGTTGCCGCTGAAGAATAGATCCTTGGCCAGCACGACCCGGCCTGCGTTAACGGCGTGGATCTCCGCCCCGGTCGCGGCCGTTAGATCGGCACCCGAGTGTGGCGCGCGCGGCTCACCGTTGAAGACACGCCGGTGACCGAAATTACGGCCACCCGTCGTGCCTGGAATCGGCACCTGGAACGGCCGCACCCAATAGGCTTGAGACGTAAGCGTCGAGTAGATCGCATTGATCTCGCTGGAATCCCGAGCGGCACGCTCCTGATTCTCCGGGCTCAGCTGTACGTAGCCGGGCGAGACGGTCAGTTCGGTCGTCGGAAATGCTTTACCGCTCACGTGAACGACGTCCGAGCGCATCTCCACGCGCCCGTCTTCATATCGAAGCGTCGCTTCGAGCGGGTACTCGCCGACAATCACATCTAGATCGATACCGATGACGCTCAACCATTGGTCACCGACACGAAGATACGGTATCTGCCGTTCGTTCCAGGACACCTCGATGGAGGTAAGGCCCGATTCGTGGGGCCGGCCGAGTTGCAACGCCTGGCCCTGGACGGCCATTAGTGCCGCGAGCAACCCTAACGAATTCATCCTCAGTCACTCCTTAACTCGCGTCTATGTATCGATCTTATAGCACTCCGGGCTTGAGAGTCATTGAGATTTAAGCCTCACTAATTACGCAGCGGCCTGATGTATTGCCCGGAGATCTATTCGCGGCCCTGTAGCAAACGCGCGACATCCTCTCTCAGACCGTCGGCCGTCACGGCCTCCGGAGCGATCGGCGCACCAGCAATAAGAGAAATTTTGGCCCACAACAGCCACGGGAAGTTGCGCAGAGATCGTCCGCTGCCGCGCGCGAACAAGCTGTCTGCGAGCCCCCGGAGGGCGATCGGGATAACCGGCACGGGGTTACGCCGGACGATGCGCTCGATTTCCGGGCGGAAGACGCTCATTACACCATCGCTCGTGATACGCCCCTCCGGAAAGACGCACAGCAGATGCCCGTTTTCGAGACTGTCGGCTATCCGATCGAAAGTTCGTTCCAGTAGTTCCGGGTCCTCCTTCTTGCTCGCGATTGGAATCGCGCCGAGAAAGATCTCCCATCTTCATTACGCTGGAATCACTCCCTTTGGTCAGAATCTACTGAGGGACAAAACGTCTCGTTGCCTCTAGATCGCAATCGAATGGGATCATTGCCATCTGCGGAGCGTAGAGCAAGTCCCGACTGTGAGTCATCGAGCCGACAATATATTCGGGGTCCTCGAGAAAAAATTCGACGGCCATCCGACTACCGTCTTCGCCCAGCCGATAACGCTCGACGATATGCTTCTGTGCGCCCGCAGGAATGCCGTTCTGGTAGGGCGAACGATGATCCGCGAAGTTCGCAGTATCTACAATTAAGATATCGCCGTCCCAACGGCCGACCGAATGACCGTGATGATAACGCTCGTCGGCAGCGGGATGCTCGCGACCGTCCATATACACGGTTCGCTCGACATCGAAATACTGACTTCGAATCTCGATCGTCTCCTCGCTGTCGTTGTATTCGATCTCGAGCGGATAGAGATCAGTGTAGACGATCATCGACGGCGTCGGCTTCGAGATACAGGCGAGCTCGGGATTCTCTTCCGAGTTCTGGCTGTAGGCGGCCTCGGCGAGTCTTCCCTTCTCGGTCAACGTGAGCTCAGCGAGTGTTAATTGGTCCAGGCCACCCGGATAATCCGCGCCGAGGCTCGATGCGTCCACGATCCAACGACCCTCCAGTGTGGATGTGGTGGCTGGCACTTCGAGATCCGTCACGTCCCCGGGACCGGCAACGATCTCGCCTGACACGTTAGTTCCGTCCGCCTTCTCGATCCACTCAAGCAACCCGTACGGTCTCCCATCTTTCGCGGGGCGCACTCCGACCGAAATCTGTTCACCGAGCGACAGCGAGTCACGCGTCCAGCCCCTGCGGGAAACGGTAATCGCCGAGGCCATCTGCACCGTCCACTCGACCTGCTCGCCGTTCTCGGCCGTGGTCTCCACGGTAAAGTAGGCGTGCGGATTTCGCAGACTGTACTCGGTGACGACACCTTCGAATGTCGCTATTGAATCCATCTCAAGGGCAGCGTCGCTGTGATGGCCGAGTACCGGTGAGACAAGCACGAAGCTCGCCGTCGCGAACGTAGTCAGATGTCTCATGACCGGCTCTCCCCAAGAGTAAGTCAATAGCGTTGCGTAGGCTGTTCGAGTTCCTTACAAGGAGCAGCCGTTTGTTTTTCTACGTTAAGTTACCGAGTTACTCCAGGACCTCCAGTGCGTAGCGAAGCGTTCCTTCGCCATCTACCCGCTCCCGGAAACTATCGATGAAAATCTTGCCGACGATCTCGTTGTCGAGATTCACGACGAATACACCGGGATGAGGGATCCCATAGGACGGTTCACCCGGTTCGTTCTGCTCGTTCAGTACGCCCAAAGCGATCATGGTCGCAGCATCTATATCCGAGATGAACGGATAGGTGATGTCCCCTGCGTCGACAAACGCCTGCTGCAATTCCGGTGTATCGTAAGTAACGACGACGATACCGACTCCGGCCGCTTCGTAGGCCTCAACGTGATTCTGCAGCTGCCCGAGCTGCGATCTACAGAAGGCTCACCAGTCAACGGAGCGCATCGTAAGAAATACCGCTCCTTTATCTCCGAAGAACTGTTTGATGTCGTTAATTTCCTGGCCGGCGGAGATCGCTCGTATCTCCGGGAACTGTTCGCCAATAGGCAGACCGGGATCGAACGAATCCGTATCTTCGTCTAGAAACATGTTGTCCAGGTTGGGCTGTGCTTGAAGCGGCTGCAGAAAGGCCAATAGACTCGAGGCTACGACTGCCGCTGTTAGGTATCTGTTTAACTTCACGTACGAACTCCTTCGCTGTGGGTTTCCTCAGCCGCGACACCGAGTTGCCGCGCCTATCATTGTTGCCTGAATGGCTCTGAGCCACAAGCGCGAACTCTTACTGAGACTCGAAAGATCCGAGCTAGTTCCGCCCCTCCCGGAAGCTTCTCCTCATGGTACCGCGATCAGTCATGCGCGGCCCTGCTGTCATCGGGGACCTGATCTCGCTCGTCCAGACCATATTCTCGTATCACGCTGGCGACCCGCAGCCGGTAGCCGGAAAAAATCCCGTTGCGGCCATCACACTGTGCTTGTCTATGCTCCGCTACGTTTCGCCACTCCTTAACAGCCTCCTCGTCACGCCAGAACGATAGCGATAGGATTTTTCCAGGATGAGTAAGGCTCTCGAAGCGCTCAATCGAAATAAACCCATCTATCTCCTCAACCATTGGGTGTAGACGGCTGGCGATCTCCAGATACTCGGCTGTTTTTCCGGCGTCCGGCTCGAATTCAAAGATTACGGCGATCATTTATTAACCTCTCTCTCAACCCGCTTCGATTGGAAACCTCAGCCCCTGCCAGCGAAAGAGACCTCCTGGAAGATTGGCTACCTGAGTGAACCCGGCGCGTTCCAATATCAGTGCCACCTGCGCTGAGCGCGCGACGGTTGTTGACGTACGACCGTTGTAGTCGTGCCCCGGATAGAGTGTACACTCGCCGGTGGAGTTATCTGCTAATAGATACGAATAGGTCCAGGTTTCACTATCGAATAGTTGCCGGAAGATCATAGCTGGCTTCGCTGCAGCGGCGGCTCAGAATTACTTTGCTAGCACATTGTAGATCATCGATGGAATGCATAGGGCCAATCGACTCGCTGGGCCAGGCTCGATCTTGCCCAGCCGACTAAATACCACGAGTCAGATCGAGGGCAACATCGAGCACCGCGTTGTCTTCCTTGTACTGCTCCCATCTCTGGACCATGTCCTCGACCCTTTCCGGGTACGTGCTGCTTAGGTCGTTTGTCTCCGCAGGATCTTCGGAAATGTTGTATAACTCCCACTCGCCACTAGCAACTGGTCGCCGGACGCGAGCTCTCCTGATGTCGTTCTGCCGACGGTCAGCGTCTCGATGTCCCGATTCTCAATCGGCCGCCCGCTGGAGGCAGCGGCCTGATCGATGGTCAGCGGCATCGTAAGAAGTGACGACCAGCGATACGTGCCCGACTCGGTGAGATCGGCCACGATCATGCTATCCGTCGAATCGGCGACGTCGTCGTTCTCTTCCTGCTCGCGTGCGGGGATCGATAAGAATCAGGTGGGTATCGAAATCATTCGATCTGAGGTCGATCGTGACATGTTGGCCCGGACGGCCGTCGAACTCGAAAGTGTCGATGTATTCACCGTCGCCGAGTATGCGATCGCCGGAGCGGAGAGACCCCGCCTTCTCGCGAACACCGGCCAGTTCGACCGGGTCACTGACATCCATCTGTAGCGTATAACTACCGGTCTCGCCTTCCGCGTAGCTCGTGACGGTAACCTCATAGGTGCCCGTCTCATCGAGATTGAGCGCGATCAGCAAGCGGCCCACGTCGCCTTCGTAGTCATCGTTATCGAATTGCTCGCCGCTCGGCGTGCTGACTATGAGATGACGACTGCATGACTACCACTCCGATAACTGACGACAGAATATTGAGGTCGGCAAGTATCGCGAATAATCTCTGATTCTGAGCGAACCAATCTCACAAATCGTCCTACAAATACGGGGACGGTCTACCTAACTCACGAACGCTGTTGAACTCTCTAGATAGTTAGGCAGACCGTCCCCGTATTTGTCGCGTCCCCGTATTTGCCGCGGCGCGAAACGCCGTTAGATCAGCCACGTCGAACGCTCAAAGACCCAGAACGCGGCCAGCGAGCCTATGCCGTAAGCGACCGCACGCGTCCACCACCAGGGCGCCGT
>CAUZMW010000116.1:0-6452 GCA_963581225.1 Gammaproteobacteria bacterium
CGATCCGACGGCCGCCGTCGGCACCGAAGGTCTTCATGAGGATCGTCTCGGCCGTCGTACGAATCCGATGGCTGTCCTCGAAGAATTTCTCCTGCACGATACCGTCGGCATTGACGATGTAGGTGCCAGGAAACGCCATGCCGTCAGTGCGGCTGCCAGGTTCCGGATTCGGGTTGCGAATACCGTATTCTTCGATGATTTCCGAGTTAGGATCGGCCAGCATCGAATAACGGAATCCGCCCATTCGATCCGCGAAACTCTTGAGTATATCGACGCTATCGTAGCTGATACCGACAACGCCCAGGCCGGCTTCGGTGTATTGGTCCAGAGAGGCTTCCAGCTGCACGAGCTGGGTCTTGCAGAAGGGTCACCAGTCGGCGGAGCGATAGAATACGACCATCGCGCCGTTGGGCCCCATAACATCGTCGAGAGTGATCAGGTTTCCATTCTGATCGTAGGCTTCGAAATCGGAAATTCGTTCGCTAATCTCAGGGCCGCTGACCATTCCGCGGCTTCCGGCCGGTACGTCTGTTAGAAAATTCTGCGCGAGCGCTGGAAGAGCAAGTACAGACAGCGATAGCGCGATCACTAGCCCGGTCGCCCCTCGGATATTCTTAGTCATTATCGATCTTCCGTTTCGAGATCAGGCAGACAGTCTACTTGCGCACGGCTGCCGCAATCAAGAAACTAACGGAGAGGTCTGAGGCATCGGGGCGCTACTCCGACAGGCTCTGAATCTGGTACATACCGACCAGCATCCCCGACGGCTCAATGCCGGCGCTGCCGATCCATTTCTGGTAGAGCTGCGCGTGCTGGCCACCGCGATAGAGCTGCGCGATCGCGCGATTCGCGACCAGTCGAAAGTCTGCGTCATTGCGCTGCACCATCATGGCATAGGGCTCGAAGGAGAAAAGCTCGTCTGCGAACGAATAGCTGAGATTCGAACCACTAGCGACGGCCTCCATCGCCTCACCCAAGAGCACGATCTGATCTGACGGGAATCCATCGACGTCGCCATCCTCGAGTTGAGTTATGCCCTCTTCGCGGTCGGCGACCAAAACCACCTCCGCATCGATCAGATTGTCAGATAAAAGACAGATTCATGTGGTTTCTCCGACTTACGAGCGCTTGGATAGCACGTTTTCCGACTAGATAGCTATTCCTCGGCTATACATTCATACGGCTCTACGGTCATGTCCGGTCGCCAGCCCAGTACCCAGCGCCCGGAAACGGACTCCGTAAAGGTCGCAGGATCGCTGACCGTGAGCTCATACATGAGTTGATTTCCGTCATCGCTGACGGTGAATCGCTCGGACGCCTCTACTGCGTCGCTTTGTGGAATAACGCCGAGGTGATCGAAGTGCGGCCAGTCGATCCGCGTGGTACGAACGACCAGTGTGCCGCCTTCCCAGTGGCCGACTGAATACCCCAGGACGCTTACCGGCTGCTCGGAAGCATCGGCATCCGAGTCCATATGAATCGTGCGCACGATGTCGAAGAGTTCGGCACGAAGAATGATGCTGTCTCCCTGCTCGGTCAGATCGATCGGATGAGGGGGCGAGATACGCATCGCCGCCGGCATGCCGGACGCGATGCACTGCATCGTCGGGTCGTCCGCTGGATCATAGGCGCCGCTAGCGGCGCGCGCCGTAGCGGTCAACGGCAGCTGCGCGGGAAACCCCCCGGGACCAGCGTTCATCCAGACGCGAAACAATCCCTCTCCCTGGCCCGCTGCGGCCAGTGCTTCCTCGACGGTACCCCGCACAAAGCCGATATTTTCGGTAGACCATCGGGGCTGTGGGTTGCCGCGAATACTGATCTCGGTACCGTCGGGTAACAGCACATTGGAGATGGACATATTGTTCGCCCGGATCGTCGACGCGCTGCCGGCGACCCTGACGGTATCGCCGACGTTAATCAGGCTCCCATCGAGACCGCGGCGGCCCAGGGAGTTGATGTCCTGCGCTTCGAGATCCCACAGCGTTGACGTACCGTCAGCGTTTTCGGCCCGTAGTACCATTCGTACGTGGGGATTTCGCCAGGAGACGCTCACGACTTCTCCTTGCAGCTCCCGGACTACGCTGGAGTCGTATTCCGCGTTTGAGTGGTGCCCGAGTGCCAATAACGGCGCTAAGGCGAGAATCGGCACGATTATCAGTCTGCTAATTGTCGGCACTCCTCCCATTGCGATTATTGGAACTCCAGCCGCTCGGCGCATCTTATTCCCTTGACCTGCCCCCTAGTGCGATATCACCCAAAATGAGAGAGTCCGAGGTCATTGTGTCGTGATGGGGATAGGCATGGCAAGTCTACTTAGCGGTGGTTACATGGTGGTTACATAGGAGTCTGCTGACCAAGAGAAAGTCCCTTGATCCATAAAAACTCTATATTAATCAAGTGGTTAATGGTGGCCAGGGGGTGAATTGAACACCCGACACGCGGATTTTCAGTCCGCTGCTCTACCAACTGAGCTACCTGGCCACTCTATAATCGTTATAGGTAGTTGGTTTTTTACAATCCTACGGCAATAATCGATGTTGACATGGCTGTTGACACTACCCTTTCTCTCCTATCCTTGTTGACATTGTGTCGACAAAACAGCATCAATCAAGCGTCACTAGACTAAAGCTCTCTCGCAACATCTATACAACAATTACAAACAAGACAGCAGCTGAATATCAGCCTAGAGCGACAGAATTTTACATCAGGTGCAAGAAGTTAACAGGCTTTTGGATACGCGTAGACTGTCCGTCTTCAAGCAAATGGGACAGATCTGACTTCAGACTAAGCGAGTGTTTTGCTCGTCATTTTAATGTTACGCGACGGATCGTTGATATTGCAAACGACGTTTTGCGATGGTCTTTCGTTTGATCCTTTCTCTCTTGGCCAGTATTGATTGGCCGCGTCCAAAGTAGACGTCGGCCGGTGTCAGGTTTTTCAAGCTTTCATGGTATCGCTGATGATTATAGTGATCGACAAACGTCTCGATCTGTTTTTCCAGATCACCTGGTAAGAAGTAATTCTCCAACAAGATGCGATTCTTCAGCGTTTGGTGCCAACGCTCGATCTTGCCTTGCGTTTGCGGATGATACGGTGCACCGTGAACATGACTCATCTCGTTGTCTTCGAGCCAGTCGGCCAGCTCGACAGAGATATAACTCGATCCATTGTCTGAGAGAAATCAGGGCTTATGAACCACATTGACCTGATCACAACCCGATACCCGCATCGCAAGCGCCAGGGTTTCGGTGACATCGTGGCTAGCACTTCGTCACACACAGGTTTATTCTTGGTTCGGCTCTGCAATATCTGACGGGAGACCCACATGAAGTTCGTATTATCGCTACTCGCAATCTTTACCCTCGCGCTGACAATCAGCTCGCGTGCGGATGCGCAGTTCCAGAGCGTTGGCACGCTCGACTTCCCGACTTCGGCCACGGGAGAAGCGCAGCAGCATTTTCTTCGCGGCGTTGCGATACTGCACAGCTTCGGTTGGAAACAAGCGATCGAGGAATTCCAGGCGGCGCAAGCACTCGATCCAGACTTCGTGCTGGCCTATTGGGGTGAAACCCTGAACTACAATCATCCGCTGCAGGCTGAGCGGGATGCCGAATCGCCGCGTGCCGTGCTGGCGCGCTTGGGATCGACCCGTGAAGAACGTCTGGCCAAGGCGCCGACCGCTCGGGAACGCGGATTCCTCGCCGCCGTTGAGGATCTCTGGGGTTCGGGAGAGTGGCGGGAGCGGCGCGTTGCGTATATGGACGCGATGGCCCGCCTGTATGAGCAGTACCCGGGTGACGACGAAGTCGCAACGTTCTATTCGCTGGCGCTACTGAGTGGCGCTCGCGCGCTGAGCGACGACAGCCTACGCCTGGAGATACAGGGCGGCACGATCGCCCTCGATGTATTCAATAGAAACCGCAATCACCCTGGTGCGGCGCACTACGTTATACATGCGTTCGACGACCCGCTGCATGCGCCGTTGGCGCTTGAAGCTGCACACGCATTCGCTGAGATTGTCCCCGTAGTTGCGCATGCGCGGCACATGCCCACGCATATATTCATACAGCACGGCATGTGGGACTACGTCTCCAATCACAACCAATCGGCTTATGACGTCGCGCGAGATCTCTGGCAACCGGGCGACAGCGTCGGCGATACGGTGCATGCGCTCGACTGGGGCCAGTATGGCGATCTGCAGCGCGGCGATTACGGAAAAGCACGTTTATGGATTGAGCGACTCGAGACGGTCGCTACAGAGAGCGATGGTCAGGCTCGCGCCGTTTCCACCCTGCCGCTGGTCAGAGCTCGATATATCGTCGACACTGAGCAATGGCAGATCGACCCGATTACAGATGATTCCTCAGTACACACACTTCTGGTGACCGGTCTGAGCGCGGTCCGAACCGGTAATCTCGCGATCGCCGAGCAAGCCGCGCAGATCCTCGGGGATCGGGCAAGTAAAGGTGGAACCACGTTGGAAGATCGCTGGGAACAGATCATGCATAAGGAGGTTGCAGCGTCGATTCACGCGGTGCGCGGAGAAGCGGATGATGCGATACGACTCATGGACGGAGCGTTGGAAATCCTTGCGACGATGCGTCCGCCGAGAGGCTCCGCCGAACCTGTAAAACCGGCTTACGAACTCTACGGCGAGCTGTTACTCGAATTGGACCAACCTGCCGATGCGATCGAAAAATTCCAGGCGTCATTGTTGCGCTTGCCGAGCCGACCTCGTTCACTACTCGGTCTCGCTCGCGCTTTTGAGCGGATCGGCGACCAGGCAGGCGCGGAGGAGCAATATCAGAAACTCTCTGACGTCTGGGGCGATCGCGAGTCATTCACGCGCCTGTAGGAAACGGGAAATTTCGGATCTACAGATCCGCCCTTTCGTAAATCTTTAAGGGGCATTGAGCTGCTCAGCGCCGAGCGAGAGAAAAGGCGGTTTCAGTCCGGCACGGGTTCTTGGGATGGATTTATTGGTGGTGCCGTCTCGTATCAGACGTTTGATTTTGGAATCGATGCACAACTGTCCTACTGGGCGAATACCGAGGCTAACGAGTTCGAAGCGGGGGACGAAACGCACCTTGACGTATCGTACCAACATCGGTTCTTGCCGAGCGCCCGTGCCTTGGCGCATCTCCTGAAATTCCGCGAACGATATACGATTGTCCTCGAATTCGATCCCTGCGGCATGAAAAGCAATTCGGATCGGTTCGGCTCGCCCGCCGTCAATATCAAAATAGGTAAGTCTGTAGCTAGTCACGTAACCAGTTCCCTCACGCGTCGATCGTGAATGCCATCACTAAGCTGCTTACGGCCACTTGGGTCGATTCGCGACCTTAGCTTCAACGGTAAAATATAGCATCCGAATGATCGGTTTCGGGACCAAAGTCACCGTTAAAGGGCGTTAATTTTCAGCTTCTAGCTTTACGTCCGGTTCGGAGCACATCGAAGCCGTTCTGTTTCGCCCTGTTAAGCGTTTCTTTAACGGGCAACTTCCGTGACCACATCGTCTTCGAGATCCGCGCTTCAGAGACTTTTTGCTAGGAGGCTAGATAAGCCTCCAAGTCGGAGATCATCGAGCCCAGGTTGGTGTCCCAGGTCCCAGCGCTCCAAGGTCAGATAGCTCCTGCAGGCGATCGAACAGCACTCCTGCCCAGACCTCCACCAGATCCTCAGTTCGCACCCATACCGTACCCACATCCACAAGCCCCTCGGCGTTTCGCCGATCAATCGTGCGTGCCAACAGCTCGGCGGTCGTACCATCCCGCAACTCAAGGACGACACTCACTGACCAGGGATTCGTGACGAAGCTGTAGCCACTGCCAACAGAATAATCAGGAGGAATGCGAGAGACGACGTCGACAAGGAGTCCTTGAACGACGAGCACGTCGGACCCTGCCCCGTCGTAGAATTCAAAAGACGGTTCTTGCGCAAATCTTGCATCGACGGCCTGGCGCCACACCCCACGAAGCCATTCTTTCTTTCCGTCATCGAGATGGAATTCCGTTACGGTACCTCTAGTGCGCACGTTGTAATGTCGGTTAGCTACTTCGCGAAGCTGGACGCCGGTGGGCACGAGCAGAATCCTCGAATAGCGCGATAGATCCAGATCCGGCCTAACCCAAGCAGCCTCCATGATTGACGGATCCACCCGATGAAGATCCTCTTCAGTAACATCTGCATCCGGCCCGGTTGCAAGTATGGGCTGTGCGCCGGTTCCGGCCGCATACCAGAGCAGCACTAAACTAGCTGCCGCGGACAGAATTGTCCTCGGTATTCTGTGTCTCACAGCTTTCTCCTATTCTATGAACGAATATCCAGTAGATATTGGACTAAAAGCGGCCGTTCAGCGAATCTCAATATGGTGGTTCTGACGTGCCCCCCTAGAACGACTCCAGCGACTGAGGGAGAATTTCAGTGGAGTTAAGGAGAATGACAGATGGGAC
>CAUZMW010000117.1:0-6444 GCA_963581225.1 Gammaproteobacteria bacterium
TTGCCGAAGCCACCTTGTCGGCGGCTTTGCTCTTGGCGACCTTTTTCTTGGGCGCCTTCCTCCCTGGTGTCGAGGCTTTCTTCTTCGCTGCAACTTTCTTCTTAGTTGCGGCCTTCTTTTTTGTTGAGCCTGCCTTACGCGTAACCTTCTTCTTAGCCGCCTTCTTCTTGGCAACCTTCTTCCTACTGGCCGTTTTACCAGCAGATTTTTTGGCTACCTTTTTCCTACGCGGCGCCTTCCGCAAGGCTTTCTTCGCCGTACGGGTCTTTTTCTTGCTCTTGGTGACGGCTTTCTTTGCAGCCATCGTCTTCGCCTCCAGACAAATCTGAGGAAACGGGCGATTATACATACGCCTCGGCTCAGCGGAAGCCTTCAGGCTTGCAAATTGTGAAATTCTTTATGGCAGGGACGTGATCGGGGCGGGTGTCCACTCGGGCTTGCGCCGCTCGGTAACGACCGTTGTGTAGATTCCGCCGCGAACGTTGAATTCGGCTGACAGCCGGATAAACCTTGGGCCGAGCAGCGTGTCCAGATCGTTCAGAATCTCATTTGTGACCGCTTCGTGAAAAGCGCCTCGATCGCGAAACCCCCAAATATAGAGTTTCAGGGACTTGAGTTCGACGCAGTGAGCATCGGGTACGTATGCAAGATTCAGGGTCGCGAAGTCCGGTTGACCGGTTTTCGGGCATAGGCACGTAAATTCGGGGATCCGAATCCGGATCGTGTAATCTCGCTCTGAATTCGGGTTATCAAAGCGCTCGAGCCCGTGGTTCGGAGAGGTCTGCGCAGTCGTTTTGGTGGTCGTGGACACTCGGGTTGCTCAACCGCAGGGGTTTAATCACAAACATCGTTTTGCCGGGCTTTTTACTTTACACTAGCCCTGTCGAAGCAGCTATCGCGGCCTGATTATTGCTCGACGGAAATTTAGAGTTTTATGCGCCTGAGTAAAATCAAACTTTCGGGCTTCAAGTCCTTTGTCGATCCTACGACAATCGCTTTCCCCGGCAATCTGCTAGGGGTCGTCGGTCCCAACGGTTGCGGAAAATCCAACATCATCGATGCCATACGCTGGGTCCTTGGCGAAACCTCTGCGAAGACTCTGCGTGGCGACTCCATGGCGGATGTGATTTTCAGCGGCTCCAGCGACCGAAAACCTGTCGGGCAGGCCAGTGTTGAACTGAATTTTGATAACTCCGACGGGACGGTCTCGGGACCCTACGCCGGTTTCTCCGAAATCGCGGTTCGCCGCGTGGTCTCCCGCGATGGGACATCTCAATACTATTTGAATAACACGCGTTGTCGGCGCAAGGACATCGCACATCTCCTGCTCGGGACCGGTTTGGGCGCGAATGGCTATTCGATCATCGAGCAGGGCATGATCTCCAGGCTGGTCGAGGCGAAACCGGAGGAGCTCCGCGCCTTTCTGGAAGAAGCCGCCGGTATCTCGAAATATAAGGAGCGCCGCCGCGACACCGGACACCGCATTCGCCACACGCGCGAAAATCTCGAGCGACTCAGCGACCTGCGCGAGGAAGTTGATAACCAGCTCGCGCATCTCAAGCGTCAAGCCAGCGGCGCTAAGCGTTACAAATCGCTTAAGGAACAGCAGCGACGGGTCGGAGCTGAGCTACTCGCACTGCGCCTGCGCGCGTTATCCGGAGAAATTCGCGGCCAAGAATCCGAACTGAACGAGAAACAGGTGGCTCTCGACTCCACGATCGCTACGCAGCGCTCATCGGAGAACCGGATTGAGCGGCTCCGGGACGACCACATCACGCGCAGCGATCATTTTAATGAGATCCAGGGAAGTTGTTACAAAGTCGGCGCTGAGATCGCCCGGTTAGAACAGTCACTTCATCACCGGAGCGAGCTGAGTCAACGCCAACAGGAAGATCTACAGGCAACCGACGAACATCTCAAAGAAATCGATTCGCATATTTCCAGTGACCTAACCGAGATTCAGGAATTTAAGCGCTTACTAGAAGAACTCAATCCGAGTCTCGCGGAAGCGCATCAACGGCAACAAGCTTCTGTGGAGGCGCTCAGGCAGGCGGATACGGCCGTGGAGAATTGGCGAGAGGACTGGGATCGCGTTGTTGGCGCACTCGCCGAGACGGACCGTTCAATCGAGGTCGAGAAAGCTAGAATCGAGCAGCTGTCGACGCAGCGACAACGCTTGGAGCGAGAGACTGAGAAATTTGGCGCAGAGCGCGCAGCGCTAAGTACGGCCGAATTGGAACAGCATCTGGAGCGCCTCATCGCCGAAGAGGAGACTCGCAAGGCGGCGTGTGACGAAGCCGCTCGCACGTCCGCGTCAGTCTCGCACCGCATTCAGGCTCTCCGAGAGCGCGATCGAAACGTCTCGGCCCATCTCGACAAAGTGCGGGGCAAACTGCAGACGGATCGTGGCAGATTGACGTCGCTAGAGGCTCTGCAGGAGGCGGCCTTAGGCAAAGCCTCGGCGCAAGTGAATGGTTGGCTGGAGGCTCAACAGCTCGGCGGTAACCCTCGTCTAGCGCAGAAACTTGAGGTCACACTAGGTTGGGAGCGAGCTATTGAGACGGTCCTTGGGGCCTATCTGCAAGCCGTGTGCGTGGACAGTATTGACGCCGTTGCCGCGAACCTCGCTGACTTAGCGGACGGCGGCGTAACACTGCTCAGCACCATGACGACAAGTCAGAGCAGCGACGCGCGCCCGAGGATGCTCAGCGCATATGTCGCTGGACCGGGTATCGCGCGCCTGATCGACGGCATCCATGTGGCTGAGTCTCTACAGGCGGCTCTCGGTTTGCGTAAAGAGTTGTCCGGGCATGATTCTGTCATCACCCAAGACGGTATCTGGCTCGGTTCGGATTGGCTCCGAATTAATCGCAGCGATGACCCGCAGGTGGGCGTTCTAGCACGAGAGGACGAGATCAAGCGACTGAAGCTGGACACGGATTCCGGCGCGCGCCAAGTGGCAGAGACCGAACAGACGCGTATAGAGATCCGAACGCAACTGGAACGGCTAGAACAGACGGGCGCCCAGGCATTGACCGATGCCAATGAGCATCAGCAGCGCTATACAGAAACCAAGAGCGAGCTCGAGATGGGCCGCACCAGACTGGAGCAGGAGCGATCGCGTGCCGCCGCTCTGAGTCGTAGCATCACGGAGCTCGATACCGACACACGAACGGTTTCAGCCGCCCTCCACGACAGCCAGACCGGGTTGGCGGCGGCGCGCGAGGGTCACGACGACTTGGAACTAGAGCAGGCGAAGCTTGAGCAGGCTCGCTCTCAACATCAGGAACGCTTCGCCGAAGCACAAGAACGGGCTGAGGCGGATCGCGAACGCTCTCAGGCGATGGCTTTACAGCTCGAGTCGCAACGCAGCTCCAAGGAATTCGCCACCGCGGCGCTGGAAAGAATCCGAGAGCAACAGGAACACTTGTTAAGACGCCGACAAGAACTCGGTCTCCAGCTGGACGAAGCCAGGACGCCGCTGGAGGAGGAAAAGAAGAAACTTACCGAACAGCTCGATGAGCGACTGCGCATAGAAACAGATCTCTCGACCGCAAGACACGCGATGGAGATGGTCGATGATGAGCTTAGAGAGGTCGAGCAGCAGCGTGCCGATAAGGAGCAACTCGTCAATAGCGCGCGTGAGAATCTGGACGAGAGTCGCCTGGGCGTCCGTGAGACTCAGGTGCGTTCAGAAGCGGTCCGGGAACAGTTCGCGCAGACCAGCTTTGATCTCGATATTATCACCACCGAGCTGCCGGAAGAGGCCACGTCCGAGCTCTGGGAGGAGTCCGCTGAGAAGCTGGAGCGTAGCATCCATCGACTTGGCAATATCAACCTGGCGGCCATTGACGAATTGGCGGAGCAATCGGAACGTAAAGAGTATCTGGATGCGCAGTTCTCGGATCTCAGCGACGCTCTAGAGACGCTTGAGAACGCAATTCGAAAGATTGATCGTGAGACGCGATCTCGTTTCAAAGAGACATTCGATCAGGCAAACGCTGGACTGGGGCGATTGTTCCCGCGGCTGTTCGGTGGCGGTCATGCATTTCTAGCCATGGACGGAGATGATCTGTTGAATTCTGGCGTAACGGTCATGGCGCGGCCGCCGGGCAAACGTATCAGCACGATTCACTTGATGTCGGGTGGTGAAAAAGCGTTAACGGCCGTCGCGCTTGTATTCTCAATATTCGAACTGAATCCCGCACCATTTTGTCTCCTGGACGAGGTGGATGCTCCGTTAGACGACGCGAATATCGGCCGCTTCTCCGAAATCGTTAAGGAGATGTCAGAGCACGTACAATTCGTTCTCATTACACACAACAAAAGTACGATGGAAGCTATGCACCAGCTTATCGGTGTAACGATGAGTGAGCCGGGTGTTTCCAGATTAGTGGCCGTCGATATAGATGAGGCGGTCCAACTTGCTGCCGTGTAAGCGAACCGGTCATGTGGGAATTGCGCTGGATTCTCCTCGGTATGGGCGCCTTGCTCATCGCTGGGGTCTACCTCTGGAATCGTAAGCCGTTCTCGATCTCCTTTAAATCGGGATCCGATCCAGGCAAACGCGCCGAACCATCGATCTCCGCTATCGAAGCTGAAAATTCGGCGGACGCGGAATCCCCGTCCGAGGAAATTGAACCAACTTCACGCTCGACGCAACGTCAACGCACTGACAGAGTAGTGACTCTGCGCCTGATTGGTCACGGGCAGGCAGAACTGAGCTGCGAGCACGCGGTCCGCGCTCTGAGAAACGCCGGACTTGTGCATGGCGAATACGGCATTTTTCACTACGTACCGGAAAATCCTACCGATGAGCCATCCTTCAGTGTTGCCAATCTCACGGAGCCTGGGTCCTTCAACGTAACGGAATCGAATGATACGACGATCCCCGGCATGAGTTTCTTCATCGTGCTACCTGGACTGGCCGATCCCATCGCCAGTTTCGATGCCATGGTTAAGACTGCACGAAGAATTTCTCAAGAACTAAATGCCGAACTCTTCGACGAGCGTGGTAGCTCGTGGAGCATTCAACGCGAACGCTATATTCGAGAGGAAATTATCGAATACCATCATCAACTTTCCCGGTTCTGACGTCGTCCGTATGGGAACGAGTTCTGCTGCAGCCCGGAAGATCCTGATTGCTCTTCGGAAGAAGATTACCCAACACGATTACGCCTACTTCGTTCTCGATAACCCGGTTATTCCGGACGCCGAATACGATCGACTCATCAGAGAATTAAGAGAACTCGAAGCGGAACATCCAGAACTGATTACTGCGGACTCGCCCACGCAACGCGTCGGCATCAAGCCAATTAGCGAGCTCGACGAAGTTCAGCATCGCTTCCCGATGCTGTCGTTGAACAATGGCTTCAATGAAAGCGAGTTACTGGAGTTCGATCGCCGAGTCCGAGACAGATTGAAGGCATCGGATATCGATGCGCAGGAAATACAGTACGTTGCCGAGCCTAAACTGGATGGCGCGGCGGTCAGCCTTCGGTACGAGAACGGCCAGCTTGTTCTCGCCGCGACGCGGGGTGACGGAAATAGCGGAGAGGACATTACTCACAATGTCAGAACCATCCCTGCCGTACCTCTACAGCTCAGAGGTTCAACAATCCCTGCCGTTCTGGAGGCTCGCGGTGAGGTGTTCATGCCGAAGGCCGGATTCATTGATTACAATCGACGCGCGTTCGAGACCGGCGATAAACAGTTCGTAAATCCGCGTAATGCCGCGGCCGGAAGCCTCCGACAACTCGATCCGAAACTGACTGCCCAGCGGCCGTTGGACATCTTCTTCTATGCTGTCGGCGACCACGATGGATGGAATTCGCCCGCGACGCATAGTGACGTTCTCAAGCGCCTACGAGAGCTAGGGCTCAAAACATGTCCTGAGTGGAAAAAGACAGATGGAATACTGGGCTGTTTGGCCTATTACTCCAGTATCAGGTCAAAAAGGGACAATTTACCCTACGACATCGACGGGGTCGTCTACAAAGTAAATGACCTCCGGTGGCAAACGGAGCTAGGATTTGTCTCCAGGGCGCCCAGGTGGGCGATCGCACACAAGTTCCCAGCCCAGGAAGAATTGACCGTGGTCCGGAATGTGGAGTTTCAGGTCGGTCGAACCGGAGCAATTACTCCAGTGGCACGCCTTGCGCCGGTCTTCGTCGGTGGCGTCACGGTTAGTAACGCCACGCTACACAATATTGACGAGCTAGCCCGGAAGGATGTGCGCGTCGGCGATACGGTCTTCGTGCGGCGGGCGGGCGACGTCATTCCCGAAGTGGTGAAAGTCGTAAAGGAGCGGCGCCCGGACGGCGCGCGGCCAGTTCGATTCCCGAAGCGGTGTCCTGTCTGCAAATCTGACGTCGTGCGCACGGAAGGCGAGGCCGTCTCTCGATGCGTCGGTGGACTATTCTGTGCAGCTCAGCGAAAGGAGGC
>CAUZMW010000118.1:0-6430 GCA_963581225.1 Gammaproteobacteria bacterium
GCCAGCCGCGCTATTCGGCGCCGCTTGTCAGTCGCTTGAGCGGCTTCGCGAGCAGCGCCAGCAAGACACCGGAGCCGACGGTCGTCAATACGATCTGCAGATACAGGCGCGGCATCTCGTCCACGGCATCGGCTCGGAATTCTCCAGCGAGCAAGCCGGCAAGAATATTTCCGAGTGACGCGGCCAGGAACCATACGCCCATCATCTGGCCGACGAATCGACGCGGCGCGAGCTTGGTGACGGAGCTTAGCCCGACCGGGCTCAACGCCAACTCACCCATGGTGTGGAGCAGGTAGGTAAAGAACAGCCATGTCGGGAACACCTGCTGTCCCTCCGCCACTAGAGTGGCCGCTCCTATCATGACCGCAAAGCCGAAACCCAGAATAATCAGGCCGACCGCGAACTTCAACGGTGCCGATGGATCGAGATGGCGACGCGCCAACCCCACCCAGAGCATCGAGTAGAACGGCGCCAGGAGAATAATGAAGACGGGATTCAGCGACTGAAACCAACTCGTCGGAATTTCAAAGCCACCGAACTCCCTAATCGTGTAACGCTCGGCGAACAAATTCAGTGACGACCCGGCCTGCTCGAATCCCGACCAAAAGATCGCCGCGGCAAAGAACAGCACAATGATCACAATCACCCTGCCACGTTCGTCCCGTGTGAGCTGCCCGAACAACAGCACGTAGCCGAAGTAGGCGAAAGCCAAGGCGACGATCGCGTAGGTGCTGCTCTGCGCCAGCGCGACGGCATCGAGCGTCAATGTCCCCGCAAGACCTGCGACGAGAAGGGCGGCGAGCACGACAAGAAACGCCAGGATTCCAGCCCATGCCTTGCGCTGGTACGCGGCATCGTCCGGGCGCTTAGCCGGTGGCGCGGCTCCCGCATCGCCGAGCTGAGCCTGCGTGAGCTTAAATTGGATGAGGCCAAAGAGCATGCCGATGCCCGCGACGCCGAAGCCATAGTGCCAGTTGTCCTGGGCGAGCCACCCGCAGACCAGCGGTCCCAGCGCAGCACCGATGTTGATGCCCATGTAGAAGATCGTGAAGCCGCCGTCGCGTCGCGGATCGCCAGCCGGATAGAATTCGCCGACGATCGCGCTGATATTCGGCTTAAGCAAACCGGTCCCCAACGAGACCAGTATCAGGCCTAAGAAGAACGTCGGCACGCTCGGAATTGCCAGAACGAAGTGCCCGCTCATGATGATGATGCCGCCGAACCATACGGCGCGTTGCGCCCCGATCAGCCGATCGGCGATCCAGCCGCCTGGCAAGCAGAGCACATAGACTGCGGCCGTATACAGGCCGTAGATCGCCGTCGCCGTCTGATCGGAATAACCGAGTCCGCCTTCCTCCAGAGACTCGACCATAAACAGCACGAGCAGGGCACGCATGCCGTAGTAACTGAAGCGCTCCCACATCTCAGTCGTCGATAGCGTAAGCAAGCCGCGTGGGTGGCCCAGCAGCCCGGAACGCGGTGCTGGGACCGCTGCAACATCATCGCTCATACGGTGTCCTCATGAAGTCATGCGCTCTGCACTCTACTCGGCCGCATCGTCAGTCTCGTCAGTGTCGGCCGATTTGTTGGCCTCGGGACCGAACAGCCGCGCCATCAGCAGGCCGATCTCGTAGAGCAGGTAGACGGGCACGGCCAGCAGAGTCTGAGAGATGATGTCCGGCGGCGTCAGCACCATCCCCATCACGAAGGCCCCCAGGAAGACATAGGCCCGAGCTCGCGCCAGCGTCTGCAGCGGCACGAGTCCGCTCCATACCAGCATGACTGTCGCTATCGGGACTTCGAATGCGAGACCGAAGGCAAAGAACAGCGCCAGGATGAAGTCCAGATAGGAGCTGATATCGGTCATCATCGTGACACCTTCCGGCGCCACGGCGGCGAAGAAGGCGAACATCAACGGGAAGACAACGAAATAGGCGAACGAGACGCCCGCGTAGAACAAGACGATGCTCGATAACAGCAGCGGGAACGCGAAACGTTTTTCCTTCAGATAAAGCCCCGGCGCGACGAAGTGCCACACCTGCGTCAGCACGACCGGCATCGCCAGAAAGAGGGCGACGAAAAGAGTCATCTTGAATGGCGTGAGAAACGGCGATGCAACCTGGGTTGCAATCATCGTCGCGCCCTCAGGAAGCTTATCCATGAGCGGCGTAGCGATCAGCGTAAATATTGTCTCGGAGAACGGGACCAGGCAAATGAAGATGATCAGTACCGCCGCCGCGGCTTTCAGTAACCGGTTGCGCAGCTCCACGAGATGCGAAACCAGCGAGCCCTCTGCCAGGCCCTCCTTTTCACCCTCGCCGGGACCTGATGTATCAGGTGTCATGAGCCGCTCGTCGGACCGTCGGCGTCTCCTTTCGAGTCGCCCTCTTTCACGCCTGCGGTCTTTTTCGGCGCGGCGGCGGAATCGGCCTCCGGAGCGGGCGCAGGTTCATCATCGTCCGTGGCGGCCGCTTCAAGCTTCTCGGGTGCCGGCCGATTCACCGGCTGGACCGGCGTTGGTTTTCTTCGTGGCGGTGGCGGCGGTGCGTCCGCCGAGGCGATCTCCTGTTCGAGCTGGCGACGCAGGCTACTCGCCGTGCGTCGCGCGCGTCCTATCCAGCGGCCGATCTGGCTGGCAACGCGCGGCATACGTTCGGGGCCCAAGATCATCAGCCCAACACCGAAAATCAGTACCAGTTCCCAAAAGCCGACGTCGAACATCTCGGCTAACTGCTTTCGCTCTTATCCTTCTGCTCCGCGAATTCCGCGTCGGGTGCACCTTCTTCTATACGTTCTGGCTCGTCTCCGGTTTTTTTGTCCTCGGTGTCCATAGCCTTACGAAAGCTCTTCAACGCGCCACCCAGGTCACCACCGATCGACTTCAAGCGCTTCGTGCCGAAGATCATCACAACAATGAGCAGAACGATAAGCAGCTGCCACATGCTTATCCCACCTAATCCCATCTCAACTCTCCAACGTCAGTTCCAACGGCCAATGATACGCGAAAGCCCGTATACGGCGCTTTGTGCCTAGCCGACCGGGGGCACCCGCAACCAGAAAGTGACCGGGCCCTCGTTCGACAGATTCACCTGCATCATAGCGCCGAACAGGCCGCTGGCGACCCGAGTCTCGCTCCGTTTTGCGAGCCGCACGAGGCCCGCGAACAGGTCCCGGCCCTGGTCAGGCTCGGCGGCCCGCGAGAATCCCGGCCGGTTGCCCTTGGCCGTATCGGCGGCCAGGGTGAATTGGGGAATCAGCAGCAGTTCGCCGCCGACATCACGAAGACTCAGATTCATCCGTCCCTCAGCGTCTGCGAAAACCCGAAATGCGAGCAGACGCTCCAGCAGCCGAACTCCTTCCCGCTCCGTGTCGCCGCGCTCCACACCCACGAGCACAGCGAGCCCAGTGCCAATGCGGGCAATAGTCTTGCCCTCCACGACGACGTCCGCGTGGCTCACTCGCTGTAGCAGACCGATCATCGACGCTCCTTGACGGGCCGTTACTGTGACCCAGCGAGACGAATGCAGCAAGCCGCCGTTGGCGGCCTTTTTTCGCTGGAACGGCGCCATTCGGCCAACGCCTTCGGATCTCACCCGTGGCATAGTGGCGTCGGGTGACCGACCAGTAGCACACAGCAGGGAAGCAGTGTGGGGAGCTCCGGGAGCCCGCAGCGGGTCCGTGAAATTATTTCCCACTTTTATGACTGATATACAGTTATTTAGATAATAATTACCATTAGTTCATATAAATTACGATTGTGGGTAAATTTATTACAGATTGCGGCAATAGTGAACCTATTGTGGGTTATGCATCGAGACTAGGCGTCGGCGGACCAGTCTGGTATTAGTATCGGCCCGCCAATGGAGACAAGCTCGCCCCTATGAGACGACGTGACTTCATCACGGGCGTGGGCGGCGGCGCGGCGCTTGCCGCCTGCACGCCGCAGGGCCAGGACGAGGTCGTTACGACGAGCAGCCAGGAGCGCTTCTCCTGGAAGATGGTTACGACCTGGCCGCCGAACTTTCCTGGACTAGGGACCGGCGCCAACACGCTCGCGCGCTATCTGACGGAGCTCAGCGGTGGGCGCTTCGAGATCCGGATTTACGCTGCCGGCGAGCTAATTCCCGCGTTGGAGGTCTTCGATGCGGTCTCGAGCGGAGCGGCTGAACTCGGCCATGCTGGCTCCTTCTACTGGCGCGGCAAGTCCGAGGCCACGCAGTTTTTCAACGCCGTTCCTTTCGGTTTGAACGCCCACGAAATGAATGCCTGGCTTTACTACGGCGGTGGCATGGAGCTCTGGCAGGAGGTCTACCGGCCGTTCGGCCTCGAGCCGTTCGCAGCCGGTAATACCGGCGTGCAGATGGGCGGCTGGTTCAACCGGCCGATCGATAGTATGGAGGATCTGAAGGGGCTGAAAATGCGTATCCCCGGGATCGGCGGCGAGGCCTTAAGGCTCGCAGGTGGCACGCCCGTGACACTGCCGGGATCGGAACTCTTCACGGCTCTCCAGACAGGCGCTATCGACGCAACCGAGTGGGTCGGCCCCTATAACGACGTCGCGTTCGGCTTAAACCAGGCCGCTCGTTACTACTACTACCCGGGCTGGCACGAGCCCGGCTCCACGATGGAGTGCATGGTCAATCTACAGGCCTTCAATTCCCTGCCGACCGACCTGCAGGCTGTCGTTCGAGTCGCCTGCCAAGCAGCAAATCTGGACATGATCTCCGAGTTCAATGCCCGTAACGCCAATGCGCTCGCGCAGATTGCCGCGGACGAGACCGTCGAGATCCGTACCTTCCCGGAGGACGTGCTGGCGGGCCTGAAGATGTTGACGCTACAGGTCATAGAGGGCCTCGCAGCTCGCGACCCGCTGGCGGCCAAGATCTGGGATTCCTACCGGACCTTCCTCGAGCGTTCTCGCGCCTGGCAGCGAATCTCCGAGCAGGCTTATCTCCGCACGTCCTCGCTGTAAGTGCTGATCCCATCTAGGTAGAAACCGAATCCGATTGGGGCTCAAACCCATTACCTATCACGCACGGTTCTGATAACATTCTGCCCGCTGAGATCCCGGGTCTCTGGGACGGGAGTCATTGTCGAATGAGAACTAATTTTGCCATTTTCGCACTGGTAAGCTGGATGCTGTGCGGTACTGCGTGGGGCCAGGCATGCACCCAGACGATTGAAGGAAACGACCTGCTTCAATTCAACCTCGCCGAGATGCGTGTGAGCGCTGCTTGCGAGGACGTGACCATTACGCTGAAGCACGTCGGTATGCTCCCGGGAAACATCATGGGGCACAACTGGGTCTTGACGACAACGGCAGACTACATGCCGGTCGCCGCCGCTGGCCAGGCGTCAGGTCCGCCTGAGTATCTGCCGATTGACGACCCCCGCGTTATCGCCGCGACCAATATCATCGGCGGTGGCGAAGAAACATCAGTAACGTTCGATATTTCCGAATTGGAGCCCGGGGGAGACTTTACTTTCTTCTGTACCTTCCCGGGCCATTACGTGCTGATGAACGGGAAGTTCATCATCGAATAACCCTTTAGGTTCTCCTTAATTCGCGCCGACGGGCGATCTACAAGGATTTCCAACGCATGCCGATAGCAGTCGCGCTCATCTTGCTGGTGGTGGGCAGTCTAGTGTTCCATTTTGTGAGCCCGTGGTATCTCACGCCGCTGGCATCGAATTGGGGCCTGATCGATACCACCATCGATATCACGCTCGTCGTCACGGGTATCGTGTTCATCGCGATCAATCTGTTCATGGCCTACTGCATCATCCGCTTCCGCCATAAACCGAACCAGAAGGCAGACTTCTACCCGGAGAACACCAAGCTTGAAGTCTGGCTGACTGTCATCACGTCGATCGGTATCGCCGCAATGCTCGCTCCCGGCCTGGTCGTGTGGGGCCAGTTCGTGAATGTGCCGGACGACGCTATGGAAGTTGAGGCCGTGGGCCAACAGTGGCACTGGAGTTATCGCTTCCCCGGTGACGACGGCGTACTCGGCAATGTCGGCATTCGCCACATGGACGAAGCGAATCCATTCGGCATAGATCCCGATGATCCTGCCGGGCAGGACGACATCCTGGTAGCGAACCCCATACTCCATTTACCCATCGATCAACCGACCAAGACGCTACTGCGATCCAAGGACGTGCTGCATGACTTCGCCGTACCGCAGTTCCGCGTCAAGATGGATCTGGTCCCCGGCATGGTGACTTACCTTTGGTTCACGCCAACGGTAATCGGGACTTACGAAATCCTATGCGAGGAGTTATGCGGCCTCGCGCATCACACGATGAGAGGAAAAATCGTTGTCGATACGCAGGCGGACTTCGACGCCTGGCTCGATCAACAACCTACGTTCGCGGAGTCGATGGCACGTCAACCCGGAGATCCGGTTGCCGGCCAGGCAGCGTACGC
>CAUZMW010000119.1:0-6299 GCA_963581225.1 Gammaproteobacteria bacterium
GAGTAGCGAGGTTCGCTAAGCGTCGGGCGCGACCGCCTGCTACGAGAAAATTCTAAGGTCGTTCGCCGGGTGCGCCGGTCCCCGGGGAACCCATGAAGAGCGTTTGCCCGTCGGGGAGTGTGATGTCCCTGCCGTTGGCCCGGCGTGAACCGTCCTTTGCCCGGTAACCTTCGATTACGATCTCGGTACCGGGAGCCAGCGACTCTTTCGTGAAGCCGCGCCGGAACAGCACGTTCGGCGTGCCCGCTTCGACGGCCCACTCCTCGACGGTGCCGTCGGGCTGTGCCACGTCGACGTAGAACCAGACGTGCGGATTCGTCCAGCGCATTCTCCTGACGGTCGCCGTGAAACTAACGGGCTGGTTGGCGTCGAATTCCGCCGCGAACGAGTGATGTGCCCGAGCGGGCCCGACGACCAGAGTCAGAAGCGCAGCGGCTGAGGCGATCCCATTAACCCAGTGTGCTCGCATAGGCTTGATCCTTCTCGTCAGTCTCATTGTTCCTCGGGCGGATTGCCCGACCACAGCAACTCGTAAAGAATTTCTTCCGGCGGAATCTTGCGCGTGACGTCGATGATCATCGTCTCGCCCTCCCAGCGTTCCACGAGCGGTTCCTTACGCAGATGTCCATAAATCGTCTCCTCGACCTGTTCGTTACATTTGAAATCCAGTACCTGGGCGTCCGGCTCGAGCCGGCGATAAAGCGGCAGGCTGATCGTCCACGGGCGAGTAAAGACTTTCTCGTCTTCCATCGTTGCTTCGTAGCGAATCGCGTTCGAGCTGATCGGTGTGTACCGTTCCACGACGTGCAACGCGTCGCTGTGAAAGTTTCCGGCTCTGTCGAACCAGGTATAGGGTGAAAAATCGGTGACGTCGACGACCAGCGTGTCGCCCTCCCAGCGGCCGACCGAGTAGCCCATGAACGCTTCTCCGGGGTAGGGTGCGACGTCATCCAGATTGATCGTCCGCTGCGCGTTCGCGAACTCGAAGACCATCATGATCTTGTTCGTGCCCTGGATGATCCGGAACGGATACGGCAGATACATCGCGCGCGGAACGCCCGGCCTATAACAGCCGAGTTCCGGATCGCGGTCCACCCAGTTCGCGGCGTTCTCGCGCTGGCGTTCGGCCGCCCAGGGCTGGTACGGAATCTTGCCGCCTGCCACGATGCCCACGCCCGGCGGCACCCAGCCGGCGGTGCCGAGTGCGACGACTGGGGCGGCGAGCACGGCAACGTCTTCGTAGACGCCGGCCTGCGCGACCATCGGGCGCGCGTCGTGCGTCTCGAGATCCCAGTTCGCCGTGCCATTGGTTTGCCAGATACCGCTGAAGTCCGGGTGGCCGTCGGCGGTCCTCGCAAACGGCGTCACTGTCTCCGGCGCTGCAACGACATTCGTCGCGACCTCGTCCGTGTCCCTCGTTGCATAGAAAGCGCCCGCTACCAAGGCGGCGGTGGCAATGACGATCGCGAGGTCTCTGAACATCTGATGCGCTCTTTGGGTTTCCTCAGAGAATCGGCAGCAGCGGCTCCTGCCCTGCCGGCAGCTGTTGTTGAAATGCGATCAACAACGTTGCATCGTGAGCATGCTGTGCCATCAATTCGATGAAGTCAACAAGGTCACTCTCGCCGAAAATTCGAAGAGCGTGGGCGTAGGTCGGCGCGCTTACGGTGTGCTCGCCCAATAGTTCGCGACCGAATTCGATCAGCGCTGCGTCCTCCTCAGCAAGGCCGGTTGCCGGCGCGCGTCGCCGGACGAGATCGATGATGGCCGCCTCCAGTCCATCCTCGGCCGCGGCGATCTCGTTTGTCGTCCACTGATAGACGTCGTCGAGCTCGCGGGCTGCGATGAGGCTCGCCAGGCGAGTTAGCCGGGTGCCGACGCTGGCCTCCAGCGACTCGAGCCCGCTGCCGTGGCGCCGGATCTGCCCCGGCCCCGTGCCCGCGGGAGCGAGCTGGCGGCTGTAGAGCAGGGGCGTTGCCGCCTCAGCCCCGGCCGAGTTTTCGACGTAGGGCAGGCGGCTCCTGCTGTCCGGATGAATGTCGTCGGGCTCCGTGAACGGCAGCGGCAGGAATTGCTTGAAGCCCGGCGGCAGCTGCTGATTGAACGCCGTCAGGCGCACGCCCGTTGCGACGTAGTCGCCCATCAACGACACGATGTCCACGAGGTTGGCTGTGCCGAGTACGTCCTCGGCGCGCGCGTAGGTTGCGATCGACAGCTCGTGTTCGCGAAGTAGCTCGCGGCCGAGCTCGATAATTAACGATTCCTTCTCGCTCAACTCGGTGAGCGGCTGCCGGTTCCTGACGATGTCGATGACGCGCGGCTCGAGGCCGACCGCGAGGCCTTCCATCTCATGCAGCGACCACTCGTAAGGCTGATCGAGTTCACGGGCGATCGTCAGGATGGCGAGTTCCGTCAGCGCTCGCCCGAGCGGTGATTCCCAGCGCACGACGCCGCCGGTGCCATGGGATCTGATCCCGTCGACCCCGGTTGGTGCGTCGGCGCCGAGCGACGGCAAGCGGTTGCGAGAGTTCGGATACACATCCGTGGGAAGTACTTCCTGCGCACGTGCCGCCAGCGGGACCAGAAAAACGAGCACCAGAAGGTAGCTTGCGCTTATGAATCGTTTCATCGTATCGCTCCTCACATCGTGTAGTTTGCTAACTCGCCGCTAACTCTTCGGGCGCCGGTAAGGAACGAGAGTTGGAACCGACGGCCTCGACGTAGAACCGGGGAGCAACGATGGTAGACGTCTGATACTTCCCTAACGCGTGTCGATTATTCTTATCCGCTACATCATACGCCAACGTAGCGCATATCGTTTACGCGAACGTCCGTAGCTACTGAACAGAGTTTTTCTATACAATATTCAAGATGCCGGGGTCGCTCGGAGGGGTAGAATCGTCGGATGCACGGCCAGTCTCGACTGCTAATCTGTCACTGCGTTGCCGCAACGCTGTGTTTTCTGTTACCGCCAACGGTAAGGGCCCAGAGCAATGGCGGGGAACAAAAGTCTGTCCAGATCATCCAGGTCGATGAAGTACCCACGATCGATGGCCGCTTGGACGAGGACGTTTGGTCTCGAGCGGTTATGGTGGACGATTTTCATCAAATCGAACCGAACGAATACGCGTCGCCTTCGGAGCGTACACAGGTTTATCTGTTGTATGACGACGAAGCCTTGTACATCGGTGCGAGGTTGTGGGATAGCGAAGCCGAGCAAATCACCGCACATGTGCTGCGGCAAGGCGAAGTGCTGTGGACGGAGGATAGGTTCTCGGTGATTCTCGATCCGCTCAACAGCGGGCGCAGCGGTTTCGGCTTCGAGATCAATCCGAACGGAGTGCGTAGAGAAGGACAGTATCAGAATTCGAGCAATCTACAGGAGAATTGGGAGGGCATCTGGCGGGCCGCGGCGACGCAGGACGCTGAAGGTTGGGTAGCGGAGATGGCGATTCCTTTCAAGACACTGACCTTCGACCCGAGTAACGATCGATGGGGCATAAACTTCGGTAGGCGAATTGCGCGAAAGAATGAGCAGATGGGGTGGGTCTCGCGCAATCGCGAGCAGGACCCGAGCATCTCAGGACTGATGCTGGGCATCGACGGCCTACAGCAGGTCAGTGGCCTCGACATTGTTACCTCGGTGAGTCTGAGCGATAAGAAGGACTTCACGACCGGCGAGACGGATGGCGGCCTTAATCCCTCCCTGGATCTCTTCTATAAGATAACGCCCCTCCTCAACGGCTCTCTCACCGTCAATACTGATTTCTCGGCGACCGAGGTCGATGACAGGCAGGTAAACTTGACGCGCTTCAGCCTGTTCTTTCCCGAGAAACGCGAGTTCTTTCTCAGAGACGCCGACATATTCGCCTTCGGTAGAATTGGGGGTCGGGGGGGCGACCCGAGTCTTGGAAACACTGCCGCCTCGCGTACATCGCGACAGAACGGGCAGCCATTTTTTTCGCGCCGCATCGGTCTCGGCGAGACGGGCCAACCTGTCGATCTCAACGTCGGTGGCAAACTCGCCGGGCGGGCTGGTCGATGGAATATCGGCGCCCTCGCCATTCGGCAGGATCAGTTTGAAGATGTCGAGGCGACCGACATATTCATCGGCCGAGTAGCGGCCAATGTCCTGTCCGAGTCGAGTGTCGGCATGATCGTCACCAACGGTGATCCACGATCAAATCTGGATAACTCGGTCGTTGGAATTGACTTGACCTATCTGAATACACGTCTCTCGGGGGGGCGCTCGCTCGAGGGCGAGGCCTGGTATCAACAGAGCGACACGGAGGGACTGGACTCGGACGACAGAGCTTTCGGATTCGGCCTACGACTGCCGGGCAGAATCGGTTGGCGAGCGGAACTCGGTTTCAAAGAGCTGGAGGAAAATTTCAACCCCGCACTCGGCTTCGTAAACAACAGCGGTATTCATGACAGCATGCTGGCTGTCGGCTACACCCATCGACCGCAGGGCAGCTACTTACGCGCGATCTTCACCGGCGTGGACGCGCAACGCATCGATCTGCTCACTGGCGGCCTGCAAACCGAAGTCGTTAAGTTGCGATTGGCGGAATTCGAAAACCATATCAACGAGGAACTCGGCTTCCACTACACGAGTACTAAGGAGGTCTTGATCGAGGATTTTGAGATCTCCGAGGGAGTGATCATCCCTCCAGGGCAATACGCCTTCGATTCGTACGGATTCGCGTTCGAAACGGGCGTCCACCGGAAGTTGTCGGGCTCGTTCGAGTATGAGTCCGGCGACTTTTTTGATGGCGAGCAACTGGTGCTCGGGGCTGATATCACCTGGCGACCTTCGCCTCACTTTCAGGGCCGCGTGGGCTACGAGTACAACGATATCGAGCTTCCGCAAGGCGATTTCATTGCTCGGCTCGTTCGGCTCGAAGCCAGTATCGCCTTCTCCAGCACGCTGTCGTGGGTCAATCTAATTCAATATGACAATATGTCCGAGACCGTTGGCATCAACAGCCGTCTGCACTGGATTCCCGAAGCAGGTAGGGAAGCATTCTTCGTGATCAACCACAACTTAGCGCAGAGAACTGAAAACAGCTCCTATCACTCCGCTTCCGCCGATGTCGTGGTGAAACTGAACTATCTATTCCGGTTCTAGCGTCTCCATCGGCGTTCAGCGCGCCGCCTAGTCGGCCGGCCGCAAATACTCGACCGCCGCGTTGCCGTGGTAGACCGCCCAGGTGCCGGCGAGCGGTACCTGGCCGATACCCGGCTGCGCCCAGTCGCAGATGCCTTCAGGGAAAATCCGCTCCAGCGCGGCGCCTTGCGCGGGGGTCAGCGGCTGCGCGTAGTCACCCGGATCGACCGGCTGCAACGCACACTTCAATACGTCGTTGGCCCACGGGGCGCCGGCCACCATGCGGGCATCGGAGCTGATCGGAAACAGCTCGGCGCAGCGATCCATGTCGGTGACTCGGGCCGCCGCCGACGGGTAGCACGCGTCGACGAAGTCCGCGGGCCGATGCTCAGCCACCTTCCGCGCCTGCGGCTGTCCCGAGGTGTCGGCCCGAATGGCCGTTACCCACTGATCCAGGGTGGCGACCGCATCCACGGAGACGCGGCTTAAGATTGAGTCGGGGCCACGGTGTCCGACCTCGTGCGTGACGAGCCTGACGTGGTTGGCGGCGTTGCCGTTGGCCTTCTCGAGCCGCGCGCGCGCCACCAGCGTGTGGTAGCCGTCGTGGACGTCGACTTGCTGCGGGTCGCCCGGCGGGCAGGGCGTCAGCGTGCAGATGCCGTCCGTGTAGCCGCGGACGTCGAGGATCGGGATGTTCTTCAGGCCGCCGGCGCCGGTGTTGAGGCGGCCGGTCTCGTAGGCGATTCGCAGAGCATCGAGGTTCGCGCGGGCCCGCCGGCCCGGCACGATGACGCCGCTGAGATCATGGCCGCCGATCCGGGCGTTGAGTTCGGCGAACTGCTCGAAGGTAATGATGCCGTCGTTGAACGCCTGTTTGCCGTACTGGACGCCGACGTTGTCCCACGGACTGCGGGCGAAGCCGGTTGCCGGATCGATGCCGTACACGTTGACCAGATTGTCGTGGTAGGTGCAGCGCACACCCGCCCAGCGCTCGGGTTCGCGTGCCATCGCCGCCTTGACCGACTGATCACAGTTGTCGGGCGAGAGATTGGGGAAGCGTGTCGAAGGTCCGGTACAGAAACCGAAGCTGAGTTTGCCCGAGACCTCGCGCTTCTGAACGTCCGTCCACGGCAGGTCCGAGTCGCCGAAATAACTGACCAGCAGATTGCAGTCGTTGATGGGTATGTTG
>CAUZMW010000120.1:0-6267 GCA_963581225.1 Gammaproteobacteria bacterium
CGATGAGAGGAAAAATCGTTGTCGATACGCAGGCGGACTTCGACGCCTGGCTCGATCAACAACCTACGTTCGCGGAGTCGATGGCACGTCAACCCGGAGATCCGGTTGCCGGCCAGGCAGCGTACGCGATCTGCGCAGCCTGTCACGGGCCCGACGGCCAGGGAGTGCAGGCGCTCAACGCGCCCAAGCTAACCGGTCAGGAGACTTGGTATCTACGCCGTCAGCTTCAATATTTCAAGAGCGGAGTTCGAGGCACGGCGGAGGGGGATATTTTCGGCGCGATGATGGCACCGATGATGGTTACGGTTCCTGACGATCAGGCTATCGAAAACATCGTCGCCTATATAGACTCGCTGCCGTCACAGCCGGCGCCCATCACTGTGACCGGCGACGTGGCCGTAGGCGAAGACCTCTACGGCACCTGCTCAGCGTGTCACGGCGATGACGGACGCGGTATCTGGGCGTTGAACGCGCCCGGTCTTGCCGACATGACCGACTGGTATCTGGTCAGACAACTGCAAAATTTCCGGACCGGAATCCGCGGCGCTCACCCGGGGGATGCGTACGGCGATCAGATGCGCATGATGGCGGATATTCTCGCCGACGATGAAGCGATCAACGACATGGTCGCCTATCTCAATACCCTGTGACCAGCGTGACAACAACGAATATGAAAATCGAACCAACGAAGCATTCCGAGAGAACTGCCAGGAGTACGCTCTAATGGCATACGTGGCAATTGCCGACCGAGATCACGAGCAACATCTGCATGACCCGCAGACGTTCATTACCAAATATATCTGGAGCCAGGACCACAAGGTCATCGCGATCCAATATGGTCTGACTGCGATCGCGGTCGGGCTACTGGCCATGGGGCTGTCCGTCATGATGCGGTTGCAGCTCGGCTTCCCCGAGTCGTTCTCCTTTATTACACCGGAAGAGTACTACCAGTACGTAACGCTGCACGGGATGATCATGGTCATCTACCTGCTCACGGCCCTGTTCCTCGGCGGGTTCGGCAACTATCTCATTCCGTTGATGTGCGGCTCCCGGGATATGGTGTTTCCGTACATGAACATGCTCAGTTATTGGGTATATCTGCTGTCCGTTCTGGTTCTCATGGTGAGCTTCTTCGTCCCGGACGGCCCGACCGGAGCCGGTTGGACGCTGTATCCGCCGCAGGCGATTTCTGAAGGGACGCCAGGTAGCGGCGGCGGCATCGTGGTCATGCTGCTATCGCTTGCGCTATTCATCGTCGCTTTCACGATGGGCGGGCTGAACTACGTTACAACCGTTCTACAGGCACGTACACGAGGCATGACGTTGATGCGTATGCCGCTATCCGTGTGGGGAATATTCGTCGCCACCATTCTTGGCCTGCTGGCGTTCCCGGCCCTGCTGGTCGCCGCCATCATGATGTTGCTGGACAGGTTGATCGGCACGAGTTTCTTCATGCCGTCGATGCTAACGATGGGCGTAGAATCTGAATACTCGGGCGGCAGCCCAATTCTATTCCAGCATTTGTTCTGGTTTTTCGGCCACCCAGAAGTCTACATCGTCGCATTGCCGGCATTCGGCATGGTCTCCGATGTCCTCGCGACGCATGCGCGAAAGAATATCTTCGGCTATCGGACGATGGTCTGGGCCATCATCGCGATTGGCGCGCTGAGCTTCGTCGTCTGGGCGCACCACATGTATGTCAGCGGGATGAATCCTTACTTCGGTTTCTTCTTCGCGACGACGACTCTGATTATCGCCATTCCGACAGCACTGAAAGTCTATAACTGGGTGTTGACGCTGTGGCGAGGCGACCTGCATCTGACCGTGCCGATGTTATTCGCGATCGGCTTTATCTTCACGTTCACGCATGGCGGTCTGACAGGCCTGTTTCTCGGCAACGTCACCGTCGATCTGCCGCTTTCCGACACCTACTTTGTCGTCGGGCACTTTCATATGGTGATGGGCGTCTCCCCGGTACTCGTGCTGTTCGCCGCCATCTATCACTGGTATCCGAAAATAACCGGGCGGATGTTCAACGACACGCTTGGCAAGTGGCACTTCTGGCTGACTCTGCTCGGCACGTATTCGATTTATCTACCGATGCACTATCTGGGTTTCCTGGGCGTGCCGCGTCGTTACTACGCAAATGGCATCACGGAATTCATACCGGATTCGGTTCAGACCGCGAACGCCGGAATTACTATCGCGGCGCTAGTCGTTGCCGGGACTCAGATTATCTTCTTCGTCAATATGGTCTGGAGTCTATTCAAGGGCGAAAAAGCCGGTGGTAATCCTTGGGGCAGCACGACGCTGGAGTGGCAGACTCCCGATACCCCGCCCAAACACGGGAACTGGGGCGACGAACTTCCCGTAGTGCACCGTTGGGCGTATGACTACAGCGTCCCCGGCGAGGTGAACGATTTCATTCCGCAGACCGAACCGCCGCACGAGGGCGTTATCGTGGGTCGCGAACATGGAGTTAAACACTAGTGAATATCACGGCCCTGTTCATCGCTCTGGCTGGAGCCATCGTTTTATGGTTCTTCCTGATGCGGCGACTCCGGACCAAGCCGTGGACCGAGAAAGGCCCGATCGACGCAAAGGACGGCGCGATGGGCATTCCCGCCGAGCGCGTCGGCCTGTGGATTTTTCTCGCTGTGGTCACAAGCCTGTTTTCGTTGTTCGCCATCATGTATACGGAACGCTCCGGTTACGCTGACTGGCGACCACTGCCCGACCCGCAACTGCTCTGGATCAACACCGCTTTCTTGATACTGGGCAGTGTCGCGTTTCAGCGCGCTCGCGGTGCCGCGAATCGCGAGAATCTCAACAGCGTCAGAGTGAACCTTACCGCCGGCGGAATCTTCACGATCGTATTTCTCGTCGGACAATTACTCGCCTGGCAACAGCTGGCATCCTCAGGCTACTTTCTCGCTACTAATCCTGCAGATACGTTCTTCTATCTCATTACCGGTTTGCACGGCTTACACCTTCTCGGCGGCTTGTGGGTCTGGGCGAGAACAACCAAACGGGTCTGGGGGAGATTCGACTCCTACGACGTTACGCAGATCGCGAGGGTGCGACTGAGCATCCAGCTATGCGCAGTCTACTGGCACTTCCTGTTGATTCTCTGGTTAGCGCTGTTCTATCTATTTTCCTCTACTTAAAAGAATTTAAGGTCATATGGCATACGATGCGACCGCAACGGGGCCTGGGCATGATCCCGGTCTTCGAGGCATAGCCACCGACTGGGGCGGAGACAGGCAGGCGTTCCACGTTCCGTGGGGCAAGGCCATGATGTGGATCTTCCTCCTCAGTGACACGTTTATCTTTTCTTGTTTCCTGACTGGGTATATGAACGTGCGCGCCTCCACGCGGGTGCCGTGGCCGAATCCGAGTGAAGTTTTCGCCCTGTCCTTCGGTGGCGAACCCATCCCGCTCATTCTGATCGCCATCATGACGTTCATCCTGATCACGAGCAGCGGTACGATGGCCATGGCGGTCAACATGGGCTATCGCGGCGACCGCGCGAAGACGGCCGCGCTCATGCTCATCACAGCGGCGTTCGGCGCGATGTTCGTGGGCATGCAGGCATTCGAGTGGACAAAACTAATCATCGACGAAGGCGTGCGGCCGTGGTCCAATCCCATGGGTGCGCCGCAATTCGGTTCGGTGTTCTTCATGATTACTGGCTTTCACGGCGCGCACGTGACTCTCGGCGTAATTTATCTGACGACTGTCGCGATGAAGGTTCTCCGCGGAGATTATGAGAAACGCGGCTACGAAATCGTCGAAATCACCGGCCTATACTGGCATTTCGTCGACCTCGTCTGGGTATTTATTTTCGCTTTCTTCTATCTCTGGTAAGGGCTTGACATGGCTCAAGACGACACACACCAACAGCATCCGCTTGCCATCTACTTTTGGATCTGGGGACTTCTGTTCGTCCTCAGCACATTTTCCTATCTAGTAGACATCATGGGCTTCGAGGGTTATGTCCGCTGGGGCCTGATTCTCCTCTTCATGTTCCTGAAGGCCGGATTCATCATTGCCGTTTTCATGCACATGATGTGGGAGAGAATGGCACTGATCTACGCCATCATCGGGCCGCCGATTGTGCTACTCGTCTTAATCGGTCTAATGGCTGTCGAGGGCAACTATACGGTCCTGACACGGTTGAATTTTTTCGGCGCGGACACGTCCGAGTTTGCGGAGCACCACTGATCGCCGACAGGCGGATTTTTACTTAGTCAGAACGAAGAGATAGGACAAATCATGATATACGGTTGGGCCGCGTTCGTAGTGTTATTGGTCTTGTGGGGTTTCGCCTGGCACTACCAGACGAAACTCGCGTTCGGCATTCTGATCGGCTTGGGCGTAGGCGCCGCACTGAGCGGTCTCATCGGGCCGTTCGACAGCATCCAGGACATACCCCTCTGGCTGCCCGCAACACCGTTGATCAGCGTCGTCATTATTCTGTTTGTGCTCGGGATACTTGCCTGGCGCGTGCCGCCGCCCAATGATCCGGCCTCCGGGGACCGCCACTAACGGGACCCCGAACCGATACGCCTAGTGCGTCATTGAGTAGATGAGATAGTTAACGGCAAACCGGTAGGCGAGTGCCGTCATCGGCTCCGGATACCAGGGATCGTCTGCATGTTCCCACGCGTCGCCCATATCCATATTAAAGTTGATCGCAACCATCAGGCGGTCGTCGTCGTCAAAGATTCCGCGCCAGTGAGGGGTTTCTCCTCGTTGCCCACCGCGGCCCGGTATCTGCGTGCGCTGATCGAGGTCGTAGAGCACGTGCAGAAGCGGGTGATCTTCACCTAGCTCAACAATCGGTCGGTCCGGGAAGACCTTGCTCATCGACTCGGTGAATATCGACCACTCGTAAGCCCCCCAGAAATCGTCCACCATGAGGAAGCCGCCGCGGTCCAGGTACTCACGGAGGCGCACCGCTTCGAGGTCGTCGAGATACCACTGTCCGACCTCAACGGCATAGAGCCATGGGTAGTCCATGAGCTCATCGCTGCCCAAGTTTACTATTCTACCGTTCGCTCCGGTCGCTACTCGTGTGAGGCGGGTTATTCCGGGAAGCAAATGCATCTCAGCGTCAGGCCAATCCGTGAGCCAGGCGCTTCGACAACGAGATCGCGTCGAGCAGGAATACTGGAGCCGAACGAAGAAAAATTCTGAATCGATCGGTCCATTGGGTGTGGACTCGTAATACTGTCTGAACCTCTGGGCCTGGGCCTCGGACAGACACGCGGAAACGAGGATCAGACTAACGACAACGAACGCGGCTCCCGCGCACTTTCGTCGGTCGAATCCCTTAGGCACTTCGTCCGGGCTCGATCGATTACAGTGGTTGCAAGCGCACGTTGCGGAACCGGATTAAACCGCCGTTGTTCTGCAGCGCAAACGGTCCGTTAGCGTGGCTATCGTCGTCGATCTCCGCCGTGACATTACCGTTCAGGGTCACGACGATGCGTGAGCCTTCGGCGACGATGTCGTAGGTATTCCACTGCTCTTCAGCCTCCGTAGTCGTCAGTGGCGGCGCGTGGTTCACGATCGAACCGGTTCGGTTATCTGGATTCTCGTTGGTATCGAAAATATTGATCTCGTAACAGCTTATCGCGCTGACAGCAGCCGGATCCTCGCAGCGGATGAAAATACCGCTGTTGGACTCCGCGCCCGGCCAGAACTCGACATGCAGGCGGAAATCGCCGTAGCCGCCCCTGCTGACCAGAAAGCTTCCCGTGTAACCATCGGCTTCCACATAGTCATCGATAATGTTCCACTGGGCATCGCCCAATGGATCGAAGCTTGTAAGGTCGTGGCCGGCGAATAACACCGCCCACTCCGATTCGCTCACCAACGACGCCTGGGTCGTGGTCTGCGGTCCCGAGGAAGCGGCTTCAGGTATGCTGACGGGCGGTGCCGGTTCTACTGGCCCCGCGACGGGCGGCGAATCCTCTGCGGCCATGTCGTCAGCGTTCTGGCATGCGGTAAGCGCAACACCCGCGAAAACGATTATTGCGATTGATAGACCCTTCATGTCGATCTCCTGGCTTTTTGTTTTTCGATTAAGTCGGCATGGCTCAGGGAGCATACACGACTCGGGACTGAGGGGTCAGGGCTCGTAGGAGCGACGGCCTCGTCGCGATTCTCAGCAGCGTATCCCGGCACCGTTTACGGCGATTCTTGGCAGCACCACCTAAGCGGAGGGCAGCCCATCGACGTGTTCGTCCATGCGCCTGAGCA